>JBKQLO010000145.1:0-54815 GCA_052147055.1 Terriglobales bacterium
GAATTGGGAGGATGCCCCCATGCGTAACTCAATTCTTGCTATGACAGTGTTGCTTTCGTTGCTGGTTGCGGGTGCAGCCCAACAAACCATCATCAAACAGGTTCCAATCAAACCAACTTCGTGGGCTTCTGGTCAGCAGATGTACCGGGAGTATTGCGCTGCTTGCCACGGAGAAAATGCTAAAGGCGGAGGCCCAGCCGCCGCTGCCTGCGTGGTCAAGCCGCCAGACCTGACGATCCTGGCCAAACGAAACGACGGCAAGTTTCCCTACGACTACTTCTATTCGGTGCTGCAATTCGGCCGGACGATGCCCACGCCGGCGCACGGCTCCGCCGACATGCCGATCTGGCTCCCTATGTTTTTGTCACTCGGGAATGCCGGCCAGGAGGCGATCGCACAGCAGCGCATGCATAATCTCGCACGCTACATCGCGTCTTTGCAGACCAAGTGAGTTGGCGCTAGAACGCGCCACCACCACCGCCGCCAAAGCCGCCGCCGGAGAAGCCTCCGCCCCCGCCGAAGCCACCTCCGCCAAAACCCGACCCGGTTGAACTGGCGCGCGGCGCCGAGACGAAGACCTGATGCATGTCATTGGACATACCATGCATCGCACTGGCGAAGTAAATCGCATTGAAGCCCGGCCCATACCCCGGCCCCGCATACCAACTCGGCGGGTTGGTCACAATGCCCGCAAACGCCTGCGCCCACTGATGCTCCACGCCCAGCGCCATCGCATAGGGCAGAAACTTTTCGAAAGTATTCGGAGGCATGCGCTTCAATCGGTCGGCATCCGTTCGATTCATAAACTCCTGGAATCCGAGAATCGCAACTCGAGTCCGTCCACCCTTCACCGTCTTGGCCGTCATCTGCCGCGCAAACAGCCACCAGATAATCGCCGACAGAATCCCGCCAAGAATCAGCAGGCCGATCGAACTGAATACGTCCTTGTGCCAGAGAAATTGCAGCATCAAGAAAGGCGCAACAATAAACAGAATCGCCACAAAACTGTAGCCATTCGCCGAATCCGGATCGACCAGGTACATGCCTTTATTCTTGAGCGCGGCCATCACGTCCTGCTTGATGACCGGAATCGCCGTATAGAAGCGGTTCTTCAGGCTGGAGAGGCGGGTTTGATCCGCTTCGCCAAACACGTTCGTTAGCATCACCCGCTCGTGAGGCGCAATATCCCCCCACTGCGCCATCGGCTTCAACAAATGAAACACGTAGTCCTTGTGATGAAAGACCAGGCCCTTGTCATCGACTTCCTCGATCTTCACAAATCCCCGCACCGCCAGATCCACCAGCGTCGAAGTAATATCGCGAGGGTGAACGGCGTCCTCCAGCAGCGTACCGGCCTCCGCCGGTGACATGTCTGGAGGCGGCTCATACATGGGAGCCACCGACACACCAGGATCGGGATCGCGGCCTTTGTACCACCAGAGGGTAAACATCACCGCCAATGTCCAAAAGGGCAAAAATACGATGGAATTGCTTCCCAGGAACCAGAGCATCCGCGTTAATCCGCTCGGCTCCGTGAGAACGCCTTTGGGAATGTAGATATCGACGGTCAACCCGCCGCGCATGGGCAGCGGGTTAGTGGTCTCGAATGAAACCTCCGGGCCTTTGATCTGGGCTGTGGCATCGCGCTCCGCCGAGCCGTAGACGCCAGTAAATGCTTGCGCCCGCAACGATCCCGCCGCAGCGCCAGGCAAGCTGACCACCGCGGTCGCGTGGTCAATCGGCACCGGCCAGTCGTTGCCGGTCACGTTCCAATAGAACTCATCGTGGTCTTCGAAAAAACGCATCCCGTTGCGGACCGTGTAAGTGATCTCAACCGTGCGGCTCGTGTCCACCGCGTCGGGAATGTATATTTTCAGGTCGCGAAGCCCATTCGACTTGGACGACTCATATTTCAACTTTGTGCCGTCACCGTCGGTAACTCCGGTGACACTCAGGAAGAGCGTGTAGTTTGTGCCTCGCGGCCCGGGATATTCAATCGGAATAAATCGATGAATCCCATGCCACTCACCTTCAAACGATAACGTGATCCGCTCATGGACAGTCGCCGAGCCATCTTCCGCGACGGAAATAGTGTCATGGAAGTCGGCAACCCGCCAGTTCCGGGCAAACAGCGGCGCAGAGAAAAGTAGAAAGCACACGACCGTCGCGTAGAGACGCAACTGGCTGCGTCTCAGAGAGGTTAGAAACAACCTGTGTACGGGATGTGCTATTTGACGAGTCATGCCTTAAGCGATTATCGCCGAACCTGCTCTTCCTTCGCGCATCGTCGCGTCAGTCACGCCGTCACTCGAGGTTAGCGGACCAACTGGTCTAGCTGGCGCACATCCAGACCGGCCTGCCGATAGTGCTTCCGAGACAATTCCAGGAGACTGAATCCATCCTCGTAGGCAGCAAAGCGGCCGTCCACCGCCTTATCCAGATAGATTAAGCCGCCTCCGACTATGAACAGCGTCACCATCGGTTCCGGCGAGTCCTCGCTGATCACCAGCGTGTGGGCCTCGCCCGCCGGTTCGTAGATGAACGTTCCGGGCTTTGCCACCCAGTCGTGTTCCAGGTATCGCCAGTAACCCCGCATGGTGTAGCCGTGAACCGTGCCAACGTGGTAGTGAGTTCCCACTCTAGAACCGGGGAGGCCTTTGAGCACGACACTGAATCCTCCAGACGTAACGTTAAAGTGGCAGGGTTGGAACCAGACACCGTCCGCGTAAGGAACCCATAGCCGGTCATTTTCCAGGTTGATGTTGGTGATGAAATGTTCGCGGCTTCTTTGCTCGCGGTCGAGGCCATCGGTGAAACTGGAAAAGCTGGCGATTGGCACGTCTTCTCCTCTAAGCAGTGTGCTAGAACTTCACCGCGACGGGTTCGCGGTCCGCGGCGTCCACTTCAAAGAATTGCCGCGCCTGGAAGCCGAACATGCCTGCCAGAATATTCGTCGGAAACACTTGGATCTTCGTATTCAGATCGCGCACCACCGCATTGTAATAGCGGCGGGCATTCTGGATGGTATCTTCGGTCTGGCTCAGCGATCCCTGCAACTGCGTGAATTCCTCGGAAGCTTTCAACTGGGGATAGTTCTCTGCCACTGCGAACAAACTTTTCAACGCCCCGGTCAGCTGGTTCTCCGCCGCCGCCTTATCCGCGGGCCCGGTGGCTTGCATCGCCATAGAGCGAAATTTGGCGATGTTCTCGAACGTGCCTTTTTCGTGCGCCGCGTATCCCTTGACCGTTTCTACCAGGTTCGGAATCAGGTCATGCCGGCGTTTGAGCTGCACATCGATGTCAGACCAGGCCGAGTCGCAACGCACTCGCAACTGGACCAGCGTGTTGTACATCCCCACCAATACGAAGGCAATGACTACCAGAACTCCCAGGATGATCCAGCCCGCCATAGGTCGCTTCCTTTCGCTCGCAAGTGGAATCAAAGCGACGGTACCATAGGGACGGGGGAGTTGCAATTTTCGGCGCAGCGCATGAGCAGGTAAAATCAGAAGTTGGGTTTGGTCGGAATCCTAAGATCCGCCGATGTGAGGTCATGGACTTGCGTAGACGCTCGCGTTTTTCGGGTTTGTGCCTGCTGCTGCTCACGGTGCTTTTCGCCGCATTGGCTCAGGCGCAAACCTGCCTGACCCACAGTGACATGGACGAGCCCACTGCTTCCGCGCTGGAAGGTGTCGCCAAGCGCTATTTCGATATGGCTGCGCGGGGCGATATCGCCGCGCTGAAGCAGAACTCGATCGCCAGTCTGGCAGCCAACTTTTCCAGCATCGAGGCCGCCGTCAAAGATAGCCAGCCGAATTTTGCTGGAGCACAAGCCCAGCCACGCCCTCCCTTCCTGTTAAAGATCGAAGGTGATAAGCCGATCGAGAGCGCCGAGTTTCTGTGCGGAGTGTTCAGCAAGAACGGGCAAACCGCCAACAGCGCAGCGTTTGTGATTCCCAACCTGGCGCCGGGCAGCTACGGAATGGTCACGTTGGAACTCTCCAGCTCTCAGAAGCCTCAGACGGTTTCTTTTGTGCTGCAACAACAGGGACCAGACTGGAAGATCGGTGGCTTCTACGTGCACGCTTCCCAGGTTGCCGGTCACGACTCAGACTGGTTCGCCGACAAGGCCAGAGCCTTTAAGACCAAAGGCCAAAACCGCGATGCCTGGCTCTACTATTTGCAGGCCCGGGAACTCGCCGTGCCCGTGCCTTTCATGTATACACAGACCACCGACAAGCTTTACGACGAGTCTCAGGCCGTGAAACCGAGCGACCTTCCGATGGATGGAAATACGGTCGACCTCACTGCCGGGGGGAAAACCTACAAGCTCACCACCATGTTTCCGGTGGCGGTCGCTCAGGACCTGGACGTAGTCGTGAAATACCAGGCCACCGACGTCTCGCACACCACCGAGACTTACCAGAGCAACATGGCTGTGATCCACGCCCTGGTCGCGAAGTATCCCGAACTCCGTGATGCTTTCGGTGGAGTCGTCGCCCGCGCCGTCGAGCCCTCCGGCCGGGATTACGGTTCCATGTTGCCGATGAAGGAAATTAAATGACGGCGGTTTGCGGGCGTGAGCGAAGCGGGAGCCCGCAGCCGTCATCCTGAGCGAAGCGAAGGATCTCTTCCCTCCTGCTCAGCTCTCGGTCCTGAGCAACGGAACCTGATCCGCCAGCGTGCACTGCTTCGGATCTTTGTCCTCCCGCAACCCCATGAACACCGGCGCGCGCAACTTCATACCACCCTCGGCGGTTTCGTGCGTCCATTCCGTGAATTTGATTTCGGCAACATGCTGCGGCTTCACCCAATGGACGTTGGCAGCCTCTACCGGCCCATAAAAAGGAGAACGTTTGGTCTCCAAAGGCTTGAGTATCTGCCAGATGTCCTTCAATGTTGCCTGACTGAAACCAGTTCCCGCCTGACCCACGTGAATCAACTGGCCGCGCTCGTTGTAAAGGCCGAGCACCACAGATCCGAAGTGCTGTCGACTGCCCTCGGGATCGGTGTAGCCTCCGATCACGCAATCGACAGTTTGCGTAATCTTGATCTTGAGCCATTCCCGGCTGCGTCGTTCTTCGTAGAGACTTCCGCGCCGCTTGGCGAGAATTCCTTCCAACCCCTTCTGTTTCGCCGCTTCAAACAGCGCCACACCCTGTCCTGGGAAGTGCTCGGACAAGCGGATGAGTTCATTAGTTTCAACCAGCTTAGCCAGCGCCCCCTTGCGCTCTTCCAGCGCGACCCGACGCACGTCGTATCCATCGATGTAGATCAAGTCGAAGACGTAATAGACTACCGGCACGTCGAGACGCGCCGCCGTGCGTCGGCCGCCGCTGCGTATCCCGGTACGCTGCTGCATCAGGCTGAAAGAAGCCCGGCCTTGCTCGTCAAGAGCGGCGATTTCGCCGTCGAGAATTGCGCTTTTCGCGTTTACTAATTTCGGGAGATCACGTAATTCGGAATATTGGCCGGTGAGATCGTTCTGATTGCGCGAAACCAGCCGGACTTTTCCGTTCTCAATAAACGCCACCGCGCGATATCCGTCCCACTTTATTTCAAATAGCCACTCCGGATCGTCAAAGGGCTTCTCCACCGGCGTGGCCAGCATCGGAGTGATCGCCGCCGGCATCGGGCGCTTCACCGCGCCTGCCAACCCATGAACCGCCGAGATCGCCGAGGGCGTTGAACCTCTCGCCGCCCGTAGCCCAGCCTGTTTGGCTTTACCTTTTTCTGCTTTCTCTGCGTTCTCTGCGGTTATTCTGTTTTTTTTCTTATCCAACTTGGCCAGCGTCTCCGCCAGCCACGGGGCCTTCACTTTCCCCCTCGACGCCGCACGGCTGCTCTTCCACTCAGCCGAATCCTTATCACCCGCGATCTGTGCAATAGTTTTATGGCTCAGCACTGACGTCTCGTAAGCCTCAATGTCATAGCCCTCGACTGCTTCGTCATCCTTCTTCTTGATCAGCAGCCATTCCGTTCCCTTGCTCCCCGGGCGCCGTCCCTTGATGTGAATCAACGCAAAGTCGCCCTTCAGCCGCTGACCGTGCAGCCGAATCTTGAAATCGCCCTTTTGCAGCATCTCCCGGGCTTCCGCCGCGGTTCCGGGCACAAATTTTCCCTTCACCGGCTGCGGCGAGAGCGGCTCCCAGGTTCCCACATCCCACACGATGACCGCGCCGGCGCCATAATTGCCCTCCGGAATCGTGCCTTCAAAATCAAAATACGAAACCGGATGGTCTTCCACCTGCATCGCCAGACGCTTGTCATTCGGATCAAGCGACGGCCCCTTGGGCACCGCCCATGACTTCAGCACTCCATCCATCTCCAGACGAAAATCGTAGTGCAGCCGCGTGGCACTGTGCTTCTGCACCACAAACCGATGCCCGGATTTCTTTTCAACCTTAGGCCGCGGCTCCGGAGTATCCTCGAAGCGGCGCTTGCGTTTGTATTCTTCCAGTGCCATTTGCTCATTCTAATCAGAGGACGCGAGTTTCCGCATTCCCCCAAGGTCCCAAATGGCTAAATGCTGAATGCTAAATGCTAAGTGCTAATTTCAGTCCTGCATTAGAATCACTCGATCAACCATGAAACGTGAATACCCAGATCAGCCGCTGGTCGGAGTGGGAGCCATCATCATCGAGGAAGGAAGGGTCGTGCTGGTCAAGCGAGGCCATCCCCCGCTAGCCGGCGAGTGGTCGATTCCTGGAGGCGTGCTCGAAGTGGGTGAAACCTTGCGCGAAGCCGCCGTCCGCGAGGCTTTGGAAGAGACCGGTCTAACGGTTGAAACCGCGGACTTGCTAGGAGTCTACGACCGCGTGCTGCCTGACGAGGCCGGACGCACCAAATATCACTACGTGTTGATCGACTTCCTCTGTCATCGTATCGCAGGAGAGCCTCACGCGGCAGGAGATGCCGCTGAAGCACGTTGGTTTACAAAAGAAGAAGCCGACAGGCTGCCACTGGCAAAAGATACCGCCGAAGTCATCCGCCTGGGATTCGAAAAAGAAGCCACGTAGGGCGGAGCGACGCTCCGCAATCTTCTGACCCCTATCTCCCCTGAAAATGCAACGTGAACGACGCCTCCGCGCTAGTCGGCTGGTTGTTGCACATGGGCGGCGTGAACACCCATTGGTGAATGAGTTGGAGCGCTTCCGCATTTAGGTCTGGGCGTTCGGAACTATCAATCACGGCATCATGAACCCGGCCATCCTCCGAAATAACCCCGCGCACCACCACATCGACCTCACTCCCGCCATTGCCCGGCTTCGGCTGCGGCATCGATTGTCCGAAAGCGCGGCGGTACGGCTGGCAGTTCACCCAAGCAACCGCATCGGGGGGCGCCACCAGTACATTGGGTATGGTCTCGGTCAGCACCGTCATGGTCTGCTTGATTTCCATGCTGGCAGTAGCGGTCGAGGAATAGTCGATTCGCGCCGGGATCAGCGCTCCAGCAAACAAGAAAAAATCCTGATACTCGATGCGTTCCTCGTTCAATTTCTCCAGCACTATGGCGCCGGTGGCGGCATCCACGCAGATTTCATTGGGCTGGCTCTTCTGCCCCACGACGGTGTCGAATTCGATGCAGCGGGCCGCCTGCCCATTCACCTCGCGATTGGCAATGGCGTGGATGACGTCCTCGTTATTAAAGCTGACATGGTAAATCGGGGTCACACGCATCAGAGTCTTGACTTCCGGAGGAGCCACGACCTGTGACTGTGCTCTCGACATGCCGCCGTTAACGATGACATCGACCAGGTGATAGTCGCCAAGAGTGGTCTCGTCACGCCGGCCGGTACCCTGTATCACCACCCGGGTAAACGTGCCGTCTTTGACGGCTTGGTCAGGACCAAATACTCGAAACGAATCGATGCGCTCAAGGTCCGGGAGCTTCACCGGCGTGGTGACGGCATTCCCTCTCTCGAGCAAATGAACAGCCTCTTGACGAACGCGGATGTCCTGGGAAAGGGAAGTCAGCGAAGTCAACAGAAGAATCACGAGCGCTAGGGCCGTTTTCATCTTCGCACCTCAACAGGTGGATATTTATTGCCCCGGGGTCAACTCCACATAATCGCCAATGACGATTTCAGCGCTTTTATTGTACGAGTATTTCAAGGAACTCGCACAGGATCATCAGTTCTGTTACAAAAACAGAACAGCCCGTCCATCGCTGGGAGGCCGCCGCATAATCCCGCAACTAAGTCACCCAGTGTAGAATGCGCTCTGCTTCGAGGCTCACCATGAAAAGCTCCGTGAAATCGAACCTTATCGCTTGTGCAGTCGCCTTCGCCATACTCTCCATCGTGGTAATCACCTCGGCGCGGTCTTCTTCTGCGTCCCCGGCACAATCTGCAAAATTGGCGCGCGGGAAATACATCGTCGAAGGGGTCGGCATGTGCGGCGACTGCCACACACCCCGCGGCGAAAAGGGCGTACCCATCCCCGGCAAAACCCTGCAAGGAGCCGTGCTGGGTCTTAAGCCGATCGTGCCGATGCCGGTCTGGGCCGATAAGACTCCCGATATTGCCGGCCTGCCAGGCTGGACCGACGGGCAGGCGGTCAAATTCCTGATGGCAGGAGTTGCCTACAACGGCCTGCCCGGACGCCCGCCCATGCCGCAATACCGTATGAACCGCCAGGATGCGGAAGCGGTCGTAGCCTATTTGCGGTCGCTCGCTCCCACCGATAAATAACGTCTCGCACGCCCAAAAACAGAACGGCCCGCGCATCGCTGCACGGGCCGCCCGGTGGACTGTTTGGGATTGACCAAGAGGTGGTCACTCTACGTGGCCTCTACGGCAACTCCGGGTTCTGCAATCGACTCCCGGCACGACCTAATGCCGGAATCCAATCCAACTCACCGGTTAGTGTGCGGGCTGTAGCCCCCGGCGCATGCGCTCAGGAGCCCCGCTTAGAGCAACCAGCCCTAAGTCTCAGCCACCTCACCTGGTCTTTGACTCCCACTACAGTTGCTACAATCTGAACTTGTCATTCGACCACCTCCTTTCAGGTGTAATCGCAGATTACCCCAAAAGCCGCGCCGGATCAAATGGCACCGAGGTGCGGGATATCGTGAAGGTAACGGCCTTCCTGCAGCCACATGCAGTGTGAATATCTTGCCGTGGATTCAAACGCTATAAACAAGCAGCCTACGTACCATCGGACATGCAGTCGGCAACTATTGCAGTTGCATTTGTAGCAGATATTAATGTAGACTTTTATTAGCTTTTCAACCCCTTGGAGGAGGTCAGAGTGCGATATGGCACAAAACAGCGAAGCACTGGCAATCGCTATTTCTCCGCAAGAACAACGAGAGATTAGCGAGATTTATGCAAAGCTTCGCGCCGCAGAGGCGAAGCTGATCGGGCCGGATGGCAAGACGGAAATTCTGCCCAACAACCTTTACTCATTTCTGCTTCGTTTGCTTGCGGATCTGCGGGCGGGTCACTCCGTGACCATCTTGCAGAGTAGGCACGAACTCACCACCGTTGAAGCCAGCAAGATCTTGGGGATGTCCAGGCAATTCCTCATCACTCTGTTGGAGAAAGGAGAAATCCCCTTCCATCTAGTCGGCACGCATCGCCGTATGTATGTGCGTGATGTAATCGCGTACAAGGCGAAACGCGACGTTGCGCGTCGGGAAACCCTCAATACCTTAGCCAAGCGAGAATTCGCCAAAGGGGATTACGACAAAACCCCAGATGATTTTCACCCAGGAAAATGAATACTCGGCCGTATTGGACGCGTGCGTTCTTGTGCCAGCCTCACTCTGCGATCTTCTATTGCGGCTTGCGGAAGAACCAGCAATGTACCGGCCACTATGGAGCGAGCAGATAATTGCAGAGATGACCAAAACCCTGCGAATGAAGCTAAAGCGCACTGCCGCTGCAGCCGAACACAGGCGCAAGCAAATGATTGCCGCATTTCCAGAGGCGATGGTCACTGTGCCACCCGAATTGCTCAGAGCGGTCGAATGTATTCCCGACAAAGACGACAGACACGTGCTAGCTGCAGCAATCATGGCGCGTGCGAACGCAATCGTTACACAAAACACGAAGCACTTCCCGAAGGAATGCCTTGAAAAATACGGAGTACTTTGCCAGACGGCAGATGATTTCCTGATTCACCAGTACCATCTGGGTGAACAGCTAATTCTGGATAAGCTTGATGATCAGGGTGCAGGAATCTCTCAAAACCGCGCGTTCGTGATTTCAAGCTTGAGAACCTCTGTTCCCAGATTTGTGAGCCTTGTGGAGGCGCGATGAAGAGTCCTCACTGTAAGCAGAGCGACAACAGCAAGTCCCCGTTCCGATTTCCCTAGCCCGAGCGGAACGGGCCATGGCGATCTACCTTGCTCGACCGGAGCGTGACTAGTCGTCACTTGGTATCGAAATCTCCTTCATATCCAGCCACTTACAGCTACCATCGGCTTCCGGAGCCGAAGTCTCCAAGTCATTCCCGCCAGCCGTTAGTCTCCCATCCCTTCGTCATCTCGCCCTTAGACGCCCGTTTTTCTACACTGAGTCTTCCCCCAAAAAACCTGGCAGAACCGTGTAACTAGCAGAAAAATCAGCCCTTCCAGCGATATGCCTGGGGTTGTGGCAGGCCGATGTGGGCCAGCACCCGGAAAGCGAATTCTTGCGCCATGACATCCAAGCTGGCCGGGCGGTTGTAGAAGGCGGGAATCAGCGGGAAGACCGTGGCCCCGGCATCAGCAGCCCGGTACATGTTGCGGATATGAATTTTATTGAGCGGCGTCTCGCGCACGCACAGCACCAAAGGACGCTTCTCTTTGAGGCAAACATCGGCAGCGCGTTCGATCAGATGCGAAGCGATCCCATTGGCAATGCGCGCCAGCGTGCCCACGCTGCACGGGATGACGACCATCGCATCGGCGGGATAAGAACCGCTGGCAACGTTGGCGCCGATATCGGCGTTGGCTTGTTGCTGAATTTTGCGGGCAGTCTTGCCGATGATCTGGTTAACCAGATTAGCCCGGCCGCGCAAGCCAAGCTCTTCGGCCATAACGCGAAGGGCGCTGTCGGAGGCGATGAAATTTACGGTTTGAACGCGCTTGTCGCGCTCCACCGCCAGCAGGAAATGGCGCAGAAACACCGCTCCGCTGGCGCCGGTCGTGGCAACGGTCAGGTTTTGCGGCGGGTGATTAGGCAAGCGGCATCCTCGCAGCTAGACGAGTCCTGAGCATAGGGAGCGGACAAGACAGAGTCAAGCACGACCATAGCCATGGCCACCACCAACACTCTCGGAGCGCGACGCAACGCCGTGCAACGCCACGCGCTCGCCGGAGTGCAACGCCAGGTTCGCGCCACTGACTCCAGCGGCCGCCGAAAGTATCTGCGCGACTTCAGCCAGGCTTTTCGTTCCTACGATTCGGTCATCGATTCCCGCGAACTCGCCGCGACCATTGCCGCCGCCGACATCGTTCTCGTTGGCGACTATCACGCCCTTCCCACCGCCCAACGCTTTGCCGCTTCCCTGCTCGAACAGCGGGCTCATCCCGGAGACCGTCCCATCGTTCTCGGAGTCGAGACTATCTTTGCGCGTCATCAACATGTGCTCGAGGAATGGTGGCGGCGCGAGATCGACGAAAACGAATTCCGCGAGCGCATCCGCTTTGACGCCGACTGGGGCTACGAATGGAGCCCCTTCTACGAGCTCCTCGTCACCGCCCGCGAGCACGGCGATGCCGTCTACGGCCTCGACTGCATGCCGCGCGAGGACTTGCGCAAGATCGCCGCCCGCGATCGCCATGCGGTGGACAAAATCGCCGAGATCCGCGAACGTCACCCTCGTGCCGCAATCTTCGTGCTCTTCGGCGAGTCCCACTTCGCACCCTCCCATCTTCCTCGCCGCTTGCGTGAGCGTTTGCCACATGAACATGTACTCACCGTCTTGCAGAATGTGGACGCGCTCTACTGGCGTGCCACCGCAGAACGCCAGGACCGCGTGGAGACCGTCCGCGTAAATGACGCTGTGGTTTGCGTCTTCAACTCCACTCCGCTCGAAAAATATGAAAGCTACCGGCTCTACCTCTCACGCTGCCAGGGCGAGGCCGGACAGCCCGACCTGGTTCCGACCATCTACAACTTCATTGACAGCTTGCTATCATTCCTCGAGATCAATCTTTATGCCTCCCATAACCGCACCCAGCCTAAGTTCCTGGTGGACCTGCTGCCCGAAGTCTACTGCGGCTCGTCCGATGGACGCCTGCGCCAGCTGTTGACGCGGGCCGCCTACGAACCCAAGCAGATCGAAACCATGCTCCAGCACGTCGAGGCACATGGCTGCGTGTATTTGCCATCCATCAACGCGTTCTACGTGCGCGAGTTCAAGATGACACACGCCGCCGAAGAAGCCGCTCGCTTTCTGCATCACGCTTGCCGTGGCCTGCCCTTGCGCCGGGACGCCCGGCCGGCAACCGCTGCCGAGCCGTCTGACCGCTTTTACGCGCGCGCCATCGAACACACTCTGGCCTACTTCGGATCGCGTGTTCTATACCCGGCGCGCTCAGCCGAGCCTGCATTTGAGGGTTCTACGCTTTCTCCTCAGGCCTGCAAGAAGTTGCTACACGAGGCACTGCGCGCCGAACGCACCGAGTTCGACGCCGCTGCCCAAAAACTCGGATACGCCCTGGGCAGCGAACTCTACGATGCCTATCTCCGCGGATCAGTCACTCCCACCGTGCTGCGGCACTGGTTCCTTTCCCACATCGAAGAGTCCGGCAAAGCCGCGAAAACCTTCACGGAAATCCTTCACAAATCCCGCTCCACCCGCAAAAAGCCCTGCGCCTCGGCGCGGTGAAAGCCCCCAGCACTCAGCCTTCAGCCTTCAGCATTCAGCCCCCTTCGGCCTTTGCCGGATGCTAAGCTATCCTGTCCAGGCTACATGCCAAATGCTAAGTGCTAAATGCTAAGTGCCAAGTGCTGAATGCTGACGGCTGAATGCTGAGTGCCGCTTTTGAACTCCGATTCCATTCTCAAACTCTTCCAGCAAGTACGCCGCGGGAAACTTTCTCCCGACGAAGCCGTGGCACAACTGCGCCATCTGCCGTTTGAAGACCTAGGCTTCGCCAAGCTCGATCACCATCGTTCGCTGCGCGCCGGGATGCCCGAAGTAATCTTCGGCCAGGGCAAAACTCCAGCGCAAATGGCACAAATCTTCGCCCGTCTCGCCCAACACGGCGGCAACATCCTGGCCACACGCGCCAGTGAACAGCAATTCTCCGCAGTGAAAAGGAAAGTTCGCAAAGCGGAATATCGTGAACTGGCGAAGGCAATCGTCCTGCAACGCGATCGCAAGAAATACGGCAAAGGCACCATTGCCGTCGTCTCCGCCGGCACCAGCGACATTCCCGTCGCCGAAGAAGCCGTCGTCACCGCCGAAGTCATGGGCAATGACGTCGAACACCTCTACGACGTCGGCGTCGCCGGAATCCATCGCTTGCTGGCCAATCGCGAGACCCTGACCCGCGCCCGTGTGATCATCGTCTGCGCCGGCATGGAAGGCGCGCTGCCCAGCGTGGTTGGCGGCCTGGTCGGCGTTCCAGTCATCGCCGTACCGACTAGCGTTGGCTATGGCGCAGCATTTAAGGGCGTGGCCGCGCTGCTCGGCATGATGAACTCCTGCGCCTCCAACGTCAGCGTCGTAAACATCGACAACGGCTTCGGCGCAGGATACGTGGCGGCATTGATCAACCGCCTGTGATTGACTCACCTTCCAAGAGTAATGAACCACGGAAGGCCTACGGGCCCCAATGGTGTGTTCCTTTGTGGACCTTCGTGTCCTTTGTGGTAAAGAATTAACTATCTCCGAACAAAAAAGGCGCGGCTCACGCCGCGCCTCATCCCCGACCCACCACCCTCTTATGACTTCTTCGCCACTTCCAGATTGTTCTTCACGCTGAATGCTCCGAACACCTGGTTGGCGCGAATGCCAGCCACGTTCTTATCCATCTGCGTGGCCACAACCCCGTCCAGGCTGACATGGCCATTGTTGACCAAAATCCGAATCGGACGCGCCGGATCAATCGCGTACCGGCTCAACACCGGGTCGCGATAGATCGCCCGCAAGGCCTTCACTCTGATTTGGTCGTCGAAAATCGAAGTCGGCGCCACCCGGATGTCGTTAAACACATCCTTCACTCCCGGCATGCGCGCAGCTAGCGCCAAAGCCGAGTCACTGGCCACTTCGGTCCGAGCTTCGCCGATCAAGGTTACGTTGCCATTCTCCACCGAGGCGGTAATGTAGTTGAACGCAACGTCATAGCCTACGCGGTCGTAATATAGCTTGCGGTCCAATTGCGCAGCCAACTCGGCGTCTGCAACGCTCTTGCCTTCGACCGCAATCAGGTTGCGCACGCCTTGAACCTCGGCCGTCTTGCGCACTTTTTTCGACGCATCCAGCTTTTGCTGGTAGAGATCCACGCTGCCGCTCAGAGTGACGATTCCGTCCTCCACTGTGGCCTCAACATTGCGGAACTCCTGCTTGGCCGCCAGTTGCTCCGTAACCTTGGTTTGAATGGTTTGGTCATAGCGTCCCGCACTCGCGGTCTGCGCCATTAAACCCGCGGTCAACACGCTCACCGCCAGAAATGTCCCCAAAACCCGAAACATTGCCTTCATGTCCTTCTCCTCCCGTCGCAATCTCTAAAACCCCATTGTGGCGAATTAGTTCCCACCTAACCGTTCAGTTAATTCATTAGATGCATCCCGCCAATGGCGAATTGTAAACATTTGTGAAGTCCTTGAAGATGCTGGTTATGACGGCTATAGTGGCGGCTTGGTAGGAGTTCACAAGGAGGCAAGATGAACAGCGGGACCGACCTGCTACGTTCCTGGGGCATCACTCTGCTGCGCATCACCATCGGCGTCGTGTTTGTCGCCCATGGCGGCCAGAAATTCTTTATGGGGTTTCACCAGGTAGCCGAATTCCTGGGTGGCCTGGAAATTCCCCAGCCTACCGCCGCCGCCATCATCCTGACCGCGGTGGAATTCTTTGGTGGACTGGCCATGGTTTTCGGCATTTTGACCCGTTACGTCGCCATCATGCTGGCCTTTGACATGGCCGTGGCCATCGTCATGTTCCACTGGAGAAACGGATTCTTTATGCCCAACGGGATTGAGTTTCCCATGGTCCTGCTGGTAGCGAATTTGACCCTGATACTCTCGGGTGGCGGCGAGATTGAACTCTTCACCTTCTGAGCAGGCCTGTCGATTCGCCTATCGTGCAGACTTGGCCCGGTGAGCCTTGCCCGCTGTCCGCTCTGGGGTAAACACCCGCGCAAAGATCTTGTCCACGTTCTTGAGCTGACGCTTCAAATCGAAGGCGCGTTCAATCTGCGCCCGCGGCACCCGGCTGGTGATGGCTTTGTCTTTCAGCACCAGATCCCGAAAATTCAGGTCTTCCTTCCAGGCCCGCATGGCGTGCGCCTGCACCATGCGATAAGCATCCTCCCGCGAAACCCCGTGCTCCACCAGGTCCAGCAAAAGCTGGCCGCTGAACACCAGGCCGCCCGTGCTCTCCAGGTTCGCCAGCATTCGTTCCGGATAAACAAACATGGTATCGATCAGGTTGGCGGTCTTGTGCAGCATGTAATCCACCAGCGTGGTGGAATCCGGAAGAATGATTCGCTCCACCGATGAATGAGAGATGTCGCGCTCGTGCCACAGCGCCACGTTCTCAAATCCAGCCTGGGCGTTGGCACGCACCACCCGCGCCAACCCGCTGATTTGCTCGCAAGTCACCGGGTTGCGTTTGTGCGGCATGGCGGACGAACCCTTCTGCTTCTCGCTGAAAAATTCTTCCGCTTCCCTCACCTCCGTCCTCTGCAAATGTCGGATCTCGGTCGCGATCTTGTCCAACGTGGATGCGATGACTGCCAAAGTCGCCAGGTAGTACGCGTGACGGTCGCGCTGAATCACTTGCGAAGACACTGCTGCCGCCCTCAATCCCAACCGGTGGCAAATCTTCTCTTCCAATTCGGGGGTCAGGTGGGCCAGCGTTCCCACCGCTCCGGAAAGCTTGCCCACCCGCATTTCCTCTGCACTACGCTGGAAGCGTTCGAGGTTGCGCTGGGTTTCGGAATACCAGTTGGCCAGTTTGAAGCCAAACGTGATCGGTTCGGCGTGGACGCCGTGGGTGCGGCCCACCATCGGCGTGTCTTTAAACTCCCACGCCCGGCGCTTGAGCGCCTCCGACAATCGTTCGAGGTCCGCGGTAATAACCTCGGATGCCTGGCGAATCAGCAGCGCTTGAGCCGTATCCACAACATCGTTCGAAGTCAGACCGTAGTGGAACCAGCGGGCGTGCGGACCCACGATCTCCGCCACCGCGGTAGTGAAAGCGATTACGTCGTGCCGCACCTCAGCCTCAATCTCCTGAATCCGCTGCACATTGAAGTCCGCGCGCTCGCGGATGGCTTTCGCCGCATCCTTGGGCACAATGCCAACCTCAGCCAGGGTTTCGGTAGCCGCCACCTCCACCGCCAGCCAGGCGCGGAAGCGGTTCTCATCGTTCCAGATACGGCCCATTTCCGGGCGGGTATAACGTGGAATCACAGGTGCACCTTTCCCTTTTCTTTAGGACTCTGGATTCTAAACGGTCAGCGACTGCCGTTGCCAGCCTCCTGATAATATATCGTGATACGATATATCTATGTCCAGGACAACCTCCCTGCCCGACTACGAATCGCTGGCCGAGCTACGCTACCAAATTCGACGGTTCCTGCACTTCAGCGAACAGGTTGCCCGCAGCGCTGGCTTGGAACCTCACCAGCACCAGTTGATGCTGGCCCTGAAGGGCTTACCAAAAGGAGTGTGCCCGCGGGTGCGCGAATTGGCGGAGCGCCTCCAGATCGAACATCACAGTACGGTCGAACTGGCGAATCGTTTAGCCGTCGGGGGATACATCACTCGCCAACGCGGTAGCCGGGACCGCCGGGAGGTGCTGCTGTCGCTAACCCCCAAAGGCGAAAGAGTCCTGAGAGAACTCTCGCTGCATCATCGCGCTGAACTGAGCACGCAGGGGCCAGTGCTGATTGCCGCTCTCAAACGGGCCTTCGAACCGCATCGCCGGACCAACAACCCCCCAAAAAGAACGCCCAACAGCCGGAGGAAACATTGAACCAGCCGCTCTCTAGTCATTCCGCCCCCGCTACCTTCGCCGCCACCGGCGCCCAAGTCGGGGACGTCCGCCTCGCCGAACCCGCCCAGTTTCGCATGGTGCTGATGTCCTTTCTCGCAGGCGGAGTGGGCCTCCTGGCAGGCCTCATCGCCTATGCTTTGTACAAGCTGATCGGCCTCTTCACCAATATTGTCTTCTATCATCGCTTTTCTGCCGAGTTCCTGAGCCCGCGTCATAACCAACTCGGCTGGTGGGTGATTCTCGTTCCAGCGATCGGCGGCATCATCGTCGGTTTCATGGCAAAGTACGGCACCTCCAAGATCAAAGGCCACGGAATTCCCGAAGCCATGGAAGCGGTGCTGGTCAATCGCAGCCGCATCGAGCCTCGAGTCGCCATCCTGAAGCCGATTTCCGCTGCCATCGCCATCGGCACCGGCGGACCTTTCGGCGCAGAAGGCCCCATCATTCAAACCGGCGGCGCCATCGGATCCCTGGTTGGCCAACTGCTCCACACCACCGCATCGGAGCGCAAAGTACTGCTGGCGTGTGGCGCGGCCGCCGGCATGTCCGCCACCTTCAACACACCCATTGCGGGCGTCATTCTGGCCATCGAACTGCTTCTCTTTGAATTCAAGGCGCGATCTTTCATCCCCCTGGTCATTGCCAGCACCCTCGCCACCGCAGTGCACATGCAACTGCTGGGCGCCGGTCCCATGTTTAAAGTGGCGGCCATGGACTTCGACATCCCCCGCGCTCTGCCTTTCTATCTGCTTCTCGGCGTCATCTGCGGACTCGCGGCCGTCGGCTTCAGCAAGCTGCTCTACTGGACCGAAGACCAGTTCGAAAAACTACCCATCGACGAGCTCTGGTGGCCGGCCATCGGCGCCCTCGGTCTGGGCATCATCGGCTATTTCGTGCCCCGCGTCCTCGGCGTCGGCTATGACACCATCGGCGACATTCTGAACGCCAGCCTGGCCTGGAAACTGCTCCTCGTGGTCATGCTCGCCAAAGCGGTCGCCCTGGTGATTTCACTCGGCTCCGGTACGTCCGGCGGCTTGCTCGCCCCCATGTTCATGTCAAGCGCAGCCATGGGCGGGGTATTCGCCATGGGAATGAACCGCATCTTCCCCACAGCCAATCTCTCCCCGGGAGCCTTCGCCCTGGTCGCTATGGGAGCCGTCTTCGGATCGGCCTCGCGGGCCACGTTCACCTTCATCATCTTCGCTTTTGAAATCACCCGCGATTACAACTCAGTCCTGCCGTTGATGCTGGTAAGCGTCATTGCCGACGGCATCGCCATGCTGCTCATGCCACGAGCTTCCATCATGACCGAAAAGCTGGCGCGGCGCGGCCTCTACATCCATCAGGATTACGAAACCGACGTATTGCAGCAAGTCATGGTGGCCGAAACTATGGACAAAGATATTCCCGCGCTGCCCGCCGAAATCAGAATCAGCGAACTCTCGGACCGCATCAGCCGCCACGATCCCGAGGTCAATCGTCATCAGGGTATGTTCGTTCTGGACGCGGCCGGCCAACTCGCAGGAATAATCACACGGGGCGACCTGATGCGCGCCCTGGCCAAAGACCCCGCCGGAAACGCCACCGTGCTCGACGCTGCCAGTCGCGACCTCATCGTCACCTATCCCGATGAATCCTTACACCAAGCCGCAGCCAAGATGCTGCGCAACAACATCGGACGTTTGCCAGTCGTGGATCGCAACCAGCCGCAGCGGGTGCTCGGTTATCTGGGCCGATCTGGAATCATGGCAGCCCGCCTGCGCCGTCTGGACGAAGAACATGTGCGGGAACCTGGCTGGCTAAAAACGTGGAAGACAGAGAAATAACTATTTTGGCCCTCTAGGACCGAACCACCCGCCCCAGTGACGAACACTGCCGACCATGGTCAGCAAGAAAGGCATTCCCATCACTGCCTGCAATGCCATAAGAAAGCCCCCAACCAACCTGCCTGTGGGTCCCTTGAGCCTGTGCAGTGTGTCCATATGAAAATTACTTCTTCTGCGCCGCTGCAATCAGCGGCTTCAGAGCGCGCACCGAAACTCCCAGCGTGCCCCCGGAAAATCCGTCCAGATACGCGGCGTTGACCCCAATCACTTCGCCGCGAGAATTAAACACCGGGCCGCCGCTGCCGCCATGCGCCGTCGGCGCGTCATAGATCAGCTTGTCGCCCACCACATCTCCCAGATGTCCGCAGGTCGCGGAAGGCCGAATCAGCGAAAGCGCCGCCAGTTCGTTGGCCGCGCCGATATCGTCACGCCGAAAGGCCAGCCTCTCATAAACCGCCGGCGGCGACTTCGCCACCATCCCCAGCACCCCCATCGGATAACCCACCACCGAAACCAGTTCTCCCGGATTCGGAATCGCGTCGGCCAACGGCAACGGCCGCAGTTGGTGCACTGCCTGGGAATCTTCAATGCGCAGCACAGCCAGGTCGCCCTGCGCCGACAATACTGCCGGTGTGATGTTCACTGGGGCGGGTTGCCCGGGAAAAAATGCCAACAGCTTTTCCAGCCGTGGAGTAGCCCCTCGGCGCAGAAGCACCGCGGAATCCGGGTCTTCGTACCACGGCTCAGCGACATGACGATTCGTGGCCAGCAGTCCATCAGCCACCACGAAGCCGCTTCCTGAAATGCGCGCTCGCAATGCTGGTGCCTGACCCGCAAACCCAACCTGATACACCCCAAAGATGTAGCAAATGGAATTACGATAGCGGTGCAGGACCAGAGCTGGCATCGCCTGTTCCTGCTTCAACAATTGCACTTCCCGCACCAACCCGCGCACCTGCAGTTCCAGTTCCGTGGCGCCATCCGCGGGATAGTAACGAGCCACAAGGGCCACGGTGACCAGCAGGAACACGCCTAAGGCGCCCTGCACCGTGCGTTGCCACGCCGTGCACACTGGTTCTTCCTGGGGTTTCAGATGGTCTTCGGCCATGAATCTTCCATGCTCTCGCGATGCCGGAAGGTTTCCTAGGGTACGGAAGGCGATGACCGGGCGGGGGGCTGTATCTCATTGTAGAGACGTAGCTTGCCACGTCTCGTTGTTATGTTTTCACGCCCAGGCGCTTGGCCATCTCAGCGTAGAGAAAGCCTTCCCCCGGACGGTAGGGTTGGACCCATTCGCCGTCGATGACGAATTGCGGAATGGCGCGCAAGCCGGTGTGCTTCACTACTTCCTCCGCCGCGCCCGGCGTGGTTTCGATGTCAATCTCTTTGAACGGAACGTTGTGTTCCCGCAGAAAGCGTTTGGCTTCGCGGCAGTCCGGACACCAGAAAGCGGAATAAACAGTCAATTCCATGGTTCCTTCTCGATGCAAACTGACGACCGTTCGCCGCGGGGCTAAACGACGGTCATTGGATCTTGGCTACTCCAGGCACAGGATTGGGAAACTTCGCGAAAACTGCCGGATCGTGCCCAGGAACGATGAACCCCGGCCGGGCAGCGATTTGCTTCATGCGCTCTTGCGCCCGCAAATTCGATGCTGCATCCACTGTCGTCGCGATCGGTGCATGCCGTTCCAGATTCTCGTATAGGTACATATTGTCGCTGGCCAGCACCACGGTTCCCGCAGTGGTTTGCACGCCGACGTATTGCGATTGGTAAGTATGTTTGCCGCCGGTGTAGCAAGTTACTCCAGGAATAATTTCCTGCGCATCTCCATTCACCATCCCCACCCGCCCCTGCGTATTCAGCTTCACCAGCGTGAGCACGTCTTCCTCGTCAATGCCGCCGTGAGCGTCCTTCGATTGCCACGCTTCGCCAGCGTAGTATTCGAGTTCTTCTTTCTGAATCCAAATGCGGGCGTTGGGAAACAGATCCATGCCGTCAGCATGGTCCCAGTGCATATGCGAAATGACCACATCCGTGATGTCTTCGGGTTTGAGACCAACTCGCTTGAGCGTCTCGGAAGGCTTAGTGAAGTCCTTTATCTGCCAATCTTTGAAAAAGCGTTCGTGATAGAACCCCGAGTCAACCAGGATATTCCGGCCATTCCCCCGTACCAGCCAGATCATCATGGCAATATCGAGCTTGCGCTCCGGTTCAGCGCCCGCGACCAGTTCGGAAACCGGGAAGTCCGGTATGGTGGCATAACGGATCGCGTATATCTCGTAGTTGGGTTTCGATTGCGCCACAGCACTGAGCGCCGCGGCAAGAAGCAGCGCCAGCCCGATCAGCAACTGAGAACCGAGATCGGAGAACTGAGAACTGGTTTTCAAACCCGCTCCAATTCCTTTATCGTACGCTCGTTCACTACGTTGCCGGTGTTCAGCGTGCCGGCCGGCTCAAACAGCAGGAGCCAGCATTCTTCCTCAGCCACGGGTCGATGCTCCACTCCACGTGGCACCACGATGAACTCGCCCTCTTCGATCCACTCCTGCCGTCCGCGAAACTCCATGCGAAAGCGCCCTTTCACCACCAGAAACATCTCATCCTCGTGCTCGTGATGATGAAATACGAACTCGCCCTTCAGCTTGTCCAACTTCACGTGCTGCCCGTTGAGCTCGGCAGCGATGTAGGGCTTCCAGTATTCCTTGATGTGGCTGAATTTCTCCGCGATATTGACTTTGTCCATGGCCAATACGATGACAACTTGATCGTGAAGGTCGCAAGGAAAATTCGCGTAGACGGGCAGGCCTTGCCCACCCCAACCACACTTGCCCATCCGTTTTGCCCCGGCCTGGTCCTGCTTGGCGAACGTCCGTGAGCTAAAACCTTCAGCGCCAAGCTCTTGGTTCTCCCATCCTCTTCCGCCGAGCGGTGGCATCCAGCTTGCGAGCGAGTTGCATGGGATCGACAAAAAGCGCTCGGCGGCAGCCGGGCAAGACAAGGAGCATGAAGCCATGTCCATTGCAGGCATTCTCAGCAGCAGTCTGTTCAACTCGAACAGTCAAGCCGTCACCAGCCCACAACAGCAGTTCCAGAAGGAGTTCCAACAGCTCGGCCAGGCATTACAGTCCGGCAATCTTTCGGCCGCCCAGTCGGACTTCGCGACTTTGCAGCAGAACTCGGCGTCCGCAAGCACTGCATCCGCATCCAGCAGCAATCCCCTCGCGCAGGCCTTTAGCCAACTCGGTAAGGACTTGCAATCGGGAAATATCTCAGCCGCACAACAGGATTTTGCGACTATCCAGCAAGACACGCAAAGTCAAAGTACCCCAGCCTCAGGCCACCATCATCATCACCACGGCGGCGGAGCCGGAAGCGGTCAGCAATCCAACATCACCCAGGAATTCGCCCAGCTAGGTCAGGACCTCCAGTCTGGAAACGTATCCGCCGCTCAACAGGCCTACAGCGCGGTGCAGCAGTCGTTCGCGGCTTTCGGAGCAAATAGCGCCCTAACGTCCGCACCCACGCTCTCCAGTGTGGCCTGATGATGTAGGCGCGGGCGTCCTCGCCCGTGCAGGGAGCTTGACCATGTGACGGCATGGCATATACCATGATATATACCATGCCGCGTACTGCTAAACTGTTCCGCAACGGCCGCAGCCAGGCCGTCCGCTTGCCCTCCGAGTACCGCTTTGAGGGATCGCAAGTCTACGTCCGCCGCGATCCCGACAACGGCGATGTCATCCTTTCGCGCCGGCCCGAATCATGGACTGATTTCTTCCAGTTGGTGAAGACCCTCCATCTGCCCGCCGACTTCCTGGCGGAACGCAAAGATGCCCCTCCGCAGAAGCGGAACTTGTTCTAAATGGCCGTCCGCTATCTGCTCGATACCAACACGGTCAGCTATGTGATCAAGGACAATTTCCCTCGCGTGCGCGAGCGTTTGCTGAAGGTTCCGATGGCCGACGTCGGAATCTCGGTAGTCACCGAGGCCGAATTGCGCTTCGGCTTAGCCCGAAGGCCCGAAGCATCAAAGCTGAAGATCGCAGTAGAGGAATTCCTTTTGCGGGTGGAGGTCTTACCCTGGGACTCCGAGGCGGCCCGGCATTATGCTCGCGTGCGCGCAGCTTTGGCGGATGAGGGCGAACCCATCGGCAACCTGGATCTCATGATCGCCGCCCAGGCACTGGCAGCGGACGCGGTCTTGGTCACACACGATCGTGTGTTTCGCAGAGTGAAAGGACTAAGAAACGAAGACTGGACCAAACCCTGATCCGTTCAATCCGTGGCCGATTTGTCTTCCCTAAGAACAATCGAACTGTCGATCCCGCCGCAGTTCTTCGCCGGATCATAAGTCGCCGACCCTTCGCGTTGTCCCTGGGTGCCATGAAAATACAAAATGTCGCCTTTCACCTTCTGCGGCAGACCTTTGATCAACGTCTTCCCGTCCACATTGGTAGCCGCCTCCAGATCCAGCCGCCGCACCCCGGCAAATCCATACGCGATGTGGACCCGAATCCTCGCGTCATACACTGGCGCGCCCTTTTCGTCCGTCACCGTAAAACTCACCGAACACGGCCCCGCCTCGCCATCCATCACCGGAACCTGGTGTGGGTCAGGGATCTGCTCGGCCCTGGCGAATCCGCACGCTAGTAGAAACAATGCAGCAAAGCACAACAAATTACGATTAGCCCGCATACCCATGACCGCGGCTCCTATTTGTCGTCATAACCTCGCAAACGCTGATGGATACTCCTGGGCCAGTTGAGGCTGTTCGGCCCTAGCCTTGCGTGCCTGAATGAGAAAATATCGCCTCACCAATTCCTGTTCCCCACGCGAAAGGGTATCGAACAGCTCATGCGCACTGATGCTGAACCGTTGCCCTCTCTTGTACGCACCGCCCAGCATATTTGAAAGGTCCGGCAGCACTCTCTCGAAGTCAACCATGCTTACGTGGGATACGTCGAGGCTTTGGATGAAGTTCCTACGAACCGGCTCGGAAAAAGCATCAGCAATCGCCGTACGCAACTCCTGGAACGCGGTGCTGTACCCTAGGACGTAGGACATCGCCGACTCGTTTAGGTCCAAGTGTGGCTCCAGGAGGGGGTCCCAGTAAGACATCCCGCCTTGACCCAACTGAAGTTCCAAATATCTAGTTACTGCGGCAGTGATGTCCTGCTCGTCGACGTCCCCTCTCTTTGGAGACCAACCAAGCGAGACATAGTCCTCTTTACCGAGTTGCTGACGGAGAACCACCAATGCACTCATTGTGACATCGACCCGGGCCTCAGCCACCCGCTGGCCCGACCGCAACTGAGCGCGAAAGTCAAGTGCGGTTCGCAGTCCGCCTTCAGCGGTTCTCGCCGGACCTGCATACCCCACCGCAACGACCTCCCAGAGAGACCGAACTATAACGTTAAGACCCGTCCCCTGTCCCCGCAGTCCAGCAGAGATCTCCCTGACGATTTGCTCCGCATCAGCCTGCCTAGTCGCGTCGGTCAGGACTATTTCCACGAACCAATCTGGCAGGTCGGTCAAGAACTGCGATTTATCTCGGTCTACGGCGGGCAAAATCCCCGCGAGCGCGAGACGCGCCTCAATGAGTTTCTGCAGCTCCGATTCGTCCATACAAAGCCTCTCCAGTCACAAAGACTTCCGGCATTCATTGTAAATCCAATAAAAGTTCTGCTTGCCACGGCTCAACGTCGTTCGGGCCGCAGCTCGGGCCCTCTCAAGCTCTCCTCCATAGCTAACGTCTAAGAAGTCGGGCTCGTAGTCTGCGCGCTGCCTAGATCGGTATAGCTCGCGCAGAAGCCTGCCAAAGGGCTTCCCCATACGCCTGTCGATCGCAGCATGCACGTTACCATGTTTGCGGCGATACGTATCAATGTCCTCTCCTTGGCTGAGAAGAAATGCCAAAGAGGCATGGAAAAATGCATAGTACAAACGCGAGAGGCCGTTCCTGACATCGTACTCCGTGCACGTGGCCGTAAACTCGACCGAAAGAAATAGTCCGAAACCTAATCCAAGATAATCGGATACCCGCCGCTTGACCTCTTCAGTCAGCATTGAGACATCACCGCGGGGAGAGGCTCCCCGACAGTCAATAGTATAGGCATGAGGTCAGCTGGAGCGTTAGAGTGCCCTCAAAACAAAAGCCGCCAGCGTTTCGCTGACGGCTGATTGCTGAATGCTGCCTAGCTGTTCTCGTAAAGCAGCACGCCTTCGGTCGTCTTCTCCGAGTCCACAGGACGGTAATATAACTTGTTGCCATCGAGAAAGACCTCAATAAACGCCGGCCGCGTGGTGATGGTGCCCTGAATCAACGCTTCCGACAGCGGGTCTTCAATGTACTTCTGCAAGGCCCGGCGCAGCGGGCGCGCGCCATAGCTACGATCGCCCAGCGTCTGGCTAAGGATCCACTTCTTGGCCTCGTCGGTCACCGTCACCGTGATCGACTTCTGCGCCAGGTTCTGATTCAACTGGTTCACCATGAGTTCCAGAATCTGGATCAGGTCGCCCTCGCCCAGCGCGCTGAACAGGATAATTTCGTCCAGCCGGTTCAGGAACTCAGGATTGAAAGTGCGCTTGACCTCGTTCTTCACCAGGTCTTCGACCTTTTCCGAGACCATGCCTTCGTCGCTCGATTGGAAGCCCAGGCCCTCCCGGCGTTGCAAATGCCGAGCCCCGATGTTCGAGGTCATGATGATGATGACATTCTTGAAGTCCACCGTGTTCCCCAAACCGTCGGTGAGCTGACCGTCTTCAAACACCTGCAACAGGATGTTGAACACATCCGGATGCGCCTTCTCGATTTCGTCCAGCAGGACCACTGAATAGGGCGCGCGCCTCACTCGTTCGGTGAGTTGCCCACCCTCCTCGTAGCCAACGTATCCCGGAGGCGACCCGATCAGCTTCGAGACCGAGTGCTTCTCCATGAATTCCGACATGTCGAAGCGCACCAGTGACTTCTCGCTGCCAAACATGAAGTGCGCGAGGGTGCGGGCAACTTCCGTCTTGCCCACGCCCGTAGGTCCAAGGAACAGGAACGAGCCAATGGGCCGGTTCGGACTCTTCAGGCCCGCCCGCGAACGCCGGATGGCGCGCGCCAGCGCAACGATCGACTTGTCCTGCGAGATGATGCGCTTGTGCAGCTCTTCTTCAATGCGCAGCAACTTCGCCGACTCTTCTTCTTTGATCGAAGTGACCGGAACCCCGGTCCAGCGCGATACCACATCCTCGATGTCCTCCCGACCGACAACCCCGGTGGAGGATTCATCGAGGTGGTATTTTTCGCGAAGAGCGCGCAGGTTCTCGCGCTCCTTGCGTTCTTCGTCCGAGTAGAAGCGCGCCTTCTCGAACTCGTGGTTCGCGATGGCGTTCTCCATACGATGGACAATGAACTTGATGCGCTTCTGCACTTCCGTGAGTTCTTCCGGCAGCGAAGTCTGGCGCAGCTTCACCCGCGCGCCGGCTTCATCCACCAGGTCAATTGCCTTGTCCGGCAGGAAGCGGTCCGGAATGTAGCGGTTGGAATGTGACACCGCAAAGTTGATGGCTTCGTCGGTATAAGTGACCGCGTGGAATTTCTCGTAGCGGTCTTTAATTCCAAACAGAATTTTGGTGGCGTTGGCTTCATCGGGCGGCGGAACTTTCACCGCCTGGAAGCGGCGCTCCAGCGAGCGGTCTTTCTCGATCGA
The DNA here is from genome assembly GCA_052147055.1 of Terriglobales bacterium. Taxonomy (GTDB): domain Bacteria; phylum Acidobacteriota; class Terriglobia; order Terriglobales; family Acidobacteriaceae; genus JABCZH01. Next base: position 26,691 of record JBKQLO010000145.1, read on the forward strand.
CTTGCGATACTCTCCCGGAGTGGTCGCGCCGATACACTGAATCTCTCCCCGCGACAGCGCCGGCTTCAGAATGTTGGCCGCGTCCAGCGAGCCTTCCGCCGAACCCGCGCCCACCAGCGTGTGCAGCTCGTCAATGAAGATGATGGAATTCTGCGACTCCATCAGTTCTTTCATGATGGTCTTGAGCCGCTCTTCGAACTGGCCGCGATACTTGGTGCCGGCCACGATCAGCGACAAGTCCAGCGCCAGTATCCGCTTGTCCGCCAGGAAGGACGGAACTTCGCCGTCCGCAATCCGCTGCGCCAATCCTTCCACAATGGCAGTCTTGCCCACACCCGGCTCACCGATCAGGACAGGATTGTTCTTGGTACGGCGGCACAGAATCTGCACCACCCGTTCCAGTTCACCGTCGCGCCCCACCAGCGGGTCAAGCTGTGTATCCATGGCGGCCTGGGTCAGGTCGCGGGAGAACTCGCTCAATAAAGAAGACTCGCGCTGCCGTTGGGGCTGAGTTTTTTCCTGGCTGGTACGCGCCAACTCCTCGCGGATGGTCGAAAGCCTCAGGCCGCGCTCGTGCAGAATCTCAGCCGCAAAGCACTTTTCTTCCCTCAGTAAGCCCAACAGCAAGTGCTCGGTCCCAATATGCTTGTGCGAAAGCCGTTCTGCCTCTTCCGCCGCATAGGCCAGCACCCGCTTACATTCGTTGCTCAGCGGCAAATCCACCGAAGTCGAGACTTTCTCCCGAATCGTGGTGTGCCCCTCGATCTGCTTGCGGATCGATTCCACCGAGGCATGGGAACGCAGGAAGCGGTTGGTCAGGGCTTTGTCTTCGCGCAGCAACCCCAGCAGCAGGTGTTCCGTCTCAATATAAGGAGACCCAAACTGGCTGGCTTCGTAACGCGCAAAGAAGATCACGCGTCTGGCCTTCTCCGTATAACGTTCAAACATATTGCCCTACCCCCTAACCTCTTCCAAGGCCGCGAAGCTAAACTCCGGCCTCAGCCCTCCCAAAATTCATAGTCTTGTTGACGTTGCAATCAGCGGGCCACGCCCCTACTCAAAGATATCGTGACTTTCGTCCTTCCCTTTGAGTTACCAAAGACATCCTGTCGCTGTTCCCCACTGCAATACATTGCAACTTCACGTATTCCCGATTGCGGTTCTCTCACCTACCATTCCGTCATGCCGTTCCACAAATGTCAATTGCCACAATGTGCTATACCCGTAGCTCTTTCGGTGCCACCTCCTCCACCCGCCCGTCCTTGAGCCGAAGCACCCGCTGGCAGCGCCGGGCAAATGCAAGGTTGTGGGTGGCAATGAGAGAGGTTAACTGACATTCGCGATGCAATCTCGCGATCAATTCAAAAACCGCGTCTGCGGTGTGCCCATCCAGATCCCCCGTCGGCTCATCCGCCAGCAGCAACTTCGGCTGCGTGATCAGCGACCTCGCCAACGCCACTCGCTGCTGCTCCCCGCCCGAAAGCTCGCCCGCGCGATGCTCCGCACGATGCTCCAAGCCAACTTCGCCAAGCCAGCGAATCGCCTCCTTCTGCGCCTCCTGCCACGGACAATCCCGCAGCAGAAGCGGCATGGCCACATTCTCCAGCGCCGTAAACTCCGGCAACAGATAGTGGAACTGCCAGACAAAGCCGATTTCGCGATTGCGAAACTCAGCAGCTGCGGCCTCAGACAACGAATTCAAGCGCAGGTGTGCGCAGTATACGTCGCCCGCAGAAGCCCGATCAAGAGCGCCGAGGATGTGCAAAAGAGTACTCTTCCCCGCCCCCGATTCGCCCACGATGGCCAGCATCTCGCCTTTTGCCACCTGGAACGACAGATTTTCAAAGAGCACGACTTCCGACTTGCCGGATCGAAACACCTTCTGGAGGCCTTCAATCCTGAGCATGGCTACATCCCTTAGATGCACCTGCTGCTCTCCTCGTCACATGAATCCAGGCGACTCATTGCTCGGGACTTTCATCCCATCGCCACTCTTTCATTTAAACACGAGTTGCAGGTCGTTTGTTCTTCCCAGCTTGCTCAATTGTGCCCCTACACAAATCCGTATACCACAATTCACAAGTCAGCGACGTGACCGGAGTCACTTATCAAGGAGACCCGTGGTCACTCATACCGCAAGGCTTCGGCCGGCAGGATCCGCGCCGCCGACCACGAGGGGTAAATCGTAGCAACTAAGGAGATTGCAATCGCGATCAACGCCACCAGCACTCCATCCAAAGCGCGCGGCGCGAAGGGCACATAATCAATGGAGTAAACCTCGGGAGCCAGCGCCAGCAGATGATAATGCCCTCCCGCCCAGGAAAGTGCGTACCCGAGCACCAATCCGATCGCCGTGCCGATCACTCCAATCAGCACTCCCTGGGAAACAAATATGCGTCGCACTTGCGACTTCCGCGTCCCCATCGACATCAGCACCGCAATGTCCCTCGTCTTTTCCATCACCATCATGGTCAGCGAAATCAAAATGTTCAGCGCCGCCACGAACACGATCAGCCCAATCGTGATGAACGTCACCAGCCGCTCCAGCCGCAACGCCCGGAAGATGGCCTTGTTCTGCTCCATCCAATTGGTGGCCATGAACCCTTTGCCCGCTGCCTGCTCGATTCCCTTCGCCATCTCGCCCGCCCGGTAAATGTCGTCCACTTTGAATTCGAGCACGGAAATTTCATCGCCCAAACCAAAAAGCTGCTGCGCATCGCTGAGCCGCGCAAATGCCCACGAGAAATCGTAATCGTAGAAACCTGAATTGAAGATTCCCGCCACGCGAAAGCGCGAGTACTTGGGCACGATGCCAAACGGTGTCAGTTCCCCCTGCGGACTGGTCACCAGAACAACCGAACCCACCGTCGCGCCCAACTCATCCGCCATATCCTTGCCCAAAATAATCGGCGGCATCTCTGCCACGCGCTGCTGCGCAGCTTCGAGCGAATCAGGTTGTGTGGGGCGGACACTCTTGTCCGCCGCTTTTGCTTGTGAGGTTGCCTGTGTAGGCGCGGGCGTCCCGCCCGTGCTCCGTTCCTCCAGCGCATCCGCCGAACCAATCTTCACCGTATTCAAAAGATCGCTGACCTTTCTCTCCTCTCCCGGAATCAACCCCTTCAACACGGCTCCACGCGCCCGCGGCCCACGCGAGATCAACACCTGTTCATAAATCGCCGGCGCCGCCGCCACCACATGCGGCTGTTTCGCCAAACGATCCATCAACGGCCGCCAGTCTTTGATTCCGTCGCTCTCCACCCGCAACAAATTGATATGCGAAGTCGACCCCAGCAGACGGTCCTGCAAGTCCTGGCGAAATCCATTGTTGATGGCCAACGCAATCACCAGAGACGCCACTCCCGCCGCCACCCCAGCGATAGAAATGCCAGTAATCACGCCAATAAAAGCCTGGCGCCTTTTTGCACGGAGGTAACGCGAAGCGATGAAGAGCTCGAATCTCATCGGCATATCCCTCGCTGTGCTCGGGGCTTCGGCGGTTCTTTCGACCGTGTGCGGCCTACCCTGGCAATCCATGCCAACGGGATGAAAGCGAGAAGGACGCACGCCAGGGCGGCCGCAATCAATCCCCACGAAAACATGGGCTGACCGCGACCAGTCTGTCCACCCTGGACGCCTCTTAGCATCCTAGCCGTCCCCACCAGCACCAATACCACCCCAGTGCCGATGAGTTTGAGGCGCCCATAGGGACGCACCGCCGGGTGTCTGTCTCGTTGCCTCGCACTCATCACAGGCAATGGTAGTCATCAGCGAGCATTGTTGCAAAAATCCCGGCTGCACCGCAGCCCGATTGCTGACATGAGCACCAATCCCCCGTCACCGGTTGACACCTCCCTGCCCACCTGACGACAATCAGTACCCATGCTTAATCTCCGCTGCTTCATTCCTGTGCTGTTCTACGCCGTTCTTGGATTCGCCCAGCACGGATTCTCCCAAACCAATTCCTATCTCTTCGTCTGGGCGGGCGATGACGCCAAACAGACCAGCGACTTTCTCGCCGTTCTCGACGCCGACCCAAAGTCTCCTCACTACGGTCAGCCCGTTGCCTCAATCGCGGTTCCCGGCCCCACTGGGACGCCTCATCACACCGAATTGCAAATGCCCGACGATGGCTTTCTGCTGGCCAACGCATTCGAGAGCGGCCGCACCATGCTCTTCGATCTACGCGACCCGCTCCATCCCTCCCTGGTTACTTCCTTCGGCGATCTCGACGGCTACATGCATCCGCATACCTACATTCGCCTCGCGAACAACGACGTGCTCGCCACCTTTCAATATCACGGTGGCCACGAACCCAAGTCCGACGGCGGCGGCCTCGTCGAATTCACTGAACGTGGCCGCGTCATCCGCACTGGCAGCGCCCTCGATCCGGCCGCCAAAACCGAACTCATTCGTCCCTACAGCCTGGTGGCCCTGCCTGCGCTCGATCGCGTGGTCAGTACCAACACTGCCATGCACGACAAAGACGGGGATTCGCGCACCGTGCAGGTCTGGCGGCTTTCGGATTTGAAACTGCTGACCACGCTGGTGCTTCCACCCGGGCCACGCGGCTCGGAGCAGAAAAATCCCGGTGAACCGCTAGGCGATGGCAAGACCGTCCTGATCCACACCTTTTCGTGCGGCTTGTATGCGTTGGACGGCGCTGAGGCTGCCCATCCCTCCGTTCGCTACTTGAAGACCTTCGATGGCGATGAGTGCGGCGTGCCGCTGCGCATCGGCCACTACTGGGTAGCGACATTAACCTCCATGCACGCCCTCGCAGCCTATGACATTTCTGATCTAACTCACATTCGCGAAGTCTCGCGGCTCCCCTTCGATGACAAACAGAAGCCGCACTGGATTTCCCCCGACGCCGAGAACCGCCGCATCGTTCTGAACTCGGGCGAATACGGCGAGCATAGGTTGTTTATGGTGAACTTCGATCCCCAAACCGGCGCGTTGACGCTCGACGAACATTTCCGCGATCCCGGCAGCGATAAAGCCGGCGTCAGTATGGATGGCAAATCCTGGCCGCACGGCTTCAAAGGCGATGCTTATCCGCACGGCGTGGTGTTCGCGCGTCCCGGGGCTACAATTCAGAAAGCCTCAACGCAGCAGTAGAATGGATCGTGCTATAACTCTTCCACATGCCGACCCACCGAGGATCCATCCGTCTGTTCCGCGCCGCTGGCATAACAGTGTTCCTGCATTGGTCCTGGTTCCTGGTCGCCGCATACGAAATTAACTGGCACGGCAGAAGCTACACTTCTCTCATCTTTAACGTGCTGGAGTATCTGGCGCTGTTCCTCATTGTGTTGATGCATGAGTTTGGACACTCCCTTGCCTGCCGCCAAGTTGGTGGAAGTTCGGATCAGATCGTGTTGTGGCCTCTCGGAGGTGTGGCCTATGTTGATCCCCCGCCGCGTCCGGGCGCAACGCTCTGGAGCATCGCCGCCGGGCCGCTGGTCAATGTCGCGCTCCTCCCGGTGCTGTCTGCCCTCGCCATGCTCGGCAAATCAGTGGGATGGGCCGAGACGATGCCTAATCTATATGCTTTGCTGCGGACGATTTGGCTCATCAACGTAGTCCTGCTGGCTTTCAACATCCTGCCCGTCTATCCCCTCGATGGCGGCCAGATTCTTCGCTCTGTACTGTGGTTCGTGCTGGGGCGCGCCCGTAGCCTGTTGGTGGCGACCGTCGTCGGCTTTGTCGGCATCGCTGGTTTCATCGTTTTCGCGGTGTGGAATCAATCATTGTGGTACGGCGTTCTAGCGGTGTTTCTGTTGCTGAATTGCTGGGGCGGACTGCAACACGCGAGGTTCTTGTCGCGTCTGGCCAAGTTGCCGCGTCGCGATGGCTTTGCCTGTCCGCGCTGCAACACCGCGCCACCCGTGGGAGACTTCTGGAAATGCGGTCAGTGCGGCCAACCCTTCGACACTTTCCAAACCCAAGGCGTCTGTCCACACTGCGGAGCCCGTTTCGTCTCGACCCGGTGCCTGGATTGCGGCGGACTCCATCCCCTGAGCGAGCGGATCGCTCCCGGCGGCGTCGCCACCAAGCTGTAAACTGCAAGTCGGCGTACGCAACAAACGAAGGAAGATTTAGGCATGAGCAAGCACACTGTGCGCTTCACCGTCGATCTCACCATCAACCAGAACCAATTCGATGCCTTCGAGACCATTGCCCAGACTATGATCGCGGGCACTCAAAAGGAACCGGGCGCCCTCGGATACGACTGGTGTTTAAGCAGTGATCGCAAGCGGTGTCGCATCGTCGAGACCTACGCCGATCAGATCGCCGTGTTGGCGCACCTGACCAGCCCCGTGGTGCGGGAACTCGTACCGAAACTCCTCCAGAGTTCGAGCCTCAACCGCTTTGAGGTTTATGGAGACCCCGGCCCCAAGGCAGCAGAGATACTCGCAGGAGTCGGGGCCGAGATATTCCCTTTCTGGCGTGGCCTCAACCGCTGACTCTCTGGCCGCAAAAGGTTGCAGACGCGCTTCGATCTGGGTTCTCTTTGCGAACTTTGCGAACCCTTTGCGTCCTTTGCGGTCAAAGGTTTTTCACCGTGAAATGCGGCGCCGACCGCTGCGCGATTCCCCACCAGGTGATAACCTTTCCTACGAATGAATCTTGCCCCCGGCACCAAGCTCGGCCCTTACGAGATCGTCGCCCTTGTCGGCGCGGGCGGTATGGGCGAAGTCTATCGTGCCCGCGATTCTCGTCTCAAACGTGACGTGGCGGTCAAAGTCTTGCCACGAGCGCTTTCGCTTGACGCCGACCGTCTCCGTCGTTTCGAGCAAGAGGCCCTCGCTACCGCAGCCCTCAACCATCCCAACATTCTGGCGGTATTCGACATTGGCGCCAGCGAGGGCTCGCCGTATGTCGTCTCCGAACTGCTCGAAGGCGAAACCCTGCGCGAGCGCCTCCGCAGCGGGCCAATCCCGGTACGCAAGGCTCTCGACCACGCCTTGCAAATTGCCCATGGCCTGGCCGCAGCCCACGAAAAAGGCATCATTCATCGTGATTTAAAACCAGAAAATCTATTCCTAACCAAAGACGGCCGCCTCAAGATCCTCGACTTCGGTCTCGCCAAACTCACTCAGGCCGAAACCAGTGCCCACACCTCGCTGGCAACCGTAAGCCACGGCACCGAGGCTGGAACGGTCCTGGGCACGGCCGGCTACATGTCGCCCGAGCAAGTACGCGGCTTGGCCCTCGATACCCGCTCCGACATTTTCAGCTTTGGCGCAATTCTCTACGAAATGCTCTCCGGCAAACGGGCCTTTCACGGCGACACTGCCGCCGACACCATGAGCTCCATCCTGAAAGAAGACCCTCCAGACTTGAGCGAAACCAATCGCAACGTTTCTCCGGCGCTGGAGCGCATTGTGCGGCACTGCCTGGAGAAGCGCCCCGAAGCCCGTTTCCATTCCGCCAGCGATATCGCATTTGATCTGGAGCATCTTTCCGGCATCTCCAGCACCTCCGCCAAAGTCACGCCGGTTGAAGCTGCACGCCCCAGCCGCGGGTTGCCGCTCCTACTCGCAGGTAGTCTCGCATTCGCTCTGGTAACGCTGGCTCTGGGCTGGTGGCTTGGCCACAGCTCTCACACGCCTCCAGCCGAATATAAGCAGATCACCTTCCGCATGGGTTCCATCGGGAACGTTCGCTTTACTCCCGACGGCAGCATTGTGTACAGCGCTGTGTGGGAGGGTGGCGACCAGCAACTCTACATGGCACGCGCCAACGATCCCAGTGCCCGCGAACTGGGCCTCAAGAATGCCGAATTGCTTTCCATCTCCAAGACTGGAGAATTGGCGGTTCGTCTGAATTCCGTAAGCCCCAGTGCATTCTTGCAATTTGGGACGCTGGCCCGGGTTCCGCTGAGTGGGGGAACGCCACGAGAGATGCTGGACAACGTCCAGGGCGCGGATTGGGCCGCCAACGGCGAAGCTATGGCGGTGGTCCACTACCTCCCTGAAAACCGCCACTGGCGCTTGGAATATCCCATCGGCAAGGTCCTTTTCGAAAGCATCGGCTGGATCAGTGACCCTAGAATTTCGCCGGACGGCAAATGGATTGCCTTCGCCGACCATGAGAACACCGAAGGCGACGATGAGGGTTCGGTCGCCGTGATCGCCAGCGATGGTAACGGCAAAGAGCGGAAACTTTCCTCCGGCTGGGAATCGATCGAGGGCATCGTCTGGTCCCCAGCGGGCGATGAGGTCTGGTTCGCCGCCACCACTAGTGGCAGCGCCGACAACCCGCACGCCGTCACCCTCTCCGGCAAGTTGCGCACCCTCACCAACGTCCCCGGTGGCATGTGGCTGGAGGACCTCCGCAACGGAACCGCACTGACGGTGACTCAACAGACGCGTGCCGGACTTCGAGGCATCTCCCCGGGCGGAAAAGAAGAGCGCGAACTGGGATGGTTCGGCTGGGCGGTGCTTAGTGATATCAGCCGCGACGGCAGAAAGATCTTGTTCTATGAAGTGGGTGACGCCGGAGGCCCCAATTACACCGTGTTTTTGCGCGACACCGATGGTTCACCGCCCGCAAGTTTGGGCGAGGGCGATGGCGTCGCCATCTCGCCCGACGCGAAATGGGTCATCACCAAATCAGCCAAGGGTGGCCCTCTGAACCTGGTGCCGACCGGAGCCGGTGAGTCCAGGCCGCTCACCCGAGACGCCATCGTCTACGGTACCGTTCGCTGGCTTCCGGACGGTAAACAACTGCTGGCGACTGGAATTGAAGCTGGACACGGCGCCCGTGATTATTTGATCGATGTCAGTACAGGCGCCTCCAAACCCGTTACTCCGGAGGGCGTCTCCGGAGTCTGGCTCTCGCCTGACGGCAGCAGTACCTCAGTACAGGAACCGGACGGAAAATGGGGGATTTGGCCTTTGAATGGCAGCGGCATTCGCCTGGTCCCCGGACTTGACGGCAAGTACCGTATGACTGGTTGGTCGCCCGATGGCACTTCAGTTTATGTAGCCTCCAGGGCAAGAGAGCGCATGGCGAAAATTTATAAAGTGAATACAGTGACTGGAAAGATGGATCTATGGAGAGCCTTCGGGAACTCAGGCGCAGGATTCTCGTCCGTTGACACCGTCCTTCTTTCAAACGACGGGACCGCATACGCCTATCGCTACAACCAGCTTACCTCGCAGGCTTACATAGTGACGGGACTGAAGTAGAACACCCGCCCTACTTCACCGGCGCATTCAACGCTGCCACCAACTCCACAAAACTATTCGCAGCCAGTGCCCGGTCCACCATCTCTTTCTGGCTGAAGAGCTGTCCCGCATCGGCCAGCAGATCGTGCTGCGACTGGTTGTCGGGAGTGAGTATCAACACAATCAGCCTGGCTGGGCGGCCATCCCGCGAACCGAAATCAATTCCCTTCTCGGTCTTCCCAATCGCCACCAGCGGACGCAGCAAGCCATCCACGCGCGCGTATGGCACCGCTACTCCCGCTCGCCAGCCGCTGCTGCTCACCCGTTCGCGTTCGTTGACCAGGCGAAAAAAACGCTCCGGAGCGTTACCCACCAGCGGAGCCGCGATGTCGCACATCTCCCGCAACACCCCGTTCTTGGTGTCACTCTTGAGATTGGGCAGAAATAACTGGCTGGAAACAATGTCCTTCAGGCTGACCGATTTTTTCCTCTTGATTAGCATTCGGATCGCCGGCGCCGAAATCAGTGACGTCACCAGCGCCATGATCACCAGTGCCACAAACATGGGTTCGTGAATCAACCCGGCCTGCAACGCCAGAATCCCTAGAATCATTTCCATCGCGCCGCGCGCGTTCATCGCCAGTCCCACTCCAATGGCGGTTCGCATATCCATACCGCCCAGCCGTGCTCCCCATCCCGCGCCCAGAATCTTGCCCAGACACGCCACGCCCAGGATCACTCCAGTAATGCCGGGCTTAAAATTGCTCGCGAAATTCGTGTGCAATCCAATGCTGGCAAAAAACAGCGGCGCAAATACATTGGTGACAATCTGGTGAATGTGCTCAGAAGTGCGCTCCCGCAGATGCGCCGATTCGCCCACCGCCGCGCCCGTAATGAACGCCCCAAACACCGCATGGATGCCGGCGTACTCAGCAAAAGCCGCCGAAGCCAACGTCAAAGAAAAGATAAAGCCCAGCACCCCTCCCGGCCATGTGGTATGTGCCTGGATGAAAGGCAGGATCTTGTGAATCAGCCAGCGCCCAACCGTCAGCATCAGCACCGCAAAACTCAACACCAGAACTATGGTGTGCCGGATGCCATGGCCCGCGTCCGCATGTGGATTCATCATCCCCAGCACCAGGCCGAATAAGATCCATCCCACCAGGTCGTCAAACATCGCCGACGACATCACGATCGTGCCCATCTCGCTCGTAAGCAGTCCGAGATCCATCAGGATCCGAGCAACTACCGGAAGAGCGGAAATGGACAGTGCCGTGCCAATGAAGAGCGCGAACACCAGCCGGTCGGTTCCCTCATCTGCTCCGAGGAATCGCGGGAACAATCCCGCCGCAGCAAATCCAAAGCCGAAGGGGATCACCATGCCGAACGAACTCACCAGCAGCGCACTCTTGCCCTGGCGAAAAATGCTGGCCAAATCAATCTCAATGCCTGCGGTGAGAAGAAAAAAGACAACGCTGATGGCGGTGATTCCATCCAGCACCAGGGCAACCGGTCCGGTATGTGGGAACAGCAGCGCATAAACGCCGGGCCGGTAATGGCCGAGGACCGTCGGGCCCAACAGAATGCCGGCCATGATTTCACCCAGCACCGACGGCTGGTTGAATTTCTTGACCAGTTCTCCGGCAAACTTGGCGCTCGCCAGCAGCGCCGCCAGCGCCAGGAACACTACCATCACATCATGGGGTGCTAAATGATCCATAAGTTCAAATGTCGCTGAGAATCACCTTGGATGCTGAACCCTGTCGTCGAGCCGCCAGACGGTTGTTGCACTTGATTTGCGTTGCACTTGATTTTGGGTGGCGCAGCGGTTCACCGCTGCGATAAACCGGTTATTCTCGACCGGCTTCAGCCGCTGAGATCCGGCGGCCCGCCATCACTTCCCCACCCTCGGCAAAACCGCAGGCACCCGCACCTTGTATCGCCGATATTCCTCCCCGAATCTCGCTTCCAGTTCCCGATCCTCCATCCGAATCATAACCGCCCCCGTGACCACCGCAAACAATGTCAGCCCATAGCAAACCACCAGCCCAGTTCCGATGCTCCACGCCACCATTTCACATAAATGCGCCAGATACACGGGATGCCGCACCCGCGCGCGAATCCCCGTCATCACCAGCCGCTGCTCGCCATGCCCTGAAATCACTTCCGGCAAACCGCCCAGTTGCTGCGCGCTGAAGTTCTTGCTCGATTGCGAATACAGCCATAGCCCGATGCCAAACAGAACCAAGGCCGGAACCCACATCCATCCGCTCGAATAAAGCGCCGCCTCCCGCCATCGCGCCGTAATCAGCCCCATCACCACCCACATCGCCATCCACGCCGGCAGCAGCACTCGATAAGGCGACCGTCGCCGAGACCGCCAATACTCGGCTCGCGGATGCACCAGAAACCAGAAACATGGAATGGTCGAATACACTACGCAAGCCAGCCAGCCCAGCAGATTGAGCCATTGCATCATTGAGCCACTGAGTCATTGTCGCACCCGACGACACGCTGTGGCGCCGGCGTCCCGCCGGCTGTCGCGAGGCCATCTTGGCCTCGCCGTTGCAGTCGTGCATTCTGATGAGACAATGGCACAATAACTATTCATGCCCACCTCGCCCGACCCCAGACTCGGACGCATCGCCTTCCAATATCCCGATTTCACTGCTTACGCCTTCGCGCGCTTTTGCATCGTGGTCGCCCTTGAAATGCAATCGGTGGCCATCGGCTGGCAGGTTTATGAAATCACCAAACGGCCGCTCGACCTCGGCCTCGTTGGCCTCGCACAATTCCTTCCTGGCGTCGCCTTCTTTCTGCCCGCCGGTCACACTGTCGACCGGCTCGATCGCCGCCGCCTCCTGATGGCATGTTACGTCGGCTTCGCTGTATGTTCGGCGATGCTCTTGCACTTCGCTCTCCGTGGAATCAACTCTGCCCGCCCCATCTATGGAGTCGCAGTTTTGCTCGGGACGGTGCGATGTTTCAATTTCCCCACCGGCCGCGCTCTGCTCCCGCAACTCGTTCCCGAGGAACACTTCTCCAACGCCGTGGCCTGGAACTCCAGCATCTTTCAGGGTGCAACCATTCTTGGTCCAACCTTCGGCGGCGTAATATATGCGCTCTTTCGCGGACCCGCCGCCGTATACGCCACCGCCATACTCATCGCACTGGGTGCAATTGCATCCACCTTGAGGATTAAAGCCCGCGAAAAATCCCGCCCCCGCGAACCTATTAATCTGGCCACCGTACTTGCTGGCTTTGGCTACATCTGGAAACAGAAGGTCGTCCTTGGTTCCATCTCTCTGGATCTTTTTGCCGTCCTGCTCGGTGGCGCAGTAGCGCTGTTGCCGGTCTACGCTCGCGAGATTCTCCATACCGGCCCCTGGGGATTAGGCCTGCTACGCAGCGCTCCCGGCGTCGGCGCAGCCACCATGGCGATCCTGCTGGCTCATCGTCCACTGAAACGCCGCGTCGGCCCCGCCATGCTGTGGTGCGTCGCCGGATTTGGCGTTTTCACCATTATCTTTGGCCTCTCGCGCAGTCTCATCCTCTCTTTGATTTCGCTATTGCTGGTCGGCGCTACTGACATGGTCAGCGTGGTCATCCGCGCCATCCTCGTGCAACTCGGCACTCCAAATGAAATGCGCGGTCGGGTGAACGCCGTAGATATGATCTTCATCGGCGCCTCCAATCAACTCGGCGAATTCGAGTCTGGCCTCACCGCGCAGTGGTTCGGAACTGTGCCCGCCGTGGTGTTGGGCGGAGTAGGGACACTGCTGGTGATCGCGATCTGGGCCTGGAGATTTCCCGAACTGCGGCAGGCTGATCGGATGGTCAGCCCGCAAGCGCCCGCTACTTCGCCCGGATAAGCGTCTTCGCCGAACTCATGTTGTCATAGCGGTCGTAGACCCGCACCACCACCACATGATCGACGGGTCCGGTGGTCCCCGGTATCGGCGCTTCGAAGTCGTAATTCTCATTCTTCGAATCCGAAAGCTGTCCCAACGGTTCCACGAACCGCCAGTCGCCGGCATCCACCGAATACTCCGCTTTCTTGATGGGAGAAAAACTGTCCCACGCACCGAAGCTCACATGAATCTTTGCTCCCGCAACCGCAGCTTTCAGTTCCTTGATCTGCGGCGGCGTGGTGTCCACTTCAAAGCGCGCGCTTTCCCGTTCCGCGTTTAATCCCTGACCTGGAGAATGCGAGGGCGCGTCCGAGGCCACCACTTTCACCGTGTAGCCGCCGTCGGGCAGCAGCGAGGCATCAAAAGAATAGAATTTGTCGGTCACGTTATCTTTGAGCAAAAGCCACCGCGTCTCACCATCCCCGCGGTAATAAACCGAGTACACCATCTGGTCGTCGTTGTCGTCGTGTACACTCCATTTCACGCCAATCGAATCGCGGTCGCGAGTGGTAGGTGGTTGTACATCGAAATGCGGTTGCCCGCCACCACTGGAATCGCCGCCGCTCACCTTCGGCATCGACGGATAGCGCACCCCGGTCTGCACCGTCACATCATCAAAATCCGGCGCGGCATTCTTGGGAAGATAGTTGAGCGCAACGCTCTCCACTCGCGGAGCCACGCTGCCCGAGTGCAGCACCGCCTTCCATTGCACGAACCGCGCCGAGGGGACGCTGACCATGCCATCTTTCTCCCCATCAACCTTCGTCCACGGACTCCAGTTGCGGTCGGGATTGTCCACATTGCCGCTGCGGGCCAACAGTTCCACGCTGCCCGCTCCTCGAAATTCCGCCCGTCCCCAGCGCGAGAAGATGTGTGCGTCGAAAACGTCGCTCTCGTAGCTGCCTTCCGGAGCAACCGTCCCGCCCAGCAAAAACACCTTACCCAAATTGCTGGTAGAGGCGTACAGCCCGCGGGGAGCCGCGGCAAACGCCGTCACCTGCGTGGCGCTGGCCTTCAGCAAGTCAGTGAAGCGGTCACCACCAGCAATGGCGAAAACCTGCCCGCGATTGCCGGTTCCAGCCAGCAGTTCACCCTGCGGGTCAAACGCCAGCCCATACACCAGATCCTCGCGCGAGCTCCAAATCCGCGCCGGCGAACCATCCGGCGCAATTCGATAGACTTCCGACCCGCCCGTCGCCCCCGCTCCTGGGCCCGGAATGTTGATCACCATCGGCGGCGCTGCGCTCGGTGCCGCACTCGCCCCAGTCTGCGCCCCGCTGCCGCCGGGAGCCGCTGTCGGAATCGAAATCGGCGTACCCGCGAAGCCTGGGCCGGAAGCACGTTTCTCTCCCACCCCTGCCGCATAGATGTTCCCGTCCTTGTCGATGGCAAGGGCCGTAATCTCCTTTTTCGGCGCGCTGTAGAGTACGAATCCCTCCCCATTCGGCGAAATCCGGTACACCAAGCCGCTGCTGTCAGATCCCGCAATCAGATTGCCCTTTTTGTCGAAAGCCAGCACCCGTATCTGCGATTCGTCGCTCTTAAAAAAGACCGAATGCTCCCCCTTCGGAGTCACACGGAAGATCTGTCCCTGGTCTCCCGTGGCCGCATACAAATTGTTCGCCTCATCAAAAATCAGGTTCCAGATATATTTGGTGCCAGGATCAAAATAGACCGACGAACTCCACTCCATATCCACGCTCGGGGCCTTCTCCCCAGCTGCGGCTTTCTTCTCCTTCTGCGTAGCCTGATGCTCAAGTTTGTAAATCTTGCCATCAGGATTCGTGGCCGCGAAGATGGCGCCGCTTTTGTCCACCGCCAAAGCCTGCACCTGTAATTCCTTCGGCTCGAAAATCACTGTGGACTTCCCCTCGGGCGTGATCCGGTACACCCTCGCCGGAGACCCCGCCGCGGCATAAACATTGCCCTCGCGATCTGCCGCAATCGACCAGATATAGGCCGACGGCGTAGTCGCCAACAACTTGAACGCGGGCGCCAACTCCAGGCCGCCCGTACTGCGGATGGCAACGCCCTGCGTGGTGCCTTTAATCAGGTCCTCAAACTTCGATTGTTCCCAGGTGCGCGTGCCATCGCCAAAAACCAGGCAGGAAAAAAATACTGGGAATGCGGCCAAAAGCAGGAATGTATTACGCGGGCGAAGCGCCAAGTCGAAACCTCGATCAGCAAATTGGAGGAGATTTCAGGTTAACACTTAACTCTGAGAACTGGGAACCGAGAACTGACAACTGGTTCTGATTACTAAGCCTCTGAGTAAGCGCTTTAGCGCGTGCGCCCTCTGTGCGGTCTAAGGTCTTGCTCCTCAGTCACCTCCGCCACTAGCCCTGCTGAATGCTGAGTGCTGAATGCTGACCGCTGAATGCTGACCGCTGAATGCTAGATCTCCGCGCGCTAAGGCCTTCCTGATACTTCAGCAAAAACCCACCCTCGCGGTACACTACATCCCGATGCCTCTATCCCCCAATGCCGCTCGCAATCCCGACCTCAGTGTGAGTTTTGCCGGCATCCAACTCAAGAATCCCGTCATCGCCGCCAGCGGCACCTTCGGCTACGGCATCGAGTTTGAAGACATTGTCCATCTCAACAAGCTCGGCGGCTTCGTGGTCAAGGGATTGTCCAAAGAGCCGATGGCCGGCAATCCCCCGCCGCGCCTGTATGAGACCGCCGCCGGAATGCTCAACGCCATCGGATTGCAGAACATTGGCGCCCGCGCCTTTGTTGACGAGAAACTTCCCAAGCTCCGCCACATCCAAAACATCGTCGTGTTCGCCAACGTCTTCGGCTACACCCGCGAAGACTATGAGCGCACCCTCCAAATCCTGAACGAAGGCGAAGGCATCGCTGCCTACGAACTGAACGTTTCCTGTCCCAACACCGCCCACGGAGGAATTCAGTTCGGCAGCGATCCCCGCTCGCTCGACGAAGTCGTTTCCCTGGCCCGCCGCACTTCAAAGCGCCCGCTGATCGTGAAACTTTCTCCCAACGTGACCAGCATCGCGCAGATGGCGCATGTGTCACAGGAAGCCGGGGCCGACGCCATCTCGCTGGTGAACACCTTCGTGGCCATGGCCATCGACGCCGAAACTCGAAAGCCGCGCATCGCCAACGTGACCGCCGGACTGTCGGGGCCGGCCATCAAGCCCATCGCCCTGCGCATGGTTTACGACGCTGCCAAGGCAGTCAAGATTCCCATCATCGGCATGGGCGGCATCTCCACGCCGGTCGATATCGTTGAGTTCATGCTGGCAGGCGCCAGCGCGGTGCAAATCGGTACCGCCAGTTACTGGGATCCCTGCGCCACCGAAAAAATCGTGGACGGCCTCCGCGACTGGTGTGTGGACCACAAAGTCGCGCGCCTCGCCGATTTGAGCGGCGGATTGGTTGTCGACTAAGCCACTCTGAAGAACAAAAACCCGCCGAGAAGGGCTTCATCGGCGGGCGAAGCGGGAAGGCTGACCGAACGCAACCTAATCATCCCCAAGCCAGCCCAAACCGGCAAGAGGCCTCGCTTCCATGGGTCCCTCGGCCCTAGTATGCAACTCTCTGCACACTCTCGAAATTACTGAACGTGAGCCGGCTCACCTTCCGTTGCTATACCAAATCGATCCCGGCGATTCGTAGTTGAGCCCTTCGCCCCACACCGCCTGCGTGCGGCCCTGGTCGTCAATCGCCATCTCAAAGTAATCGCCAAACGGGAAGCTGTAGCCCTTCGCCCGGATATAACGATATCCCGGCACATAGTTCGAAAGCTTCGATTCTGCTGACCAGGTCGCGCCGCCGTTCGTCGAGCTGCGATAGTACGTGTTCCACAGCGGGGCCCGGCGCGTGGCCATCCACGCAATGCGCACATCGCCGGCTTCCCCGGCTACCAGCGCCGGAAAGGCGTGCTCTACCCCCGGCGGCGCCAGCGATACATCCGCCGCCTCCGACCACGTTTCTCCCGCCGTCGTCGACGATGCAAAATAGATTCTTTCCGGCGCTGCGTTCTGCGTCCCCGCATTCCACAACGCGTATAACGTTCCCGCCGCATCCGAAGCGATGGCGATCTGCGCCCCCAGAAAACCCGGCTCGCAGCGAAACGCCCAGCAGTCCGGCGCCGCGCTCGAAGTCGCCATTTGCGTCGTCGTCCAGGTCTTGCCGCCGTCCGTCGATCGGCTGGTATACAGATTCACTCGTCCCGGTCCCACACTGCCCTCGCTATAGCTTGCCAAAACGCTATAGCTTGTCAAAGAAAGACGCGCGCGCCGCCCTACATTGATGCCCCGCGTATAGCCGGCCCATGCCAGATGGATCCCGCCCTTGGGATCGACCGTCGCTCCACTGCCTAGCGCGCGTATTAGATTGAGTTCGGGAGCTACATTGCTGGCCGTGAACGTAATCCCGCCATCATGCGATGCCGCCACCCGCATCTCCCGCTCCCGATTGAAGGCTAGATACACGTCCTTACCCCGCACCGCCAGCACCGGCTTGTCGGCATCTTCGCCGTCGCGGTCCGCAATCACCACCGACCAGCTTTGCCCGAAGTCCACCGACTTGGCCACCACCGCGTCCGTGTTCCGGTTCTGCAACCAGGCCGCATACACCGTCCGGTGATCCGCCGGATCAACCACGATCTGCGGATCAAACTGTCCTGTAAGGTGCGAAGTAATCTGCCGCGGCGGCAGCCAGCTGACCCCGTTATTATCGCTGACCAGCAGCGTCATCGAAGGCAACGGACAGTCCGGGCAGATGGGCATTCGTCCGTACTGCGGATAAAGTACGTACACATGACCATAACCGTCAGCCGCGATCGCCGGTTCCCATTGGTCCCCGGTCTGGTAGCCCAAGCGCGTTTGCGCGCTGAACCCCGTCCCGCCGACCGCCGCCCGAAGCAATGGCGCCAGCAGAATCACCAGCAGAATGCACCAGATACGCGGGAAAATCCCACGTTGTCGAAGGGTTAGGGTCACAGAACCTCAAACCGGCTCGGGAGGAGAAGCCGCTACCGGAGTCTATTGCGGAATCCGCCCCGCGTCAACCGCTTCTGACCCCGGTAGTCTCTCAATCTCCAGCCTTAGGTCTTCTTCGCGACTTCCGCGAACCCTCTGCGTCCTTTGCGGTTAAGGGCTCTTTGACTGCGGGAACTAACCAAGCCTTTGGGTATACAATCGGCGCTGCTTTTCGTTCCGAGACAAAACCGCAGCTTACAACTGTCCGGCTCCCAGGAGGCTCGTTCTGATCGGCCGCACACTCGCCCACTATCGCATCACCGCCGCCATCGGCGCCGGCGGCATGGGCGAAGTGTATCGCGCCACCGATACTAAGCTCGGCCGCGACGTTGCGCTCAAAGTCCTGCCGCCCGACATGGCCCGCGATCCCGAACGCCTGGCTCGCTTCCAGCGCGAAGCTCGTGCCATCGCCGCGCTCAATCACCCCCACATCGTCACCATCTTTTCGGTCGAGGAAGCCGACGGCGTCCACTTCCTCACCATGGAATTGGTCGAAGGGCAGTCGCTCGATCGCCGCATTCCCGAGAGCGGACTCCCCGTCGAGCAAATCGTAGAGATTGCCAGTGCACTGGCCGACGCGCTCGCGGCCGCGCACGAAAAAGGCATCGTGCATCGCGACTTGAAGCCCGCCAATGTCATGGTGACTGACGACGGCCGCGTCAAAGTTCTGGACTTCGGGCTGGCCAAAGACGTTCGTGCCGACAATCCCAGCAACGCTACCCTGACCTCGGCCGGCCACACCCAGGCGGGCATCGTTATGGGCACGCCCGCCTACATGTCGCCCGAACAGATTTCAGGCCGCCCTCTCGACCATCGCACCGACATCTTCTCGTTCGGCATCATCCTGTATGAGATGGCGACAGGTCGCCGGCCTTTCGAGGGGACGTCTTCGGCGGAGCTGGCCTCGTCCATCCTGCGCGACACCCCCGCGGCAATTACGTCCGCCCGCGCAGATTTGCCAGCCGACCTGGCCCGCATCATCCGGCGCTGCCTGGAGAAAGACCCGCGTCACCGCGTTCAGACCGCGCGCGATGTCACTAACGAATTCCGCGACTTGGAGCGACAGTCCTCACAGGCGGCAGCAGTTCCGGCCTCGCGTGCCATGCCTGCCACGCCTGTCTCGGGTGCGGCTCGCGCTGACGAAGGCTTCTGGGTCGCAGTGCTGCCGTTCAAATACACCGGCGCAAACACCGACCTCACCGCCTTGGCCGAAGGACTGACGGAAGACATCGTCACCGGCCTGTCCCGCTTCTCCTACCTCCGTGTCATCGCGCGCGGCTCGACTGTGAAATATTCCAGCGAGTCCGGCGACGTCCGCGCCACCGGCAAAGAACTCGGAGCCCGTTACGTGATGGAAGGCAGCCTGCGCCAGGCAGGAACCAGGCTGCGCCTGGCCGTGCAACTCGTCGACACTACCTCCGGCGCTCACCTGTGGGCAGAAACCTACGATCGCGCGTTCAATCCCGAAGCCGTCTTCGAACTCCAGGACGAACTTGTCCCCCGCATCGTATCCACGGTCGCCGAAACCCACGGCGTGCTCCCCTACAGCATGAGTCAAACGCTGCGCAACCGGAACCCTGACGAGCTGACACCCTACGAAGCTTTGCTCCGCGGCTTTGCCTACTTCAAGCATGTCAATGCAACCGACCACGCCGGCGCCAGGGCAGCGCTGGAAAAAGCCGTCCAACAAGCTCCCGGCAACTCCGATTGCCTGGCCATGCTGTCCATGCTGTACCGCGAAGAGTACAACCACGGGTTCAACCTTCGCCCCGACCCGCTGGGACGCTCCCTGGCCGCAGCCCGGCGCGCGGTTGACGCCTCGCCCTCCAATCACCTGGCGCATCACGCGCTGGCGTCGGTCCTGTACTTCCGGCGGGAACTGCAAGCCTTCCGCAGCGCCGCCCAGCGCGCCATGGAACTCAACCCCATGGATGGCTTCACCATCGCGTACATGGGTTTTCAGATTTCTTTTTCCGGAGACTGGGAGCGCGGCTGTGCCCTGATGGAAAAGGCCGGCAGCCTCAACCCCAATCATCCCGGATGGTACTGGTTCCCGCAGTTCTTCAATGCTTACCGCAAGGGCGACTACCGTGCCGCCCTGGAGTTTGCTCTCAAAGTCAACATGCCCGGCTTCTGGCGCAACGAACTCGCGCTCGCCGCCACCTACGGACAACTCGGCGAGCTTGAGATGGCGCGTACCGCGGCGCAGGAACTGCTGGCTGCGCGGCCGGAATTCGCCACCGTGGCTCGGGAAGAATGTAGAAAGTGGTGGGACCCGCATCTGGTCGAGCAAATTATCGACGGTCTCCGCAAAGCAGGGCTGGAAATTGCGACGGAAGAGAAACCCATATCCGTTGCGGTCAAGCCGGAGCTTGCCTCCACCCCCGACTCCGGCGCCACCCGCGCCGCGGAAGGCTTCTGGGTCGCGGTGCTGCCCTTCAAATATACCGGCAATAATGCCGATCTCACCGCCCTGGTCGAGGGACTGACCGCGGACATCGTTACCGGCCTTTCCCGATTTTCCTACCTGCGGGTGATCGCCCGCGGTTCGACTGCGAAATACTCCAGCGAGTCAGGAGATATCCGAGCCATTGGCAAGGAGCTTGGCGCTCGCTACGTGATGGAGGGCAACCTTCGCCAGGCGGGAACCAAGCTTCGCCTGGCAGTCCAACTCGTTGATGCGACTACCGGCTCCCACCTCTGGGCTGAGAACTATGAACGCACGTTCGATCCCGAGTCGGTGTTCGCACTCCAGGACGAACTCGTCCCTCGCATCGTCTCCACTATCGCCGACGCGCACGGCATTCTGCCCCATACCATGGCCGAAGCCATCGCCGGCAAGAATCCCGAACAACTTACGCCGTACGAGGCGGTGTTGCGCGGCTTCAGATACTCCGAGCGCATCAGCCCCGAGGAGCATGCCGCAGCGCAGGCCGCCCTGGAACGCGCCGTCCAACTGGCTCCCAGCTATGCCTATGCCTGGGCCATGCTGTCGTTCACTATTACCGATGAGTACCAGATGGGGTTCAACCCCCGACCCGATCCCTTGGAGCGCGCACTTCAGGCCGCGCGCCGGGCCGTCGAGCTCGATTCCTCCGGTCACCGCGGCTATCAAGCCCTCGCCCTCGTTCTGTTCTACCGCAGAGAGATCCAGGCCTTCCGAACTGCCGCCGAGAAGGCCCTCGCGCTCAACCCCATGGACGGATGCAACATCGCCCACCTCGGTAGCTTCATCGCCTACGCGGGCGAATGGGAGCGAGGATGTGCTCTGGTCGAGCATGCCTTGCAGCTCAATCCCAATCATCCCGGATGGTACTGGTTTCCGCTCTTCGCGAATGCATACCGCATACGCGACTACCAAGGCGCACTGAGCTACGCCCTCAAAATTAACCTGCCGGGCCTCTACGCTACGCACATGGCGCTCGCTATGGCCTACGGACAACTCGGCCAGCGTGACGAAGCCGCCAAAGCAGTGCGGGAACTGCTCAAGCTCAGGCCAGACTTCGCCATGATCGCCCGCCCCGGGCTCGCGATGCGGTACGAGCCGGAACTCGTCGAGCACATGATCGAAGGGCTCCGCAAGGCAGGGCTGGAGATTCCCGCCGAAAGGAAACCCGCATCCGTTGTGCTCAAACCTGAGCCTGCTTCCGCCCCCGCCTCCGGCGCAACCCGCGCCCAGGAAGGTTTCTGGGTCGCGGTGCTGCCCTTCAAATACACCGGCGCCAACGCCGACCTCACCGCCTTGGCCGAAGGATTGACCGAGGACGTCGTGACCGGCCTGTCGCGCTTTTCCTACCTCCGGGTCATCGCCCGCAGCTCCACTTCTCGCTATGCCAATGAGTCAGTGGACGTGCGCTCCGCCGGCAAAGAACTCGGCGCGCGCTATGTGATGGAAGGCAGCCTGCGCCAGGCAGGAACCAAGCTACGTTTCGCGGTTCAACTCGTCGATGCGACGACAGGCGCTCATCTCTGGGCCGAAAACTACGAACGCGACTTCAGTCCCGAAAAGCTTTTCGTCTTGCAGGACGATTTGGTCCCTCGCATCGTCTCCACCGTTGCCGATATGAACGGCGTTCTGACCCGGAGCATGAGTGAGGCCGTGCGCAGCCGCACGCCCGAGCAGTTGAGTCCCTACGAGGCCGTACTGCGCAGCTTCTGCTACTCGCAGCGGGCCACCCCCGAAGAACTTGCCGTGGCTAGGTCTGCCCTGGAATTGGCAGTGCAGAAGGCGCCCGCCTACGGCGATGCCTGGGCGTCGCTGGCCATCCTGTGCGTCCAGGACTACGCCCAGGGATTCAACCTGCAACCCGATTCCCTCGCCAGCGGATTAGCTGCCGCGCGCCACGCCGTCAAAGTGGCGCCCTCCAACTACATGGCCTATTGCAGTCTGGCTCAGGCGCTCTTCTTCCACAAGGAAGTCCAGAGCTTCCGCATCGCCGCGGAACGGGCCGCCGCGCTCAACCCCATGGACGGCAACTGCATCGCTCTTCTCGGCGAGTTGGTAACCTATACCGGCGACTCGGAACGCGGCCTCGCGCTGGTTGGGCAAGCCAAGCAGCTCAATCCCAACCATCCCGGATGGTACTGGTATGCCGACTTCTATCACGCCTACCAACAAGGCGACTACCGCGGCGCACTTCGTTTCGCGCTTAAAGTTAATCTGCCGGGCCACTGGTTTCAACACGCAACCGTAGCCGCGGCCTGCGGACAACTCGGAGAAACTGATATCGCCGCTAAAGCCCTGAAGGACCTGCTCAAACTCCGCCCCGACTTCGCCTCCACCGTCCGCAAAGATATGGACAAGTGGTGGAAGCCCGATTATGTGGAGCACCTGATCGACGGCTTGCGCAAAGCGGGTCTTGAGATCGCGCCGGAGAAAGCAGCGGCAACCTCCGCGCGCGCCTCGGCCACTTCTTCCGCGCCCCCCTCGTCTGCGCCCCAAACAGCGCCCAAGCCGGATATCTCTGGAACCAACCGCCGTAACATTTCTTTAGCCATCGTCGCTCTGCTGGTGCTCGCCGCCGCCGGTGTCGTCATTTACCTGAAAAGCACCAAGACATCGGCCATCGATTCCATCGCCGTCCTACCGCTTGAGAATCGCAGCAACGATCCCGATGCCGACTACATTTCCGATGGAATTACCGAAAGCATCAACGACAGCCTGGCGCGTTTGCCCAGTCTGAGCGTGACTCCACACAGTGTGGCTTCTCACTACAAAGGCAAGGCGACGGATGTCCGCAAGATCGGCGACGAACTTCACGTTCAGGCCGTGCTCGCGGGCAGCGTCGCCCAGCGCGGCGACGACCTCACCGTTGACGTCGAACTCGACGACGTTCGTAACGGAAAACAACTGTGGGGCAATCAGTACCACCGCAAGCTGGCCGATCTGCTGGCGGTGCAGAACGACATCGCCAGGGAAGTTTCTCAGCGCCTGCGCTCGCAACTTTCGGCCGAAGATCAGCAGAAGCTGACCAAAGGCTCGACTGACAATCCCGAAGCCTATCGACTTTATCTCAAGGGCAAGTACTACACCAACAAACTCACCAAAGAAGGGTTCGACACCGGCATCGACTACTTCAATCAGGCCATCGCCGTCGATCCCAACTATGCGCTGGCCTACAGCGGCTTGGCGTACAACTACATCAACCAGGACGATTGGTACATGCCTCCCAACGAAGCCGGCCCCAAAACCAAGGAAGCGGCCAAGCGGGCCTTGGCAATCGACGAGTCCGACGCCGGCGCTCACCTTACGCTGGCTATCGTCGCCCAATGGTATGACTGGGATTGGGCCGCCGCAGAAAGCGAATTCAAACGTGCCATTGAACTGAGTCCCAATAATTCGGAGGCTCACTTGTACTACGGTTGGTTCCTGGTGCCGATGGGGCGAGCCGATGAAGCCGTCTTGGAGGCCAAACGGGCACAACAGGCCGATCCCCTCTCCGTAGTCACGGTCTTCAGCGTGGGAGCGGTTTTCCTGTTTGCACGACAGTGGGACCCGGCGATCGAGCAACTGCATCGTGCCCTCCAGGTTGACCCGAATTTTTGGTTTGCTCGTTGTTTCCTGGGCCGCGCTTATGAGCAAAAAGGGAAACTTCCGGAGGCAATTGCCGAGTTTCAGCGGGCACTCGAACTGGAAAAGAACAATACCGAAATTTGGTCAGGCCTTGGCCATGCCTATGCTTTGTCGGGCAATAGAACCGAAGCGCACAAGGTTCTGGATCATTTGAAAGAGCTGTCGGCGCACAGTTGGGTCGCTCCCTACAACGTCGCCGTGATTTATGTAGGCCTGGGAGAAAAAGATCAGGCATTCGCCTTACTTGAGCAGGCCTACAAAGACCGTTCCTACTACCTACCTACATATCTGACGACGGACTCACGCCTGGACAGCCTCCGCTCCGACCCCCGCTTTGTCGACCTCCGGCGCCGCGTCGGACTACCACAATAACGCTCCCGAAGTCGCCCATTGGCCGCGCCCACCCTCACTGGGCCGTCGAAACCAACCGATATCCCAAGATTCGGCCCACCATCGTTCCCCAGTCTCATGGCCCACTCGTGCCACTCCATCGATCTCTTGTGCCATTGCGCATGATCTCAAAGCGCATCATCTTGGTAGCGCACAAAAAACACTAGGTGGAAGATGCTGCAAGCAACGCCAACACGGGGAACCGTAACCTGGGTTGATGCAGTCTTTGGCGACCAGCAATGCCGCAGGTTGGTGATCGCGATGGTCCTTCTGCTTGCAGCCATTACCGCAGTTCTGGTGAGAGACCGCGATTCCCTGTTCGCTAATGACAACGGCGGGAACGCTACCGCAGACAGCGGCCAGCCGGTTTCCGCACCGAGCGCAGCAGAACAAGCACCCTCTGTCCCTGCCGCCGAAGCGAAACCTCCCGTTGCCACCCAACCTTCCGCCAAAGCGACGCCCAGTCACACGCGCTCTAGCCACCCACACTCTGCTCGCCTCGCCGGCAACTCCGTGAAGCGTGAAAGCCCGCGCGACTTGAGTTCCGCCTCCGCCAAACCTTCCGCCACCTGGGGCCCGGCTACGGCCGCAGCGGAGCGCGCTCCCACTCCCGATCCAGCTCAGGCACACCCGCCCTATCCTTTACTAACCCAAGCCACGTCAATACAGGGTTCGGTGTTGCTGCAAGCGCTCATCGCCGCGGACGGCGCCGTCGAGGAGCTGCGAGTGATCAGTGGTCCCACTATCCTGGTTTCAGCGGCCCGGCAAGCCGTCCAGCAGTGGCGTTTCAAGCCCTACCTGCTGAACGGGAAGCCGGTCGAGACCTTCGCCAGGGTCACCGTGAAGTTTGCCATTGATGTCTCGAACACCGAGGCCCGGGTTCACGTCAACTCCGTGACCAGCGCCGGGGCCCTTTAAAACCCCACCACCCGTCCCCTGCCGAGGGACAGTCTCCGGGGAGACCACTTCTTCGAGGCAAGGATTGCCTAACGCTCCTTAGCAATTCTCAATTGCGGGAATCGCCGGTTTGCGGCAATTGAGCGATTGCAGCTTCGTGTACTCCGCCTTGGCTTGCTTCAGGATGGAGATCGTCGCAGTCGGGTTCGGCCTGTTTCCAGACCCTGGGGATTGTGTGCAATTTTGACCACAACCGTCGAAAGTCTTGCTGTATACGATGAGCTGTATGGTTGAGTCCGCGGCTTCATGTGAGGGAGGGTTTTCAGCTTGCATACCGGTGTTGCCCAGACGGGCTTAGTGGTGGTAGATCGCTCTCTAAGTGTGGTTGCCTCGAATGTCGAGGCCATCCATATACTCACTTTTCCCGCTCCCCCAGGCAAAATTCCCCACCTGGATCTCTGGCTTGCAAAGCGAATCCGCCGCGATCTGGGGGATCGTGGGCCGTCGGCGCCGCACCGTCTCGCCGGGCAGTTCCAATCCGCAAGAAGAACCTATCATTGCCATTCCTTCCCTCTTCACCTTAACGGCAACCGCCACGTGCCAAATTACCCCGCGTTTGTGCTGCTGCTGGAACGGGCCACGAGTGGAGCCACGCAGTTGGCCGAGACCTGTGCGCGTTTTAACCTGACGCCGCGCGAGCAGGAGACGGTAAAGTTTCTTTTCGAGGGTCTGAACAGCAAGGAAATCGCAAATCGAATGGAAATCAGCGCCAACACGGTTAAGGCATTTCTGCGGCTGGTCATGGTCAAGATGGGCGTCTCGACCCGATCGGGCATCGTCGGAAAAATCGCAGGTCCCACCCGCTAGAGCGGATGCTCGCCTTCCGCCGCTTGCCCTTCTAACCTCATCATTACACCGTAAACGCTGCCCTGCGCGTCGGGGAAGTCTCGGGGCACTTTCCCAGGGCTGGAACACGTCGGTACGCTGTGGACGCCTCGACTCTCTTCGCTCCTTCGGCTTTAATCAGGTCGGGCAGGCTACGCAGCGAAGGGTCCGATGCTTTCCACGCGTAACGCTGCCCTGGAGTTTTGCATGTGATCTTACGCAGCAGGACACGCAGTGCCGGGGTTTTGATCCTGAGCAGAATGGCAACCTCTCGAATTCCAAGAATCTCGTCGGATTTTGTTTCGATGGCGATTATTTTCCCTCTCTAGGGTTGTCAGCCGGCGCGAACCCACTGCTTTCCAAATTCCCTTTATCGCCGCTGTTTGAGGATCTCCTGCTCGGCGCGGAGCCAGTCCGGTTCCGCTCGGCCAGGCTCACTGCCACGAGCTTGATACAGCTCCTAGGCCCGCTCTCTGATCCTGTCTTGGGATGGGACCGTGGCGGTCATCATCGCCACCTTGCCGGGAGAACTTTTCGGGGCGACGGCAATCTTGGGCTGCGTTCGATGGTTAGCTTTGCGCTCAATCACTAGGACACTCCTGGGTGCTGCGAACTAATAAGAGGAAGGTACTTCAGATGGGCTGACTTAGTTCAGAGGATCTGAAAGAGGAGAGGGCTACTCACTCACCCTCAACACTACGCCGAAACTTCGCCCACGTCCACCACCCCGGCTTCTGACCTCTACCCTGTCAATGCGGCAGCTCTCGAATGGCACAGTCGGCGAAACATCGCCATTGCACTCACAACCGAGTCAGTGAGTGGTAACGCCTGCTTACAACAATTGACAGTCAACTTCCGGCTTGCCCGTTATTGACCCTCGGTATTATGCTGCCCCTCAGGCTGTCCAAGTTGAAACTCTGAACGAATCAAGGAGAAATCATGTTCAAAATCAGTGCGCTTGCTTTCGCAGTTCTCGTAGCTGGCCTTTTATGCTCTGCACCTGTGGCGCAAGCTCAGGTTGCCGTTGGCGTAAACATCGGACCGGCTCCCGTGTGTCCTTACGGATACTTCGACTATGCCCCATATGACTGTGCTGCTTACGGCTACTACGGGCCTGATTGGTTTGTTGGCGGGGTGTTTATTGGAGCAGGCCCGTGGTTTCACGGCGCTCGCGGCTTTTACGGACATGTCGATAACCGGTTTGATCCTCATCACGGTTACGCTGGACCGTTGCCGGAGCGCGGGGCGCAGCGCTTCAACCACTTCCAGGCAAACGAGGCGCGAGATGGGCGAGGCAACGTAGGCGAAGCTGGCCATGAAGGGAAGGCTGAGCACGCGCTCCCCGGATATCGGGGTGGGGGCCATGCTGGTGGACATGGCGACGGGCGCCACTAGAGCGCAATCCGGGTTACGCGATTCGGTTTGAAACGATCCGGCCTAAGCGAGAGACGAGATAAGGCGCGCGTCGCGTCTTATCTCGTTTGCACTCCGCAGCCATTGGGAGGGGCCCTCTCTAGGCGGCTGCCGCATCGACACGAACCCTGATGCTGGGAGTGGACTCCGTTTGACCTCACTCGAAGAAATAAAGCAGAGTCAGTTGTTGAAAAATCGCCATTTCACTCATTGACCCAAAGCCCTTCTTCACCTCGGAACTCTGCGAAATGCATTCACGGCCAACACTTCGCTCGTGTGACCTGGATGTTCTCGTTTAAGCCGTTCTTGGAGAGTCGTTATGTCACGGTCGCGACTTGAGGTCCGGAGACCAAACGTTTCATAGCTACATTCGC
>JBKQLO010000146.1:0-62865 GCA_052147055.1 Terriglobales bacterium
ATGACGAACGCGATCACGAATTCGCCAGGAAATACGCGCTGGAAGTCAGGCTTGTCATCGTGCCCCAGCCCGACGATATGGATGAGACTGTCACCGAACCGGTGCCTCCGTTCACCGATTTGAAGGGATCGCTGGTGAACTCTGGCGCGTTCAGCGGACTCGGTTGCCAGGAAGCCATCGCTGAGATGTCGGCCTACGCCGAGCAGCACGGATTTGGCAAGGCGACGGTCACCTATCGCCTGAAGGATTGGGGCATCTCGCGGCAACGCTACTGGGGCACGCCGATCCCGATGCTGTATTGCGAGAAGGACGGGATTGTTCCGGTTCCAGAGAAAGATTTGCCGGTCGTATTGCCGGAGAACGTGGACATCACGGTGACTGGCGGTTCGCCGCTGGGCCGGGTGCCGGAATTCGTCAACGCCATCTGCCCGAAATGTGGTGGCCCGGCGCGCCGCGAAACTGACACCATGGACACGTTTGTAGATTCGTCCTGGTACTTCTATCGCTACACCGACGCGCACAATCAACATGCGCCCTTTGATTCAAAGAACGCGGCCTACTGGTTTCCGATTGACCAGTATATCGGCGGAGTCGAGCACGCGATTCTGCATCTTATTTATTCGCGATTCTGGACCAAGTTCATGCGCGATATGGGCATGGTCACCAACGACGAACCCGCCGAGCGCCTGTTTACTCAGGGCATGATTATTAAGGGCGGAGCAAAAATGTCGAAGAGCCTGGGCAACGTAGTGTCGCCCGACGAGATGGTGGCGCGTTACGGGGCCGACAGCACACGCATGTACACGCTCTTTGCCACAGCTCCGGACCGCGAACTGGACTGGCAGGATGAGGGAGTCGAAGGCGTCCAGCGGTTCCTGGGGCGGGTGTACCGGTACGTGGCGAAAAATGCTGTGCCTCAAACCAAAGAGAAAGAGACGGTGCAAGCAACGGCTCTACCGCCCGCGGCGCGGGCCATTCAGCGCAAGTTACATCAGACCATCAAGCGTGTAAGCGAGGACTTCCAGGGACGCTGGCATTTCAATACATCGATCGCCGCGATCATGGAATTGGTGAACGACCTTTATCTGGCTGAAGACCGCGCGACTCGGTCGCCCGCGGAAGCCTTGCCCAAGTCGCTGCTCGCGGACGTCCAGCGTGATCTCATTCTTTTGCTGGCTCCATTTGCGCCTTACCTCGCGCATGAGCTATGGGAAATGCTGGGCGAGAAGGGAAGTCTGCTCAAAGCGCCCTGGCCGAAGTATGATCGGGCGCTGGCGAAAGAAGACGAGATTGAAATTCCCGTGCAGGTCAACGGCAAGTTGCGCGCAGTGGTGGTGGTGCCGGCAGGCAGTCCCGAGGATACGATTCGCGAAACCGCCTTGGCTGACGTAAAGATCAGGGCCGCCATCGCCGGGAAGCAGATCGTGAAGCAGATTGTCGTACCCGGCAAGCTGGTCAATATCGTGGTGCGGTAAAACTCGTTATCCTAGCCTCAATGAATCCGCGTTCGCCAACCATGGAAGGCTTTCGCGCCGTATTCCGCCGCCCTTCGTTTGGTTTCGCGGAGATCGCCTGGCGCTGGAGTTTCGGCTCCGCCGCGGCGCTGCTGATCACGCTCGCTTGGTTCGAATATCTCGATACTTTACCTGTCACTCACAGCGACTTGCTGCTGCTCCGCACCCGGCATCCGGTACTGATTTCACAAGCCGTCGGAAACATCGTGCGGGGCAGCGGATTTCGCCTGGTGGAAGCCTTCATCGTGCTGGCGATTGCGCTCGTAGTGGCATGGATCATAGTGTCGGGATTGGCGAGGGCGGCAATGATCCAGGCGCTGCTGGCGCATTTCCGTGAGCCAACCGAGCAGGCCACCAATTGGCGACTTAATCCTCTCCTGGGGCTAACTTTCCTCCGGGCTGCGGTCGCCCTTGCGGCGATTGTCGGTTTTGTCGCCGCATTTGTGGTGGGAGGGCTGGCTGCCAGCCCAGATGAGACGGCTCCCGACGCAAGTTCGCTCATTGTCATGATCATCTTTACGCTGGTTTGGGTGGCGTGGTCGGTAGTGAACTGGTTTCTTTCGCTGGCGGCGGTCTTTGCAGTCGCGAACGGACAGGATGCTTTTGGCGCGATCGCCGATGCCGTGGATTTTCTGCGGCTGCGGAGCGGGCCGGTGTTCGCCGTTGGCACTTCTTTCGGTCTGGCCCATGTCGCGGCTTTCATTGTGGCCAGTATGGCCGCCGCAATCCCGTTGGGGCTGGCGACAGTCCTTCCAGGACGGGTCGTGCTGGCTGGCTTAATCGTGATCACTCTGCTTTACTTTGCCGCCGCTGACTTTTTGTACATAGGACGCCTCGCCGCTTATGTGGCGATTCTGGAATTGCCGGAGCCAGGCTTTCAGCCGTCAGCACTCAACATTCAGCCCAGCGGGAGCATCGATCCGTCCGAGTTGATTCTCAGCGATGTGCCTGCGCCAGGCTAGCGGCCGGAAGTGTTTCTCTTTACACCAGCCCTCAACTTTTGAGACACTCGTTAGTGGAAACCCAATCTATCGTTGTCCTCGACTTCGGAGCGCAATATTCGCAGTTGATTGCGCGACGCATCCGCGAACAGAACGTCTTTTCTGTAGTCCTGCCCTGCACCGCCAGCCTCGACGAAATCCGCAGCTACTCGCCGGTCGGCATCATCTTGTCCGGTGGTCCGTCTTCGGTCTACGACAAAGACGCGCCCGCCGTGGACCCGCGCGTTTTCACCATGGGTCTTCCCATGCTGGGTATTTGCTACGGATTGCAGCTCATGGTGCACGCGCTTGGCGGCAAGGTGCAGGCGGCGGACAAGCGCGAGTATGGCCACGCGATGGTTAACCTCAAGACCGGCTCAAGGTTGTTCCATAACTTGCCCGGAAAACTGAACGTCTGGATGTCCCACGGCGACAAAGCCGTCGAATTGCCGCCGGGATTTCACGAAACCGCCAGTTCACCCCATGCGCTAGCCGGCATTGAGAATGAGGAAAAGAAGATGTGGGCGGTGCAGTTCCATCCGGAAGTGCGCCATACGCAGCATGGGACGGACATTCTGCGCAACTTTGCGCTGGTCATCTGTGGCGCGAAACCGACCTGGACGGCGCAGCACTTTATTGACGCCACGATTGCCAGCGTTCGTCAGACTGTAGGCAGCGGCCGGGCGATCTGCGCACTTTCTGGTGGCGTGGATTCCGCGGTTGCGGCCACGCTGGTGGATCGCGCCATGCGCGACGCCAAACATCCTACCCGTCTGACCTGCGTATTCGTGAACAATGGCGTGCTCCGCAAAGATGAATTTCAGAAAGTGCAGCAGAACCTGCGTGACAAACTGGGCCTGCATCTGGTGGCGGTCGATGCCACCGGGCGTTTCTTGGAAAAGCTCGCAGGAGTCACTGACCCCGAGAAGAAACGCAAGATCATTGGCAAAGAATTCATCAAAGTGTTCGAGCAGGAAGCTCGGCGGATCGAGAAACAAGAAGGCAAGGTCAAATGGCTGGTGCAGGGCACGCTTTATCCCGATGTGATCGAGTCGCGCTCGGTGCGCGGGCCGTCGCAGGTTATCAAGTCACACCACAACGTTGGCGGTCTGCCGGAAAAGATGAAGCTCAAGCTGATTGAGCCGCTGAAAGAATTATTCAAAGACGAAGTCCGCAAAATTGGCCGTGACCTCGGAATGCCGGAAGAAATCCTCCAGCGTCAGCCGTTCCCGGGGCCCGGACTGGCCGTGCGCGTGGTAGGGGAAGTGACGCCGGAGCGGCTGGCGATTCTGCGCGAGTGCGATGACATCGTGGTCGGCGAAATCAAGAACGCGGGTCTGTATTCGAAAATCTGGCAAGCATTTGCAGTGCTGTTGCCAGTGATGTCGGTGGGTGTGATGGGCGACCAGCGCACCTACGCCTACACTTGCGCGGTGCGCGCGGTCCACTCTGAAGATGGCATGACCGCCGACTGGGTGCCGCTGCCGCATGAAGTATTGAAGACCATCTCCAGCCGGATTGTGAATGAGGTGA
This sequence comes from Terriglobales bacterium, assembly GCA_052147055.1. Classification (GTDB taxonomy): domain Bacteria; phylum Acidobacteriota; class Terriglobia; order Terriglobales; family Acidobacteriaceae; genus JABCZH01. The sequence goes on from JBKQLO010000146.1 coordinate 4,028, forward strand.
AAGGCGTGAACCGCGTGGTGTATGACATTACATCGAAGCCGCCGGGCACGATCGAGTGGGAGTAGAGACCTTCTGGCTGCGCTGCGATCTTCTGGACAATCAATCGATGTCCCGATCAGGCGGTTCGAACCGGTGAATTGCTGAACTTTTTGACCGCGCCGACGCCCAGTCCGATAAAAATCGCCATCACTACGAGCTGCGCCACTAGGAAGGGCGGTTCTTTTCCCTCGGGAGCCAGAGCGTGCAGAGCCGGCACTTTCAGAAAGCTCTGCACCACCAGCACGAACACGTTGAAATAAAGGGCAATCACCGCGGTGATCACGTAAGTCCGACGCCAGCCGCCGGCGAGGTTCTGGGGGTAGCGCGCGACGATCGCGATCGCCAACACCAGCAGCGAAATGGTGGCAACTATGTAGGAGGGTTTAAGGTGCTCAAACGGGAAGAAGAACCCGGTTACGTTGGTCAGCACCGTGGTCACGAGGAACAATGCCGTCCAACCGTCGAGCTGTTTTCCGCTGAGCATTCCAAATACAACAATGAGACCGGAAACGATGCCAATCAAGCTGATCACAACATGCACTTGGGTAAAGGTTGCTAAGCTCATGCCAAGAATCATGGGGGATGTCCCTTTCAGAATCGCCTGATATTACGACGGCGCGGAGGAAATTTCCAGCCCAAAAGGTAGTGGGCTGCCTTGAGATCAAAGCAACCCACCTTGGACCTCACACCTCGAAGGTTGAGGTTACCCCGCGGTTTATTTGCCTGCCCTCGGCATTGGGTGCGCCATTACCGGCAGCGCTGGCGGATGGACTAGTATGCGCGGCGATGCAGACGGGTTTCGTTTGGGCAGCACCGGCATGCGCGGCTGAGGTCTGGTTTTTCCGCCTGCTTCCCAGCCTCCGGGCGGGCCGCCAAAGCATCGGACTCCGCTTTCATGCGTCCGAAGTCGGCGGTGACGTCTTGCATGCGAACGTTCTCGAATCCCCTGCGTCGCGCCATGATGCGGTAGTCGAAGGCAATATTCGAGTGCCGCCATGCAGTTCGTGGGCTTCGAATCCTTGGCCGCTCTTGTGGGTGACGTAGAGACCCTCGCATTCGCCGTTCGGAGTGGGCGATGACATGGACTGCTCAGTTTACTCCAGCGTTGGCTGTGGCACGGTCTTCGCAGTCGCCACTCACTAGTGGCGGTGTTCAAGCGGCGGCGACCACTCAGTCAGGATCATAAATCGCGTTCCCGTACCCTTTGCGCCGAATGTTTTCCTGTATCTGCTCGAGGTGAGCTTTTTCTTGTTCGAGTTGAACTTGCGCTGCGTCGTATTGCGCTTTCAAGTTCCGGCCGGTGTCGCACCAGTCCTGGTAATAGGGTGTGTAATATTGTGAGGTCCAGCAGACCTGGGCGTCAGTAGGATCCTGGGCGTATTCGGTGCTCCACGCGTCAAACTGGTACTTCAAGTCTCTTATGCGGTTCTGTATATCGATGATCTTTCCTTTTTCCACTTTCATCTGGTTCTTGAAAATCAACCCCTGTGCTTCAAAGGCCCTGTCTTTCTTGATCTCGTCGTCAGCGGTCTGAGCGGCGGGTTGAGCCGTAGGAGGAGCAGTGGTCTTAGCAGCGGTCTGAGCAATCACCGGTTTGGCGGTCGGCGTCGCGGCAGCGTTGTGGTCGCCAGTGGCAGGACTGCCAGCGTCGGCTGGATCCTTCACATCTTTATTTCTGTAGACCTTTGCTGGCGGCGCCGATTGCTGCGCCTGTTTCGACGCGCGAGCTGCATCCGCGACGGATTGCGGCGTGGTTGGCCGCGGCTTGGCCGGCGGCGGAGCCGTTGGCTGTTGTGCAGCGGGTTGCTGTGCGTTACTTGACGGAGCAGGATTTGGCTGAGCAGTGGTTGACTGGCCCGCTTGGCCGAATGCCAAAGCGCATGCCAGCAGTGGTGCGATGAACGTCAACTTTAACGGGCAAAAGGCGCGCATAGCTGGCTAAATCATAGCGCGACGCATCTGTCAGGACCTCAAACCGAAGTCGCTGTACCGCGGCGTTTTGGCCGCAAATCGGAGTGCCGTCCCTGCGGGACTTCTATTTCCCACTCTTGCCTCCCGGCACTGCCGTGCCGGGCTTTCACATGCCGCCGCTGTGCGGCTGGGTCGTGATTGTGTCCCACCGGTGGTGTGCCCATTACGCCGATATGAGCCATCTAGAGGCGCAGTTATTCGACGCTGTACTGGATGTGGATTCCACGTTTAGACATCTCGTCCAGAAACAGATCGGCGGGGACGTCTCGTTCCTGGAGCACGCCACCGCGTTTGCTGATGGCGCCGGAGGCGAGCATTTGTACGACGATCGAGGCAGGGAATGCGGTGGTGCGCATCATGGCGCTCATGTCAGTCTTAGGATCGTAATGATCGACCAAGGTGAAGGCGGAGACTCGGCCCTTGAGGCGTCCGCCCAGCAAGCCGCGCACGCCCGGCGAATGCACGGACTCGTGCGCTTCCAGGCGCATGATGCAGACATCCGGCCCCTTTCCGGCAAACTTGCCCTCGAAGATCTTTGCCATTACGGCTCGAGGCGTAATCTCGGTTCCGTTGACCCGCATCTTGTCGCTGGAGAAAAGGCCGAGCGCCTTTAATTCGCAGAGCAGATCGTAATGGCCGGGGTAGCGGAGGGTTTTCTCGAAACACTCTCCGACCTTTCCTGCGAAACTTTCGGGCAGCGTCGAGGTGCCGCCAGAAGTTTGGAAGGCAATCAGGGGCGCGAAGCCCGGCATGTGAAATTCTTCGGGTTCAGTAAGCGGCTCAATCGTGACCAGCTTGCCCTTGCGGAGAATACGGGCCGGTTCCACGTACTCGTTGATCAGGCCTTCCACCGAGAAAACCAGCTGGTAGTGGAACGGCGGCATGGGTTTTTCAGGAAGGCCGCCGACGTAGAGTCGGAGGGCATCGGCGCGGCCGCCCAGGCGGCGGACCAGTTCTCCACCGAGAATGGAAGCCATGCCGGGAGACAGGCCGCAGTCGGGAGCGAGGGCTACACCGCGCTTCTCGGCTTTGCCGGCGAGCGCGAGTTCCTGGCGGACCACGGTGTTGTTTCCACCGAGGTCGGCAAAGTGGCAGCGTGCTTCGATGGCAGCCTTCGCCAGGCCGAGGTTTAGAAAGTAGGGAACTGCGGAGAGCGCAGCGTCATGGCCGCGCATGAGCCTGGCAGCAGCTTTTTGGCTGCGGGCGTCGAGCGCGACAGCGCGAACTTTCTTATCGTGGGTGATTCGGTTGACGCGGGCGGCTACTTCGCGAGCGCGTTTGACGTCGTTATCGGCGAGTGTGACTGACTCAACCTGCGATTGGCGTGCCATGTCGAAAGCGGCTGCCGAACCCATCATGCCGGAACCGATGACCAGGAGCTTCAAGCGTCCACCTCGAGAAAAAACTCACGACTTCAACCTACACCTCCTGTAAACTGCCCGCCAGTTTTTGGAACACACGTCGGTGTGACATTCCTCACATGGACGAGTGCCTAAGGTCATCGCGGCGGCGGCAAGAAAGCTCTTTAATCAAGATTGAGCACACGTAACAGACCTGTGCCCGGCGAGCGACTGCCCAAGATCAGCTATCATGCACAGTCAAGCAAAACGCCGGGAAACCCCTGACGAAGTCAGGTTTCTGATCATTCGGAGGGTTTTATGAATTCAAGCAGGATTTTCCTCTTCATTCTTTTTCTCACAGTAGTGGCCTCTGGGTTGTTGCTGCAAAGTCAGGACCAAAAGGCTTCAACCCTCATGCCCATCGGTAAGCCGGTGCAGATCAAAGCCCCGCTGGGACTTCCGCCGGTGCCGATTCCAGCCGATAACCCGCCCACGGCGGAGACGATCACGCTCGGCCGGCGGCTTTACTACGATCCGATTTTGTCGGGGGACAACAGCATTTCCTGCGCCACTTGCCATGCCCCGCAGTTCGGTTTTGCCGACCCAAGACAATTCTCCGAAGGCGTGGGCAAGAAGTTGGGAGGCCGCAACTCTCCACCGGTAGTGAACGCAGCCTATTTCAAGGTTCAATTCTGGGATGGCCGCGCTCCCAGCCTCGAGAAACAGGCCGAAGGACCGGTGGCGAATCCGGTGGAAATGGCCACCACGCTGGCGACCGTTGAGCAACGGCTGAACGCAGACCCAAGCTATCGCGAGGAGTTCGCCAAGGCGTGGGGCCCGAAGCCGATTACGTATGAAATGGTAGAGAAGAGCATTGCTTCGTTCGAACGGACCGTCATTAGTGGCAACTCGCCTTTCGATCGCTGGAAATACGGGCATGACGAGAAAGCGGTTGACGCTGCCGTGAAACGTGGCTTCGTGGTTTTCACGTCCAAGAAGAAAGGCAATTGCGCCGTATGCCATGTGGTGGGAGACAAAGACGCTCTGTTCATGGATAACAAATTCCACGACATCGGTATTGGTGTCGATATGGGCCAGTTCACCGACGTCGGCCTTTTTGCCATTACCCACCACGAGGCCGACAAGGGGAAATTCAAGACGCCTTCGTTGCGCAATATTGCTCAAACTGCACCTTACATGAGCGACGGCAGCCTGAAAGACTTGAAAGAAGTTATTGACTTCTACATTGGGGCAGGCAACTCGAACCCCAATCTGGACAAGGAAATCCACGTACTGGACTTCTTGACCGGGGAGGAGCGCAGCGATCTGCAGGCATTTCTAAACTCGCTGACGGGAGAAATGCCTCCCAACGTCGGCCCACCGGAGGTCAACAAGACACAGGCCCGGAAGTAGACCGTTACAGGCTCTAACAGGGCCATGCACGTCGGTTACTTTGAGAGGGATGCGCCACTGTCTACTATTGGGGCATGGGCGTAGAGTGCCTGGTTGTGACTTCCGATACCACGCTGCTGGATCAGATCATGGCAGGTTTGGGGCGCCGCGCCTCGCTCGATCTCCGTCAGGATTCTGCCAGCGCAGTCGAACTCGCTTCCCGACGGCATTTGGATGGACTCGTTATTGACTGTGATGATGTGCACGGCGGTACCGAAGCCTTGGCCCAGGTGCGGAACAGCCGCTCCAACAAGCACAGCACGATTTTTGCCGTGGTCAACCATTTGACCAGCGCCGAAGCCGCGCTTGATTTAGGAGCTAATTTTGTTCTTTGCAAGCCGATCCAGGAGACTCGATTGCGGAGCCTCCTCGACAGCGCCATACCCAAGATGGAACGTGAGCATCAGAGATATTTTCGCTACGGTGTCGATTTACCGGTGCGGTTTCACAACACGCTTGGAGAGTCGCTGAGCGCCAAGATGAAGAACGTGAGCGAGGGTGGATTAGCTATCCGGCCGGTGGATCCGGTCAAGTTGCAGGGAGTCGTGATCGTGGAATTCGAGGTGCCCAGCCTCGATCCGCAGGTTTTTCATGCCAAGGCAGATGTGGTGTGGGCCGATTCTTTTGTCATGGGTTTGCGCTTCCTGTATGTCGAGAAGAATTCCGGAGCCATCCTGCAATCGTGGCTGGATTCGCTGGAGGCTCAGCTTAGGTTCCGCGAGTTCGCCCAACGCCCTTCCGGTTCGGCTTAGCGCAGCACTCCACGTGGGGTGAGTCGGGGCGACTTTGCAGTTTCTAATTTCTCCACATCAATATTTCCACATTTTGATTTCGGAGCCGCCACTCTCGAACTGAACTTCATCCATGAGTTGGCGGATCAAATAAACCCCGCGGCCATGGTCGCCATACAAGTTCTCCGAGCGCTTCGGATCGGGTATGGCTTCCGGCCGGAAGCCTGGACCAGGATCGGTCACGGAAATCACAATGCGGCCCTGTTGATCGCCGTTCAACTTGCACCGAATTGTCTTCGAGGCGTCCCCCTCGCACCCGTGGACCACGGCATTGGCCAGAGCCTCCTGCACCGCCAGGTCGATCTCAAGCCGCTTTTGTTCGGGAATCTCCAGGCGTTCCAGAATTTCGGAGATGGCGGCGGTAATAGTCGCAATCGACTCCGAATTTGCAGGCATGCTTAGATTGAGTAGTTCGTCAAAGCCACTACTCCCGCCGGCGCCAAATTCATCGGCCATGAAGGCTCATCTCCGTGTGCAATGGAAAAATAACAGGTTAAGAAAAGGATGCTACCGCTGCGTCGTCATCCTCGAAGATTTCGAACAGATTCAGAACTCCCACCAGCTTGAGCGTTTGCACGGCAAACTTCGAGGGCTGGATCAGTTTGATGTTCCCACCCTGTTTCTTGGTGGAGGCCAGAAACCGCACCAGCAGACCGATGCCGCTGGAATCGATCATGGATACCTCGGCAAGATTGATCGCGATGCGATGATCTCCATTGCCGATGACTTCTTCCATGGCTTGACGCAATCCATCGACCGCCGGCCCCATCCTTAAGGGTCCGCGAAGCTGGATCAGTTGTACTTCGGAACGCTTACGGACATTGATGTCCAAAACGATTCTCCTTCTTTCTTCGCCGAGAACCACCGCGATCATTACGGAAAGCGGTGGAGGTTTCGGGCGCGTGCTAAAGGTACGGGAACTGGCAGGGTTTTTCAAGCATTTATCCTCCTTCTTCCTTGGAATCAATGAGAAAGCCGGGTGAGGGGTGGGGGAACAGCCTCGCCGAGGATTTGGAAAGGCCGCCTGGGGTTAAATATTAACCCCAAGCAGCTAAAAATTTGGCATAATCGATGCGCTTTTTGGAGGGGGTATGCGCAACGCGGCCGCCCGCAATCTGGCTTCCCGGTACAGCATCGTCATCGTCACGGGTGACGAACTCGTGGGCCCTGAGGCTGAGGCCTATCTGGCGCCCGATTATGACCTTCACATGCTTCAGACCTGGGATGAGTTGTTGGCATTGGTAAAAAAGCAGCCTCCCGACGCCATACTCCTGGATATCGATACCGTCGGGGCCAACAGCGAACAGGGAATCACCGCGCTGGCGGAATTACGTTCGTTGGGGCCGGATCTGGTGCTGGTCGCTCTAACGCGCTCGGAGAGTCGTAAGCTGCGTCACAAGGCCATCGACGCCACCGTCGATCAGTATTTTGTGGCTCCCATCAACTTTGAGGAGATTCGCGTCGTTCTCGGTCGTGCCCTGGAGAAGCGAACCGCGGAGATCGATTACCGGAACCGGCAAGAAGCGGAAACGGAGCGGGAATCATTCGGTGAGTTGATCGGCGGCAGTGAGGCCATGCGCCGGGTTTATGAGGCCATTACACGGGTCGCTGAAAGCAGCAGTACGGTGCTGCTGCGCGGCGAGAGCGGCACGGGCAAGGAACTGGTGGCGCGAGCGATTGTCACCATGGGACCGCGTGCCCAGAAGCCTTTCATCAGTATTAACTGCGCCGCCCTGCCTGAAAATCTCATCGAGACCGAGCTGTTTGGTCACGAAAAAGGCGCTTTCACCGATGCCAAGGAGGCCCGGCAGGGCCACATTGAGCTGGCGCACACCGGCACACTGTTTCTGGACGAGATCGCCACGCTGGGGCTGGCTTTGCAGTCGAAGTTGTTGCGCGTTTTGGAAGACCGGGCGGTGACTCGCATCGGCGGACATACTCCCAAGAAAATCGACTTCCGGCTCATCACTGCGACCAACGAAGACTTGGAAGAGATGGTCCACACCGGCCGTTTTCGCGAGGACCTCTATTACCGTATCAACGTCGTGCCGATTGCGCTGCCGCCGCTGCGGGAGCGGGCGGGAGACATTCCTCTGCTGATCGACCATTTTTTGCGCATCTACTGCGCGCAGAATGGCGCCCCCCTCAAACGCCTCGATCCCGACGTCATACAAATCCTGGAGGAAGACCCCTGGCCGGGCAACATACGAGAACTCGAGAACCTGGTGCAACGGCTGGTCCTGATGGTGGACGGGCCGACCATCAAGGTGCAGCATCTGCCCCAGCGCATTCTTTACAACAGCGCCACCTCCCAGGAGTCGCTGCTCATACCTGAGGAAGGGGTTAAGTTCGACGAGGAGATTGCGCGGATCGAAGTAGCGTATCTGGAAGCCGCCTTGCGGCGGTCTGGGGGCAGCAAGATGGGCGCCGCAAGGCTGCTGCACATCGACAAACAGAAGATGCACTACCTGTGCCGCAAGTACCGGATCGGGAAGGATTAGACCGTCGAATAATCGACATCTCAGCCGTGGAGGATCAAATATTAATACCTTATGGGGTTGATTTTTAATCCTTTCCTGACTTCTAGCCTGCCCTTGAAGAGCCCCAATCTTCGCCACGGCCGCAAATGTCTGAAAATACTGACTCATTGCACGGCCGCTCGATGGGGCTCAGTTTGGCATGTGCTTTGCTACATGGATAGGCGTAAGCGCTGAGCAACGCAGCCGGCGCAATCGAGAAATCAAAACTAAAAGGAGATTCCCAATGTCAGTGCAAAAAAAGTCTCTCATCAGCCAGCGAACGGCAGTGAAGAAGGCCATCCTGGCCACGCCGACCCAGTCCCCGCAGATCGCTGCGGCAATTCGTCCAGCCGTACGCCCAGCCGTGCGACCAGCGGTACGCCCAGCCGTGCGACCAGCGGTACGCCCAGCCGTTAGGCCCGCCGTGCGCCCAGCCGTTCGGCCCGCAGTTCGGCCAGCGGTGCGTCCCGCTGTCAGACCCGCCGTGCGGCCGGCAGTTCGGCCGGCAGTACGCCCAGCCGTAAGGCCTGCGGTACGTCCAGCAGTCCGTCCAGCAGTCCGTCCGGCAGTTCGCGCACTGTAAGCCCTGTAATTGGGTCTTGGGGATGTCCGACAACGAAGGGCCTGCCAGGCAGGCCCTTTTGTATTTGGTCGGGTAGGTGGTTGACTACCAGAACCGGCGCTGGATCAGGTCGCGTGCGAATCTCCACAGCATTGCGGCTGGGCTGCGACGACGAACAAACAGCTTGGCGGTACCGGTCATGCCTTCTCGAAGGGTTCCGTCGTTTTCAATCTTTACTGAGCCAACATAGAACGGTGGTGGCACGATGCCGCTCAGTTGAGCCTTCTCCACCAGACCGGGATCGATGGATGAGAGAGGTGCGACCGAAGCCAGCGAACCCGAGATGGGTAAGAACCGCGATCCCAACTGCAGCCGGACTCGGCTGCCAATTCGCACATCGCGGATACCGTATTCCGGGATGTAGATTCGCGCTACCATGCTACTCAAGTCCGCAACCTCCGCGATTTGCTCGCCCGCCCCAACATAACTTCCCACCAAGTCATCCAACCGGGGCGTCACCACAACGCCCGCGATCGGGCTGGTCACTTGCAAATGCGCCAGTTGATCGTTGAGAACACCATACCGCTCAGCCATTTCTTCCCGCTCCCGTTCCGCACGTCCGAAGTCCGAGTAGTGCAGGCTGGCGTCGGTGGCGCGGGCAGATGCCTCGCTAAAGCCGGCGGCTGCCTGAGCAGCCACCGACTCCAGTTGCAGGTTATGCAATCGTATGAGCACGGTGCCTGAGGCCACCGGCTGGTTCTCCTCGGCCAGCACCTGCGCCACAACTCCGGGTACCTCGGCGCGGATTACCGCCCGCCGTGCCGGTTCCAATACAAAGCGGCCCTCGACGAAGTCGGGCCACAGCGGTGCCAAAAACAGCAGCAGCCCGACCGCCGAGACGCCCACAATGCGTGGGGTCGTGAACCACGCTCGCAACCGATCCTTTTTGTCCAGGTAAACGTCTTTCATAAATCTCACCAGCTTCCGGATACGCGATTTGAAGATGAGATAAGCCACCAGCAACCCCGGGATCCAGGCAAATTCCGGAGTGTACGACCGTAGTACGTTATAGATAAAGATGACTACGAACACGATCAGCAAGTAGCTGTAAATACCTGAGAGCGTGGCGTAGAGGATGTACAGAAAGCGGCGGCGCCGGGGGACATATTCAACCTCGACCGGTAGAGCGAAGATGTTTTTCCTCATCCAGGTCGAGATGTACAACGTTGTGCGCTCTTTCAGGTCGGCTTCCCCCACGAGTTCAGAAAACATGTAGTAACCATCGAGTTTGATGAGGGGGTTCAAGTTCAGCAAGGTGACCCCGATCCCGGAAACCATGATGACCTTGTAGGCAAAGTCATGAATCCCCATGCCGGGGGCGGTGGCCCACCAGACCGTCGTGGCCAGAAAACAGATAATCAGGTCGATCCAGATGCCCGAAATGATGGTGGCCAGCCGGGCCCTGCGGTCACCGATGATCCAAATCTGGGTGACATCACAGACGAATGTGGGGGCAAAAAACATCAGCAGAAATTCCATCTTTTCCACGTTCCCGCCAAACTGTTTGCAAGTCATACCGTGGCCGGACTCGTGGAAGAAGGCCATGGCTCCGAACAGCAACCAGAATTCGATCAGGTCCCAGAAACCCTTTTGCGTGAAGTTGTAGAAACGAAAACTGTCGTCCCAGATCTCGCCCGCCTTGTCGGCCCACATCCAGACCATGATGCCAAAACAGAAAAGCGTGAGCAGGGTGAACCAAGTCGTATAAACGAACTGAACATAGGGCTGGAGTTTGGTCAGATACTCGTCGGCATGCGGCCAGCGATGCAGCGTAATGTCGGTGATGTCGGCAACCGCGAAGCGGCTGCGCTTATGGCGGCTGGCACCCGTTTTCTGCTTTAAGGTGATGTTCTTTTCCAATGGCGTGCGGTAGAAGAGGTCGGTCTCACCCTGCAAGAAAGACGCGAATTCTTTCACATCGTCTTCGGTAAACGCTACGCCGGTTGCGCCTTCGGTCAGGTCTGCAACTTCCTGGTAAGTTCGCTCGCCATTGAACAACTCAAGCAACCTCCACTGCTCCGGCGTCAGCCGGACAAAGCTGTTGCTGCCCGGCATTTTGGCGAGCACGGTCGGCACCCCATGCTCGACGTGCTCTTTGGAAATAACCTGTGGATCCAGCTTGGGGTAGCTCTTGCGGGCACTCTTTGACGGCAGTTCCGGCAGTGCCACATCGAGAGCTTCGAGGATGTTCATGGCTGCTGGAGGGTGATATTTACCAGCATTCCGGGCCGAAGGGCGGGAGCCGGGCCTACAACCTGGGCCAGAATCTCAATGGTTCCGCTGGAAGGATCAACTACCGGGCTGACCTGAACTATTTTGGCCGTGTATCTGGCCTCGGGAGAGATGTCGGCCGAGCTCACCGTCAACTGTTCGCCGTTGTGCACCCGGCTGAAGAAGCGTTCCGGCAGCGTGAACTTCACCTCCAGCGGAGTCAAAGCGGTTACCCAGAAAAGCCGGTCGCCCACTGCGACCTTTTGACCGACGCGGACGTAACGGCGAGCCACGATTCCGTCGAAGGGAGCGACGACGTTGGTCTTGTCCAACTCCAGTTCGAGTGATTTCTGTGTGGCCTTGGCGTTGTTCAGGCTCTCGGCTTCGCGCTGTATTTCGTATTCGTCAGCCTCTTCTTTATATTGCACATGTTCCAGCTCTTCCTTCGGGATCACCTGCGCTTCGTACAGTTTTTCGGCGCGAGCCCGGTCGGCTTGCAGAACCCTGGTTTCGGCCTGCCAATTCTTCAGGTTAGCCGCGATCGATCTGACTCTGGCGGCTGCGCCCTCCAGGTCGGCGGAAATCTGGCGGTCGTCCAGCTTCGCCAGAAGCTGCCCTTGATGAACTTGGGTACCGGGCTGCGCAAGGATGGCTACCACCGGCCCTTCTCTCAAGGCGCTGACGTCCACCTGGTTCTCCACCACCACCGGGCCGGAGGCGACGAAAACATTCTCATTTTGGACGCTGGCCGGCTGGTCTGCGGCCGGCGCCGGAGCGGCCGCAACGACGACGTCTTTCGAGCCGCTGCACCCATTGAAACCCAGTACCAGAATCGTCAGCCCGATCACGATGTATCGTTTCATGGCCTCACCTCAGTTCACCAGCCAACCCAGGACCAAATCTTCGACCACAGCCACATCGCCGGCCGCCGAAAGAAGACTTCTCCGGCGGGTCTCCAGGCGGTGAAAATCTTGCTGCGGCCCTGCATTCCACTGCGGATCAGGCCTTGGTCATTGGGTATGCTGACCCGCGCAAAGAAGACGCGGTCGTCGCCCTGCAACTGGCCCTTGGGACTCACCACCGTCAACTCGCCCCGGAAGGTGCGCGTGGGAAGTCCCTCGAGCTTAACGGAAGCTTCTTCGCCGGGTCGCAAACGAGAGACATCATGCTCATCAATGGCAACATCCACGCTTGCCCGTGAGGTATCGACGACTTCCGCAAAAGTATCGCCGGGCTTCAAATCTTGTCCCACCGAGTCCTCGATATGGGGCGTGGCAACCAAGCCGTCAATGGGGGAGCGCAAGAATGTCTTTTCCAGGCGCTCACGGGAGCGGGCAACTTCAGCAGCCCAGTAGTCCGCTTGTACGCGCTCGATGCCGGCCTCGGTGCCGTCGTTGGCCGCCAGTGCCCGGTTCATTTGCGAAGCTGCGGTTTCGTACTTAGCCTGGGCCGCGGCAAGTTCGTCGCGATATTGCCAATCCGCGAGGCGAGCCAGCACCGTGCCCTGTCGCACGGTGTCGCCTTCACGCACATTCACTGCCTGCACCACGCCCGCGACTTCCGGTTGCACCCGCGCGCTATGCGCCGGAGCCACCACGGCCGGTCCATCCACCCGCAGCGGCAAGGGAAAAGCTGCAAGAAACAGCAGGGCCAGGGCTGCTCCAGCCACGACGACTGTCCGCCGGCCTTTCTCCAAGGCCAGGAATTTGCGTTTTCTTGCCAGGATGGGTTCGAGCAGATCGATGAACGGCACCTCGCGATACAGCGACGCATTGCGCAGCGCTACCGTCGCCTGTCCGGCCAGCACTTTGATCATTTCCAGGTGAGCGGTGCTGAGGAAATCCGGGTCACTGCTCTCGAACGACAGGATGCCCAGCGCTCCATCGTCATCCGCCAGCGGCAGAACATGAAAGCCACGCATTCCGCTATCGGCGAAGTATTTCTCGAACTTCGCTCGCGTCTCCGGACGTTCGTCGTCAACTTCGTCCCCGTGCTGGGCCACCAACATCGACTGCTTGGACGACGAAGCCCACTCCAGCAAGTCCTGTAAACGCGATGTATCGGGATCTTGAGGATTGATCTTCGGCGTCCCGGTTATTGCTTTCAGCTGTAACCGCCCGCGCTGCTCGAGCGCGATAGCCGCCCGTTCATACGGAATTACGCCGCTGGGCCCATTCACGATGGCGTCGAGAACCCGGTCCAGATCGAGCGTGGAGGTAATCTCATTGCTGATCTTGACCAGGGCTTCCAGAATCTCCACCTTGCGTTCCGCCTGGAGCAAATTGGCGTTGTGCAGCGCATTGCTGGCAGTCTCGCAGATGTTGGCCAGCAGGAATTGATCATCGTCGTCGAAAGGGAGTCCATCCAGCCGGTTTACCGCCTCCACCACACCCACCAGCGCCTCGTGCTCCATAAGGGCAGCTGCCACTATGGAGAATACCGCCCCGTCTTCGAAACCTTCATTTCGCTTCTGGAGGCGCTCGTCCTCGGGATCATCAATCAGCACCGCTTCGCCGCTGTCGGAGAGATCTCCCGCAATGCCTTCGCCGGGCTTCTGCACCATGCCTGCCTGAACCGTGGCGTCGAAGCCGGCGCACTCCACTAGCTCAAGCGCATCGCCGTTGACCATCCACAGATTGACGCCCTGCACATTCATGACTTCCTGGAACTTCGCGGCGATCGTACCCAGCAGTTCGTCCATCTCCAGCGTCGAGTTGAAGACCTTTTCCAGGTCATACATCTGGGTCACGCGGCTGATGGAGTGCAGGTTGGTGTTGCGTTCGCTCTCATAGAAAAGCGCGGACGCGAGCGCCGGCGCCGCGAGCTCGGCAATCTCGCTCACCGCCTTCAACATGGCTTTGGGAAAAGCCTGTTCACAGTGGAACAGCTCGATGGCGCCCACCAAGATGTCGTTGACCAGCAGGGGAACGCAAGCCAGAGTCACGAATTGCCGGCGAATGTCGAGGTGCGCATACTCTTCCCGGGGCAGGTCGCTGCCCTCAAACACCAGCAGCTCTCGTTTTACCGCCACCGCGCCCAGGGTTCCAGCATCAAACTCCACCGTGTCGATGACCGTGATGTCGCCCGCGGTGGCCTTGGCGGTCCAACTCGGACTCTCCTGGTCCGCAATCACATAGACCACGACCGCAGTGTCCGGCAGCAACTCAGAGACCTTGTTCGCGACTGCCTGCGCGCGAGGAGCGGCCTCCTGCTGTGCCAGCAAGGTGGCGGCAAATTCGGCCACGTCAACCGCGAACGTAGATTGTGGATTCGGCATAAACGGCGTTTGCGTGAGCGTACTGCCGTCGGCTGCCTGCGCGCTTGGGGAGGGGCGCAGGGCCGGCACTTTTCCGAGTGCGAATCTTACTGCCGTCAGCCCCGACGGGTCAACCTCCGATTGTTATGCCGGGCGGTGCAACCTCGAGATGGATAAGTGGCCTGGCGATTTCCGGCAATTCATTGACTTGCCACAGCTTGGCTCAGGAGTACACAGCGCAAAGAACGCAAGATTTTTCCGTGGAAGCGCGAAGAAAACCTAGGCTGGGGATTTGGACGCCACCAGAAAAACGTTTCTCTTTGAGTGGGCTTTGTTGTAGGGTATGTGTGCCCTGAAAGGCCCCGTTTGTCCTGCTTCTCGTGGTCTACATCTGACAATGCAGGGCTAGAAAATGTCTTGGGAGACGAACCCTCTGCTGCGGCATGAGGCCGCGCAGCCCAGGAAAGAGACCCGAATTATGAGAATGAAGCTGGCAGTCGCAACGTGGGTACTGCTGGGGTTGACGGCTGCGGCACAGGATGCATCCAAGGCGAACAATAAGCCGGTCCCGCTGGTGGCTCAGTCCAGCGTGCCCGCGTCGGTCGCGGGACCGACCTACGTCATCGGCCCCGATGACGTGCTCATGGTCTCGGTCTGGAAGGAACCTGACCTCACCAGCACCCTGCCCGTCCGGCCGGATGGCAGCATCTCCCTCCCCTTGCTGAATGACGTGCAAGCGGCAGGCTTGACGCCCATGCAACTGGCGGCTGCCATCACCGAAAAGCTGAAGAAGTACGTCGGCGATCCCCGGGTCACGGTGGTGGTGAAGGAGATTAACAGCAAGAAAATCTACGTTACCGGCGAAGTCCAGCATACTGGCGGGCTGCAATTGCAGCCGGGGATGACCGTGCTGCAGGCGCTGGCGGACGCAGGCTTCACTCAGTTCGCGAATACCAAGCATATCTATATTCTGCGCACGGAAAATGGGACGGAGCAAAGAATCCCGGTGAACTACAAACGACTCGTGAAGGGCCAAGTCGGCAGCCAGGACATCGTGCTCAAGCCAGGAGATACCATTGTCGTCCCCTAGGGAAGTCGGGTTCAGAAAACAGCAGGGGATTCGCGTCCTGATGATGGTCATGCTTACGCTGGCCACGAGTTGGGCACAGAGCAACGGCGGACAGAGTCCAGCGTCCAACGGCCCGCAGAACCCCGCTGTTCCCACCGCATCGGCTTCCGCGCCAGCCCTGGCCACAGAGCCAGAACCGGCGACCACGGAAAATTATCCCGTCTCTGGGCTGGATCAGCCTCCGCTCGGGCCCTGGATCCCAGCTCGCAGTTTCCTGGTGTTGGGTGCACACGTCAGCGAGTCGTTGGACTCGGACGTGGGTGACAACATCACAAGCTCAGGACTCGTCGGAGTGACCCGTGCTATGGGGAGTGTCATGCTGCAAAAGACGGGTACTCATTCCCTGACGGCTTTCGACTATGTGGGCGGTGTCATCTATTACCCGTCGCAGGACCCGAGTGTCGCCCAAATTCACCAATTCGACGGCGAACAAAAATTGATGTGGAGGAGTGGGCAAATCACCTTCCGTGATCAGTTCAGTTATTTGCCCGAGGGGTCATTCGGATTTGGGGCGTACGGAGAATCGGGCTCTTCTACCTTGGGGCTAGGCTCGATTGGGTTCCAGGGCGGCGCTTTGGGCACGGGATTGGGCGGTATTTTTAGTCTGGGTGAGTTTGGCTCTCTGGGCCAGCAATCTCGGATTGACAACCTGGCAATTGTTGACCTCAACCAGAGTCTGACCAAGCGGTCCGCGATTACTTTAGCTGGTGGTTATGGACTCATTCACTTCACCGACGACGCGGCCGGCTTCATTAACAGCAACCAGATCACCGCCCAGGTGGGATACGATTACCAAGTTACCCGGAAAACCCAGATTGCGTTGGTGTACGGATTCCAGCAATTTCAATATCCAAATATTCCGGGCAGTTCGTTCCTTACTCACGTGGGGACCTTCATGTATAGCCACCGCCTCTCCGGAAGGATGGATCTGACGCTGGGCGCGGGCCCGCAAGTGACCGTGATCAACAACTCTGCCTTGTTTGGTGGTTCCAGCCAAAGAATTACCGCAACCGCCACGGCTTCACTGCGCTATCGTTTTCCACGTACCTCGCTTGCCCTCTCGTACGACCGCTACAACACCAGTGGATCTGGCTTTTTTCTGGGCGCGACCAGCGACATTGTGCGCTTTTCCCTTTCCCGTCCGTTGACCCGCGTTTGGACGGGGACCGCAGACATCGGTTATTCCCGCAACGAGCAGATTGAGCCGGGCCTGGTGTCGGGACTTATCCCCTCCTCCACCACTTCGTTCCAGTACGTGTACGCCGGGGCGGTGGCGCAGCGGCCGCTGGGACACTATTTCGATTTCTTCCTCAGCTTTCAGTTCGACGATCAGTTATTTGACAGCACCGTCTGCGTGACGGTGCCGTGCAATTTCAAGTCGCAGCGATATGTTGGGACGATCGGTCTGAACTGGCATTCCCGTCCCTTCCGGCTTGACTAGGACGACCATTCTGGTGGGCGCGACGCGGAAAAGGGTCCAAAGGTAGAGCGTGATCCGTCTATTCAATGTCTATTACCCGGTTCGCACGCTCATTCTGATGGCAGGCGAGGCGTTCATCGTGTGCGCCTCGTTCCTGTTAGGGATGGCCCTGCAGCACCACGATGACCTCTACGTAGCGCTGAATTATGAAGGCGGATATTTCAAGATTCTGCTGGTGACGATGATCGTGCTGGTTTTTTCTTATTGGTTCGATCTCTATGACCCCACCCACTTCGACGAAAAAGGGGAACTGTATTTCAGACTGTTGCTGGTGCCCGGCCTGCTCGCACTCGTCCTGGCGGCAGTGGGCTATTTCTTCCCAGCTTTCCTGCCGGGCAACAACGCGGCGCTCGCTGGGCTGGTGATTCTGACCCTTGGGCTATTTGGGTGGCGTGCGGCCTATGGCTGGCTGGTGCAACAACCCTATTTTCGCGAACGGGTGTATGTGCTGGGGACTGGGGAGCGCGCACAACGCCTGGTGAACGGCCTTCGCAGCCGCTCCGAACTCGGGGTTGAAGTGGTGGGATGGAGCGGAACCATGGAAGGCGCTACCACCCGCGATACGGTTGCTTCTCACCTGATGGACCAGATTCATCATCAGCACGTCCATCGTGTCATTGTGGCCATGCCCGACCGGCGGGGAACGCTTCCCGTGCGCGAATTGTTGCAGCTCCGGCTCAAGGGCATCAAAGTGGAGGAAGCCGCCTCCTGGCTGGAGAAAATGTCAGGCCGGATTGAAGTCGAGCAACTCTATCCCAGTTGGCTGATCTTCACCGAGGGTTTTCGCTTTAGCGCAGGATTCATGCTGGTGAGGCGGCTGTTGTCGATCCTGGTTTCGGCGCTGCTTCTGCTGGTCGTCCTGCCCATCATTCCTTTCGTGATTCTGGCCATTAAGCTGGATTCACCGGGGCCGGTGCTTTATCGCCAGAAGCGAATGGGCCGCGCCGGTGTGATCTTCTATTGTTACAAATTCCGCACCATGCGCCGGGACGCCGAAGCCGATACCGGGCCTACCTGGGCGGACAACGACGATCCCCGCATTACCCGCATCGGCAAAGCTCTGCGCATTTCGCGGCTGGATGAGATCCCGCAAGTCTGGTGCGTACTGAAAGGCGACATGGCCTTTGTGGGGCCGCGGCCGGAGCGGCCAGAGTTTGTAGAGTGGCTGACCAAAGAGATTCCATACTATCCGGTGCGGCACGCGGTACGGCCGGGAATCACAGGCTGGGCCCAGATTCGCTACAAATACGGCAATACTCTGGAAGACGCCAAAGAGAAACTTCAGTACGACCTTTTCTATATCAAGAACGCGTCCATTGGCCTGGATCTGTTGATCATGTTTCAGACCATCAAGATCGTCATGCTGGGCCGGGGCGCGCAGTAAAGTGGATGTCTTTCGGATGAACTAGCGCAGCAATTCCTCGTAGACTCGCAGGACTGCTTCCAAATTGCTTTCGTCGGGAAGTGGCATTCGCTCCTGAGATTTCGCCGCTGAACTCCGCAGTGTCCGCTCCACAGCCACAAAAAGCGCGTCCAGGTCGGACGCCGGAACAAGTTGAACCCCGGCTGGGCGCATGCCGTTGTCCGTAGCCACCACCGGCGTGCCAAGATAAAGAGCTTCTCTTACCGAGATGGCGTCGCCATCGTACAGAGTCGTGCGCAGCATGAGATCGGCTCTGGCGATAGCTTTCATGGTCACTGCGTGCGCAACATCCCCGCATAGCAGGATGTGCTTGGCAAACGGCTTTTCATCAATCTTCTTGCGCAGGCTGCCTTCCAGAGTTCCGTGCCCGAGCAGTGCCAAACCAGCATCGGGGAATTTCTCGCGAATAGGTCCCATCACGTCGATCTGCGATCCCAGATCGTATTCCGGCTCCAGTTGCCCGGCCGAAATCAGCACGGGCTTATGGTTGCCAAAGAACCCGCGCAGCGGTTCGGGCAAATCGCCGGTGTGATCTTCGTCTGCCGGAAAGGCGTGGGGTGCGATCGAGCGTGTGCGGTCTTGAGACACACCCAATTGGCGAAAGAAATCCACGATCTGCTGATTCACGCCGATCACGCGGTCGAAGCGACGTAATACCAGGCCAGCCATAGATCGGGGAGTCAGGGCCTTTGCCTCAGGCAGGGAAGGGTAGCCTCCGGAGTGAAATGTGAAAACGGTTTTCTTGCCCGGCGCCAGACTGCAAACCAATCCCAGACGCAGAACCCGCTGGCTGAGCATTCCGCCGACGTGAAGATGAAGAACGTCATAGCGCAGACGGAACAGCAGTCCTACGAGTTGAATCGCGTTTCTCGGATAGTAAACTTCATCCGCTTCCTGCTTGCGATGCCGCGTAATATTAATGACCGCGCACCCGATTCCGCGCTTTTGCAGAAAGCGCCGGATGGCCACCAGATTGGTTTCTACTCCTCCGTGTGGAGGCGGGTATGGCCCAAGCAGAAGAACTCTCATGTGCGCGGCTTTCCGCCGCTTCGCGCGGACTTCGCCACTACTTCGGCGAGAATATCCGCAAACTGTTTTGCGACCATTCTCCAACTGTAATTCTGTACAACCAGTTCCCGAGCAGTGAGACCCATCGAGCGCCGTCGCCCTGGGTCGTGAAGGAGGGCCAACGTGCTCTTGGCAAAGTGCGCGGGCTCATCAGCGATTAACAGATGCTCGCCGGGACGCACCGGAAGACCCTCAGCCCCAATCGTCGTAGAAACGATGGCTTTTCCCATGCTCATGGCCTCGAAAATCTTCAGCCGCGTGCCCCCGCCAATCCTCAAAGGAACGACGCACACTGCCGCTTGGGATAAATAAGGACGGATGTCTTCAACCCACCCGGTCAGATAAGCGCTCGCAGTGCTGGCTGCGAGTTCTTTTAACCGCAGCGAGGGATTTCGCCCCACAACGGTTAGAGAGAGTTCGGGTATTTCTTGGCGCATCAGCGGAAGGATTTCCTTCATGAAGTAAATCACGCCATCTTCGTTGGGCAGCCAATCCATCGATCCGGTAAACACCAGACGGTTTGGGGTCTCCAGCTCTCCGGTGGGCGAGAAGAACTCGGTGTCCGCGCCGGTAGGAATCACGCTTAGCTTGGCGGCATCGATAAACTCGGCAAAATGCCGGCGATCGTCTTCCGAAACTGTTAGCACGTGCTCTGCTGCCTGCAAGTATCTGCGCTCGGCGACCTGCATGGTTCGCCATTCCCGCCAGGACAGCGCTCTCCATAAAGGGTTCCTGGCAACCTGGTAATGCCGCTGCCAGATTACCGATTCCACATTGTGAGTGAACAAGATCTTCGGTGTCGGGACTTCCCAGGGGATAGCGCCTGCGGCGATGACGAAATCACAGACAATCGCGTCGAAGCTTTCCTGGTTCAGAAGCTGG
This sequence comes from Terriglobales bacterium, assembly GCA_052147055.1. Classification (GTDB taxonomy): domain Bacteria; phylum Acidobacteriota; class Terriglobia; order Terriglobales; family Acidobacteriaceae; genus JABCZH01. The sequence goes on from JBKQLO010000146.1 coordinate 24,211, forward strand.
CGCAGTTCGTGCCGCACGTTCGGCCGGCAGTATTTGGAAATGTTATACGGCTCCCGCGTGAGCAGGCGCAGACTGTAGTCGCAGAGTTCGCGGAAACTCTTGGGTCCGGGCAAATCCAGCGGAATCGTTACCACGCGCTCGAAAACTTCTTCCAGTTGCGAGTGGGAATCGTTGGGATGGGCGCCATAAAACGAAAAGAAAGTGATGGAATGTTCGCGGGCCAGTTCTCGAAGGATGTGATAGCTGCGAATCTTGCCGCCGGTATCCGGAGGAACCAGCCCGCCGGCCTTGACCCAGAGAATCTTCATGGGCGTTACCAGCAAATGCCTTCGTATCGGGCCGCAGTGTCAAGACGCCGAGCTTTTTCAAGGTTCACGAGATCGATCACGATATGATCCGGGCGCAGGCTCCGCCGCACCTCTTCCTGGTTCAATCCGGTAGTTGCAATCACCACGACTTCGGATTCTCGGATCACTCGTTCCATGCTCGGATGGAGCAGCGAACCAATGTGGGGAATCACCTCTTCGATGTATTGGCGGTTGGAACCGATCAGCCGCCCCAGCGATACATTTTCGTCCCAGATCCGGACCTGCCGCCCTTCGCCAAGCAGATGCTTGATCAATTGCACCTGCGGACTTTCCCGTAGATCGTCCGTCGCCGCCTTGAAGCTCAGGCCCAGAATGCCGACATTCCGCTTTCCCGTCCGCAGGATCATTTCCACAGCTCGTTCCAGGTGTTGCTGATTGCTGGCCAAAATAGCTTCCAGCAGCGGCAAACTGAGATCAGCTTCTTTCGCGCGATAGCTGAGGGCGCGGATATCCTTCGGAAGACAAGACCCGCCGAATGCGAAACCCGGCTTCAGATAGCTGGAAGAAAGATTGAGCTTGGTATCGGCAAGAAACATCTGGGTTACCGCCTCCGCATCCACTCCCAAATTCTTGGCGAGGGTTCCCGCCTCATTCGCGAACGTGACCTTCATCGCATGCCACACGTTGCAAATGTACTTCACCATCTCCGCCGCTCGAAAGGAAGTCTCGAAAATACGGCCGGGCGTCCAGGCATATAACTCGCACAACTGGGCGCTATGGGCAGGGTCTCCCGACCCAATGACGGTCATCGCCGGCCCCATAAAGTCAGCGACCGCAGTGCCCTCGCGCATGAACTCAGGGTTCACGCACACTCCGAAATCCTTGCCCATTGTTTTTCCGCTGGCTTGCTCCAGCGCAGGAATCACGATGGACTCGGCTGTCCCCGGAAGCACCGTGCTGCGCAGCACCACCAAGTGAAACGAGTTCTTCTTTCGGAGAGCATCGCCGATTTCGCGGCAAACCGGCTCAATGTGTCCAAGGTCGAGTTTGCCGTTGCGCAGACTGGGGGTACCCACGCACAGGAACGAAATGTCGGTACTCAACACTGCAGCGGCGGAGTCGCTGGTCGCATGTAGCCGGCAGGCCTTGCTGCTCGCCGCGATCAACTCGCCGACACCGGGTTCCACGATGGGGCTTTGACCGGACTCAATTGCCTGGACTTTCGCAGGATTGAGGTCCACTCCGGTCACCTGGTCACCCTGATGTGCCAGGCAGGCAGCCGTGACCGTGCCCACATACCCCAAACCGAAAATACTGACCGCGCGACTCATGCGAGCTCTTCAATCGCAACCAAAACGAACAGCCTATCACGGTTGTGAATTGAGGAGAACGACTCGGGGAGGAGGAAGAACTAGAAGGGGTCGGCTGCGGTAGTGGTTGCAGGAAGGTGGGTGGCCGGAGTTCGAATAACCCGCAGTCAACCTCTGAGTTCAAATCAATCTCAGATTCAAGGTCACTGCCAACTGTTCCACGGCAATGTCAATTCTCAAAGGTGGCTCCGCCTCGCAACCGTGGCGGCAAGGGCTGCCGATCCGGCAAAGGAGGCCGTTTCTGCGCGTGTTGGGATGCTAACGTCTCAGCTCTCCGGCAGCCGTCGGCTTTAATCTGTTTTGCCAGTCGCTCGCGTAGCTCTCTGCTCTTGGTGACCACCTCAGCGGCGCTCCGCTCGGCCAGGAGAAGCCACATATATCCCGTGACCTCGTCCTGCTCTACTCCCCGGCCCTCAAGGTACATGTTTCCCATCGCGTATTGAGCATAGGGCGCGCGGTCGGCGTACCGCTTGTACCACTGAAACAGGCTGGGATCATCTGGGGGAAGTTCGCCGCGCTGTTCCAAAGCAATGTTCGCTGCCCTTGAAGACGGCCGCTGGCTGAGCGCGCAAAAAATGATGTCCAAACGACTGGAGACACCGAGTTTTGCATAGATGCGGAACAAATGGTTCTTGATGGTGTGCTCACTGATTTTCATCTGGTCGGCAATTTCCCGGTTGCCAAGCCCTTCTGCGACAAGTTGCACCACCACTCGCTCCCGCTCCGAGAGCGCCGACATGCCCGCCGCGCTGACCCAGCGCGGGGGCGTCGAATCCACCAGCGCTTCCAGCAAAAACTCCATCTCTCTGCTGCCGATCCAGATCTGCCCCTGGTGCACGCATTGAATGCACTTGTAAAGCAGATCCAGAAGCTCGCTTCGGCCAAAGATTCCCCGGGCGCCGGCGCGAAACGCGTCCACCACGACGTTTGGATCGAGCGAGTCCGCCAAGATGATGGAACGAACACTGGGGTGGGAAAGACGCAGGCTGCGTGACGCGGTCAGTCCACCTCGTGGCGTCTCCAGATCGAGTCCGATGACCACAACGTCAGGGCCATCGCCGGCTTGTCGCAGCAAGTCCTCAACGCTGGTCGCGCAGCTAACAACATCGAATCGTTTGTCTTTGGATATGGCGTTGGCCAGGAGCTGGGTATTCATCCGAGGACTGTCGGCGATTATGACGCGGATGGAATTTCGCTCCTTCGCAGAGACAACGGCCACTCCCATCGAGACACCTCGAGGTTCTTAGTGGGTTCGGAGAAAGGGGGGTGGGAACAGCGCCTGTCCGCCGACTCGGATAGTAGTGACGGATGGCCCTACGGTCAAGCAGTTTTTTTCCACAACCACCCATTCGCAGAGAGAAGACTTTCCTACCCACTCCTTACTAATGCCGTTCTCCGTGAACGGTTTGATTTCCTACGCTGGCCGGGCGTCGTTCGCCACACTGTCGTGCCCCTGGGTTTTGCGGACCGGTAGGCAGGATGTCTCAAATGACTCCGTTACCGAGAGGCCAAGTTTAGATGCCTACTCTGCATGATTACCTTTTGCTTCTTGTGCGGCTTTGCCAGCGACCGTATCTTGCCCGCGTGCAACCGAACGTTCTTCTGCGGGGACAGCGCGTTCCGGTAAGCAACGGGAGGTTGTGTGGAACGTAGAAGAGCTGCGCGTTTTCTACTGCGTTGTCCCGCCATTTTTGAATGGACCGACCAACGGGGACGGCAACATGTTGGCGCGGGGTTTACCCGCGATGTCAGCACGCTCGGGGTTTTCGTACTGAGCACCGCTGCGCCGCCCGGCGAGGGCACGCTGCAAATGCAGATCATGCTCCCGCCGCCACAGCCCGCTGAGGAGGGGCTGAAACTCCAATCCGAGGCGACGGTGGTGCGGATCGAAAGCCAGAGCGAGGGGTCGGGATTTGCTGCGAGGAGCGAGTTTGCTCTGGTCGGCGAGACCGTCGGTGAGCAGCGGGGTTCCGATAAACCCTCCAGTCGGGCGCTCGGTATTTCTTCGGGAAAGGCCAATCCCACACCACTGCGGTTTGGGGCTGGCGGGCACTAAAACGTTGTACGCAGAGAGCCGAAGGATGCAGAGTCCTCGGCCGCTGCGTACAAGACAAGTCCCGGCCTAATGGGACTCATAGGGCGGAGCTATGAGCAGCGCAATCCAAAGCCACGCTAGCCTGGCAGGCACACTCCCGCTGGAGTTGCCGCAGTTCCCGCTTTGGTATGCGGTCCGGGCGCGCGTGCGGTGTGAAAAGAAAATCGACACTGCCCTGCGCCACTCCGGCATTACGACGTTCCTGCCTCTGGTAGAGGAAGTGCACCGCTGGAGCGATCGTCGCAAGACAATAGAAGTGCCCCTTTTTTCTTCTTATGTATTTGTCCGGATCGTGCCGAGCGCGGCCTCGCGTCTGACCGTGCTGCAAACCCCGGGCGTAGTTGGATTCGTTGGCAATAGCCGCGGCGCCGCTCCGATCCCCGAACACGAAATCGAACAGGTGCGAAGCGTGATCGAGCGAAGAGTTCCGTTCGGGCCGTCTCCTTACCTGAAGGTGGGGCAGCGCGTCCGGGTTCGTGGAGGGGCCTTGGACGGAATGGAAGGCGTACTGAGTTCGTACAAGAGCCGTACCACCTTGATCATCTCCGTCGAACTGATACAGCGATCGATCTCGGTTTCCGTGGAGGGTTATGATATCGAGCCCGCCTGACCGCGGATACCGTCACCTAGTTCCTCCCCCAGAAAAAGAAAACAAGCAATGGTGACACCTACCTTCGGCATCGAAAATCCTCGCCGGGATAAGAGCGACGTGGACGCAAGTCTGCCTGGACGCAATGGATCGCCGGCCCGGCAGATCGGATCGACCGTGGCCGCGGATGTGGTCCGCGAGCTTCCTCCCGAAGAAGTCATTTTCGGAACCTCCCGGCGCATGAGCGAGGTCCGCGAAAGTCTGCAGAAACTTGCGGATACCGGTGTGCCCGTGCTGATTCATGGCGAGAGCGGCACGGGAAAGGAAATTGTCGCCAAACTGCTTCACCAGTGGTCACCATGGCAGGGAAGTCCCTTTGTCAAGATCAATTGTCCATCCATCCCCATCACACTGATCGAAAGCGAGCTGTTCGGCTATGAAAAGGGAGCATTCACCGGGGCCAACGGCACGAAGCCCGGGCGCGTTGCCCAGGCGCACGAAGGCACATTGTTTCTGGATGAGATTGCCGAACTCGATTTCGGAACCCAATCCAAACTTCTCCAGCTTCTCCAGGACGGCGAGTACTACCCCATTGGCGGCAAGGAGGAAAAGCGGGTCGATGTCCGGGTTATTTGTGCCACCAACCGCGACTTGCAGCAGGAAATTGAATTCGGCCGCTTCCGACGCGATCTCTTCTATCGCATTAACGTCGTGAATGTGAAGTTACCTGCCCTGCGTGACCGCACCTGCGACATCCCCGCGCTCACCGATTATCTGCTGCGCTGCTACAGCGATAAGTTCAACCGCGTCCCCCGACCGCTTTCCGCCAATACCTTCCGTGCGCTTCTGCAACACAGTTGGCCGGGCAACATTCGCGAACTGGAAAACCTCATCAAACGATACGTGATTCTGGGTACCGAGGAGGCCATCTGGGTGGAACTGGCGTCCCCCGGGGGCGTATCGGTTGATGTTGACGTGATTTTTGACGGGTCCGTTCCCCTGCGCAAGTTGACTCGCCAGGCGGCCCGGCAGTTTGAGCACAAGATTATCTTGAAGACCTTGCAAAGTCATAGATGGAACCGCAAAGAGGCGGCGCGGTCGCTGAAAATCAGTTATCGCGCACTGCTGTACAAGTTGAGAGAAGCGGCGGACATGGCGGCAAGTCGTAACGCGCGCCAGCCGGAGATCGAAATCGCCAGCGACTGATCCGTGCTTTTCAACGCCGTGAACTGATGAAACTGGGGGCCGAAAGGAAAAAGCAGTGAACAACGTTGCGACTCTTTCCTGGCAGGAATACTGGCAGATTGTCCGCCGCCGCCGCTGGTGGCTGATCTTGCCGGTGATCGTGTGCTGGTCCGCAGTCTGGACTGTGACCGTGTTTCTTCCCGCCGTCTACCGCTCCGAGACACTGATTTTGGTGGAACAGCAGAAAGTTCCCGAGCACTACGTCGTTCCCAACGTGGCCGCCGACCTGCAAGAGCGCCTGCAGAGCATGACCCAGCAAATCCTAAGTCGTACGCGGCTGCGCCACATCATCGAGGACCTGCACCTCTATGCCAGCGACCGCTCGCGGTTCGGTCCCGACGAACTCGTCGACCGTATGCGCAAGGACATCAAGATCGAGCTGGTCGAAACTCCCAACCGCCCCGAGGAACTGACCGCCTTCCGCATCTATTACTCCGGCTCTGATCCACGCCTGACCCAGCAGGTAACCAGTGCGTTGAGCGCGTTTTTCATCGATGAAAACCTGCGGGCGCGGGAAAAGCAGTCCGAGGACACCACCGATTTCCTCGGCACTCAGTTGCTGGAAGCCCGCAAGCACCTGGAAGAGCAGGAAGCAAAACTGCGCGAGTTTAAGGGCCAGCATCTCGGCGAACTCCCTACCCAGTTGAGCAGCAATCTGCAGATCCTGGCGGGGTTGCAGACGCGGCTTCAGGACGCCAACGAACGTCTGGACCGGGCCGAACAGCAAAAAGTTTATCTCAATTCGCTTCTGTCCCAGTACCAGGCTCTCAGTAAGCAGATCCGCGACGGCGAGAAGGGAACTGGTGCATCTCCGCCCGCTCTGGATGATGAATTGGACCATCTCAAGCGTCAACTCGCCGACCTCGAAGCCCAGTACACCGACGAGCATCCCGACGTCATCAAGATGAAAGAAGAGATCGCCAAGACCGAACAACTAAGAAAACAGATCGACGACGATCTCACCAAACCCAAGGACGCAAGTGCCTCCAGTGATCTCGCCGACCTGCGGGGTGCTGATCCCCGGACCGGATCGCCGGTGCTTGAGATTCGCAGCCAGATCAAGGTCAATGAGCTGGAAATTCAGGACCGCAAGCGCGAGATCAAAGAACTGGAACAGAATGTGGAACAGTACAAAGGCCGGCTCAATCAAACCCCGGTGCGTGAGCAACAACTCGCCGACATCAACCGGGACTATGACCAATCCCGGGCCAACTACGAATCGTTGCTCGCGAAAAGCAACCAGTCGGAATTGGCCACCAATCTTGAAAAGCGGCAGCAGGGCGAGCAGTTCCGCATCATCGATCCTCCCAATTTGCCCGTGAAGCCTTACTGGCCGAACCGTTTGCAACTGAGTCTTTTTGGCCTTGGTGCCGGCATTGTGCTCGGCATCGCGGGCGCCGCGGTGATTGAATCCGCCGATGACTACGTTCACCAGGAGAAGGACCTCGGTGATGTGGCGCGGCTGCCGGTGCTCGGCATTGTGCCTCCGCTGCTTACACCTGAGGAGAAAAGTCGCCACAACTGGCGGGCTCGGGCCGAAGTCGCGGCCGGCATCGTCATAGCCATGATTCTCATTGGGGGTACGGTGTTTGCTTTCTATCAAGGCTGAGGAAGGAAGCCACTACGCATGAGCCGATTACTGGATGCTCTTGACCGATCGCAGGAAGAAGCGAGTTTAGGGAAACCCACTCCCTTGGCCGACCTGTTCGACCACCCTGGCAGCCCGCCTCCGGCCGAATTGAGTTCTGTGCCGTCCGTTCAGCCTTCGCTCGCGCCCGAGAGCCGGCTGGAGGTGCTCACCAATCCCTACGACTTTGGCGCCGAACAATTCCGCGTGCTAGGCGCGCGTTTACAACATCTGGCGGAGACGCGTTCTCTGAAGACGCTGCTCGTGACCAGCGCGAGCTTCCAGGAAGGCAAGAGCCTGGTTTGCCTGAACCTGGCGATCACTCTGGCGAAGCGCGCTGGCAAGAAGGTTCTGTTGGTCGAAGGCGACCTCCGCAAACCGGCTCTGTGCCAAATGTTAGGTCTGCCCCGGCTCCGGGGCGTGAGTGACTGGGTGCAAAGCAACGAACCGCTTACCAACTTTTTGTACCGACTGGCCGGTCTTGATCTCTGGCTTTTGCCGGCCGGCGAGTCCTGCGCTCAGCCTCTCGAAGCCATACAGTTACTCCGCCAGCGCGACCTGCCCGCCCAGGCGTCCAGATACTTTGACTGGATTGTGATCGACTCGGCCCCGCTGTTGGTGGCCGATTCCAGCATCCTGTCCCGCATGGCGGATGGAACGTTGGTGGTGGTGCGGCAGGAGAGCACCCAGAAGAAACGCTTGCAGAAATCTCTGGCCTCGGTGGAAAAAGTCCTGGGCTTTGTGCTCAATAACGCTACCAGCATTGATCCGCATGACTACGACCATTACCACACGCTTGCCAAAAGCAATGGCAATGGAAACCACGCCGGTCGCAAGACTCCGTCCGAGACGCCGTCTACGTCCACCGATTCGAACGGCGTGAACGCTATAGCCAGTTGAATCACGGTGCGACGGATGCGATTAAAGGCCAGTTTTGGGAGTGACACTATGAATCGTCGGATTGGACTTGCCTTATCCATGGTTGGATTGCTGCTGTTGCTGTGTTCTTGTTCCCGCGATCCCAACCTTGCCAAACAGAAATACCTGCAGAGTGGCCAGCGCTATTTCGATAAAGGTGAGTATGGCCGGGCCAGCATTCAATTCCGCAAGGCCCTGCAGATTGATCATCAGTACGCCGAGGCCTACTACCGTCTCGGCCTCACCGACATCAAGCTGCAGCTATGGCCCGACGCCTTCCGCGCTCTCGACCAGGCGACCACGCTTGATCCCAACCACGTGGCGGCTCATCTCAAGCTAGGTGAACTTCAACTCGCCGCCCGGCAATGGGAGGATGCCCGCCAACAAGCGGCCGCGGTTCTCAAACTGGACCCCAACAACGTGGATGCATACGTTCTCAGTGGTCAGGTTGAATTCCGTTCCAGTCACTTCCCCGACGCCGTGAAGGCCTTTCAGCAAGCCGAACGTCTTGCCCCCAAGGACAGCCGCGTTCAGGCCGGACTGGGCGAGGTAAATGTGGTTCTTCAGCAATATCCGCAGGCCGAGGTCTACTACAAGCGCGCCATCGAGCTCGATCCCGCGTTTCTGCCTACCTATCTGAACCTGGCTGAACTTTACCGCATGGAGAATCAGCCGGATTCCGCGATGCGCGTGCTGCGCCAGGCCATGAGCGCCAATCCCAAAGTGGCGACGGCGTACATGGCATTGGCCAGTTTCTATCTCGGCCGCGGTGACACCGCCGGCATCGACTCAGTCTTCCAAGAATTCCGCGCCGCTAACGGCAATTCCGCCGACGCGCTTCTCGCCATCAGCGATTTCTATCTAAAGATTGGCGATAGTGCCCATGCCAAGAAGGTGGTCGAAGAGATTCTGGCCCGTGATCCCAAGAATGACAATGCCCGGAAACTGCTAGTGAAGGCCGAACTGAACTTGCAGGATTGGGACGCGGCGGAAAAACTGAATAACGAACTGCTGGCCCGCTATCCCAAAGACCCGGAATGTCGGCTGGCTGCAGCCCAATTGCTGCTCGCGCGAGGGAAGAAAGCTGATGCCGTTGCCAGGCTCCAGGCATTAGTCAGCGACGTACCCGATATGGCCACGGCTCATTTCGTGCTCGCCATGGCCTACAACCAAAACGGCAATTCTGCGCGGGCGGTTGAAAGCCTGAAAGATTCTGTCGCCAAAGACGGGAACTTCCTGCCCGGCTATCTGGCGCTTGCCGACTTCTACCTGCAAAAACAGGATGGAAAAACCGCGATGTCGTACACCGATGAAGCCCTTCGGCGCGATCCTCGGTCCGTCGTTGGCCACATTGACCACGCCAATGCGCAACTACTTCTGGGAGATCTCCCGCACGCGCTCGCGGAGTTTACCTTTCTGGCCGCAAGCGAGCCCAAGAACCCAATTTTCCAGGAGCGCCTCGGCTACATAGCCATGCGGCAAAAGAACTTTTCTCAAGCCGAGCAGCGTTTCAATGATGCCCTCGAAACGCAGGCAGCCTTCCTGCCTGCCATGCGCGACCTGGTCGAGCTGTACGCGATTCAAAAACAACCCGAGAAAACGATTGCGCGCCTCCAGCAGCAACTACAAAAGGCTCCCACTCAATCCGACTACTACGAGTTGCTGGGCAACACCTACATCGTTACCCGGCAATGGGATGCCGCCGAGCAAGCTTATCGCTCCGCCATCGGGCAGAACAAGAATGCGTACATGGCCCACACACAGTTGGCCCGACTTTATTCCCGTGATCAAAAGTTTCCCGAGGCCATAGCTGAGGCGCAGGCCGTAACCCAGCAAAGACCCGAAATCCTATCGGGTTACATCATCCTGGGTGGTATTTACGAGCAGACGGGAGCGGTTGACCAGGCTCGTGCCACTTATGAGCAGGCGATTCAACGGGACCCCAATTTCGCGCCCGCGTTGAACAACCTGGCTTGGATCTATTGCGAACACGGCGGTAACCTCGATCTGGCCCTGAGTTTGGCGCAGCGCGCCAAGCAGAACCGTCCCGGCGATCCCCAAGTCTCGGATACCTTGGCCTGGATCGAATACCGCAAGGGCCTGTACGGGGAGGCCACCGGTCTACTGCGCGACTCCCTCCGACAGATTCCTGACTCCAGCCTGTTTCAATACCATTTAGGAATGGTGCTGCTAAAGACCGGCAAAGAATCGGAGGCCAAACCCATTCTGGCGCGAGCGCTAACTTCGAACCTTTCTCCTGCGGACGCTGCCCAGGCGCGCAGTGCCTTGCAGCAGTTGGAGTCTCATCACCTGTGAAGTAGTCTTGCAGTCCGACCGCAAGAACGCACGACCGGTGCGCTCGCTACTTTTGCACAGGGTGAAACCATTTCGTCCCATCCTAACGCAAAATGAACAGCTTACAACCCGGCCGGCGGCGGGGGTCCTTTAGGCAGCCCAGTTGCTTAGCACTATCTCGGAGGTTTTTCGATGAAAACAAGTCGAGCCGCCGTTCGACTGTCTGTGGCGGTGATCGCTTTAAGTTTGGTGATGGCGATTCCGGCTTGGGCAGGGTCCAGCGGCACGCCGGTAACGGACACCTCTGGGTTTGGCACGCAAGTTCAGACCCTTACCACCAATAACATTGCCGGCGGGGACGTAGATTTTGACGTTACGGCCACTGTTTATCAGTGCCAAAACCCTTCCGGCTGCTCCGGCGGCGGCGGTACAGCAGCGTACAAAGAATACACGTACGTTTATTCGGTTACACCCATAGGCCCTTCTCAGCCTCTATCGCAGGTAAGCATTGGCAATGTGCTGGGGCTGTTTCTGACTGGAACCACAAATTTTGGCGTTGTGACCTCGCTCACCACAGCTGCGGACCAAGGGGCGACTTTCACCCTTGGCGCTTCCAGCATCCGCGTAGCACCGCCCATGTGTGGAGCGGATAGCTGCTTGACCGTAGGTTCGACGTTGACGTTCTACCTCCAGTCATTTGGCGCGCCCGGAACGGATACGATCTCGGGCCAGGATGGGGGCACGTCAGCATTTGGCAATACGCTGGGCCCAACTCCGGAGCCAGCCTCCATGGCGCTATTCGGCTCAGGTCTGGCTTTCCTCGCCGGTGCCATCAGACGTCGACGCTCAAGTTGAGGTAGTGCCTCGAATTACCTTGAAGGGGGAATTGAGAGTTGCGTTATTCGCGCCTTGTAGTAGCCTTTCTGGCGCTCCTGCTGGTTCTGTTCTCAACAGGACCAGCTTTTGCCGACCCTGTCTCGATGACATTCACTGGCGTCGGCGGCGCCAACGGCGGGGGATTCTACACATACCCATACTACTTTACGGTCAGCGGCGGGCCCAACCCCGGGAACCAGTCTTTGATCTGTGACAGCTTCGATAATGAGATCAATGCTCCGGAAACGTGGACCGCAAACGTATACAGCCTGTTAACCGCTGGCACCCCAGGAGAGGGCTACTTCAGTGGACTGGCGGGAGCTCAAACTCTGTACGATGCCGCCGGGCTCATCTTCGAGGCGATACTGACAGGCGCCGTTTCCTCCGTACAAGGAAACTGGGCTATTTGGGGACTTTTTTCGGCGAATGCTCAGAGCAACCCGTTCTACACAAGTTCGGGGGCGAACGTCACCGAGGCATATTATCTGAACATGGCGATAACCGATGTTGCCCACGGTACGCTTCCAGCATATTTGGCCAACATGGTCGTTTACACGCCGGCGTCCGGAGTTGCAGGTCTGGGCGGGCCGCAGGAATTTATCGGCGTCACCCCTGAACCGGCTTCCTTAGCATTGTTTGGTTCCGGTCTCGCTCTGCTTGCAGGGGCGATCCGCCGTCGGCGACGCTCTAGTTGAGGTTCGTGCTCCGAATTACCTCAAAATAATGGAAGTTCAACGATAGGTTCGCAATGCGAACCTATCGTTTCGCTGCCTTCTTGCAAGTTGCTCAAAAGCAATCCCGAAAGCCCATCGTGCAAGCCGTAGATTCCGAAATAGAAGTCCGAGCCTACACGCAGACCCGATCCTGGGTCAGCGAGTATTGGCCGGTCTTGCTGCTGGCGTTGGTCACGCTGGCGCTGTATGTGCCCGTGCTCGGTCGGTTGATCCGGCAATGGTATGACGATGCGAATTATTCGCATGGCTTCTTTGTCCCGGCGTTTTGCGGATACTTGATCTGGAACAGGCGGCAGCAAATCGCCGCCATCAAGAGTTCTCCGAGTGTATGGGGAGCGGTTCTTGTCATAGGTTCACTCGCAGTTTTATATCTCGGCAGCCTCGGATCAGAGCTCTTTCTGCAACGGATCTCGCTGGTGGGCGTGATTGCGGGATTGATCGTGTATTTCGCCGGATGGCGGCGATTGTGGGCAGTCGCTTTCCCGGTGGCCTTCCTGCTGTTCATGATTCCTTTGCCGGCGGTGATCTATAACCAGATCGTGTTTCCGCTGCAACTGCTGGCCTCCCGCTTAGCCACCAGTTGTCTGGAAACTCTGAACCTGTTTCCGGTGCTGCGCGAGGGAAACCTGCTGATCCTGGATCGCTACACTTTGGAAGTTGTGGATGCATGCAGCGGAATTCGTTCGCTCACCTCTTTGATTGCACTCGCCATGGGTTACAGCTATCTCGCGGAACGCAGGCTGGGAGTTCGGGTTTTTCTGGTGCTCGCCATGGTGCCGGTCGCCATCGTCAGCAATGGGCTACGAGTTGTGATCACGGCCCTGTTGGTGAACTACTTTGGCATTAGCGCGGCTGAAGGATTCGCGCATTCATTCTCCGGGTTGGCAGTCTTTCTGGTTTCCGTCATGTTGCTGCTGGCATTGCATGGACTGACCAACAAACTCTTGCCGCGAACCGCGGCAGCCTCGGCTCTATGAAAGCAGATCTCAGATTCTGGACGATGGTGCTGGCGCTGGCGGCCGCTACGGTCGGATTGCGCGCGCTTTCGCATGGTGAGCCGGTGCTGCTGTCCACTCCGCTCAACGGCTTTCCGCTGGAACTCGGTTCCTGGCAGGGGCACGATCTGCCTATCGATCCCGACATCCTGAAGGTTGCGGCGGTAGATGACTACTTGAATCGTGTGTATCGTACCTCGGACGGCAGGGCGATTGGCTTATACGTGGGTTATTACAAAAGCCAGCAGACCGGAGATGCCATTCATTCTCCCAAGAACTGTTTGCCGGGAAGCGGCTGGCAACCAGTGACGGCGGGACACCTAAGCATCTCGTTGCCCAACGGAACCCTGGCACCGGTCAATCTGTACGTCATCGAGAAGGGTCTGGATCGCCAGTTGGTGCTGTACTGGTATCAGTCGCATGGGAGGATCATCGCCAGTGAATACTGGGCGAAGTTTTACATGGTGCGCGACGCCCTGCGCATGAATCGCACGGATTCCGCTCTGGTGCGAATCGTCACGCCCTTCAAGCAGGATCGCCAGGCGGCGCAGGCGAGTGCAGCTGGTTTCGCGGAACAACTGCTGACGCCGCTCCAGAGTTTTATTCCGAATTAGGAAAAGAATCAGAGGAACTGGTCCCGCCTTCTCGTAACTTCGACATGGAACCGATCACCAGCGACATCGCATACCTCGATAGCCACGAGCCTGCCCGGGCTCTGGTGGGTGTCGACGCTGGAGAAACGACGGTGGAGGAACGCCAGCCGCTGGGGGCAGCGTACTTCTGGCTTCTTCTGTTTTTTGTGGTGTACTGCGCCCGCCCCGAAGATTGGGTCCCGGGTCTGGGAATTGTCCCCCTGGCAAAGATTGCCGGGGTCTTTTGCGGGTTGTCATTTGTAGCGAGCATTCCACAACTGCGCCGGCACCTGCCCCGGGAAACGATTTACCTGGCGCTGCTGGTTTTTCAGTTATGGCTTACCGTCCCCCTATCTCCGGTTTGGCGGGGAGGAGCCTTCTACACCACTCTGGATTTCTCCAAGGTGCTGCTGATCGTGCTGGTGATGGGCGTGGCCGTAATCACGCTTACTCGGCTACGCCGGTTGATTTTTGTGCAGACTGCATCGGTGGCTGTGATTGCGGCGGTGACAGTATTAAGAAAAGGGCTGGTAATGGGACGGCTGGTGGGAGCGGTTCATGGGATCTATGAGAACTCCAACGAACTGGCCTTGATTCTGGTGCTGACCCTGCCGTTTTGTGTCGCTTTTCTGCTGCGCACCTCCAGTTTGTGGCGCAAGGCGGTTTGGGCCACGGCTGCAATGCTGCTGGTGTACGGAACCATGCTGACCGGCTCGCGGGCCGGATTGCTGGCGTTGCTGGTCAGCGGCGCGGTTTGTTTGCGGGAATTTGGCATCAGAGGACGGCGGATCGGTCTCGTACTTGGCGCCGCGGGCGCGGCGATGGTGCTCATGCTTTTTGCACGCGATACCGTCATGGACCGTTTCCATGCCATGTTCAATGACGAGCCGACGACCACGGAAGGACGAGCCGCGTACGCTTCAGCGGTGGAACGTCAGGAATTATTCTGGAAGGCGCTGGCCGTAACCGCGAACCATCCCTTGTTTGGCATTGGACCGGGTAATTTCAACAGTATTTCGGGTCATTGGAAGGATCAACACAATACCTACACGCAGATGAGTTCCGAAGGCGGCGTGCCGGCGCTCATTCTTTACCTGTTGCTGTTGTGGTGTGCTCTGGCTAATCTGCGCAAAACCAACCGGCTAGCCACGCCGGATTCCGAGGAAGCCCTGTTCGCCATGGCGCTGCGGGGAAGTGTGTACGGACTAATTGTCGGGTCATTCTTCGCCACGTCCGCTTACCACTTCTTTCCCTACTTTCTGGTGGGATACACCAGCGCGCTGGTGGTAATCGTTGAGACGAAACAGGAAACGGCAGCGGCCGGAGAAGTTCAGGAAGAGATTCATGGAGAATATGAAGAATCTTTGCTTGCCGGTTGAGGTACGCGCCATTCTGCGCTGCCCGCACTGCGGTGGCGACCTGCGCGACCGGCTGAAGGGGCTGGAGTGTGAGGCCTGCGAGACCTGCTTTCCGGCAGTCGATGGCGTGCTGCGCTTTGTTCAGGCGCAGAAATATGCGAGCAGCTTTGGCTTTCAGTGGAACGTCTACGCGCGCACCCAGCTTGATAACGCGAGCAGCCGCGAGTCGGAGACAGATTTCCGCAACCGGACCGGGTTGGAGCCGCAGGATCTGCGGGGAAAGCTGGTGCTGGACGTGGGTTGCGGCATGGGCCGGTTTGCCGACATCGCCAGCCGCTGGGGCGCGCACGTGGTGGGCGTTGACCTGAGCGCGGCGGCAGAAGTGGCGGCGCGCAATCTGGCCGACCGCAAGGCGGTGAGCATTTTTCGCGCGGATGTGTTCTCGCTGCCGTTTGCTCCCGAGAGCTTCGATTACATCTACAGTCTGGGTGTTCTGCATCACACGCCGAACTGCGAGCAGGCTTTCAAGCGTTTACCCCGTCTGCTGAAACCCGGCGGAACGATTATCTTGTGGGTTTACAGTGGCTATAACCGCTGGTATCGCATGAGCGATCTGTATCGCCGTGTGACCCACCGGTTGCCATCGCGCGGGTTGCATGCGCTTTGTCATGTGGCCGTGCCCTTGTATTACGTACATAAAGGGCTGCGCCGAGTGCCCGGCGTGGGCCGTCCATTAAGCAACCTGCTGCATGTTGCTCTGCCGATTTCCTTGCATCCGAAAGCAGCCATGCGGGTGCTCGACACCTTCGACTGGTATTCGCCGAACTATCAATCGAAACATACGTATGAGGAAGTGTTCCGCTGGTTTGAAAGTTCTGGCCTGGAAGATTTGCGCGTGATGCACGAGCCTATCTCGGTGCGCGGACGCCGGCCAGCAGAGAACGTGGCCACGGCCGACGAAGGAGACCACCTGGTCGAGTCGCGAGCGTCGTAACCGGTGGTCGCAAAACACCAGAAATCGCAAACATGCCTGTAGAGCTAAAACAAAAACCAAAGAAAGACCTGAGCCGCAAGGGATCAGCCGCGAGTGCACGCGCCAAGGTGCACCAGATGCCATCGCGCAGAGCTGCCGACGTCCGTTTATCGGTTTGGCTGAGCAAGCGGAACCTGGTGATTTGTCTTCTGCTGGCAGTAGCGACGCTGGCGCTTTACAGCCCGGTGGTGCGTTATCCATTCGTCAACTACGACGACGATGTTTACGTTACACGGAACGGCTACGTTCAGTCAGGTTTGACCTGGAGCACGGTGGAATGGGCTTTCGCTTCGGCGGACGCGTCCAACTGGCATCCCTTGACCTGGCTTTCGCACGCGCTCGATTGGCAACTCTTTGGCTCGAACTCCGCCGGCCACCACATCACCAGTCTGCTGATCCATGCGCTCAACGTCGCGCTGCTATTTCTCTTGCTGTTCTGGGCAACGAGGCGAAAGAAGCCGAGTTTGCTGGTCGCCGCGTTGTTCGCAGTTCATCCTCTTAATGTGCAGTCGGTAGCCTGGATCGCGGAGCGAAAGAACGTGCTGTGCACGCTCTTCTTCTTTGCCGCCATCGGCGCCTACGGCTGGTACGCGCAACGGCCGAGTTGGCGGCGCTATCTGGCGGTGGCCGGGTTGTTCGTGGCGGGTCTGATGTCGAAGCCCATGGTCATCACCCTGCCGTTTGTTCTGCTCCTATTGGATTATTGGCCGCTGGGACGAATGCCGGGAAGCGCGCCGGGCCGGTTGCCGGCGCAGCAGAGGCCGCTTCCGAAACTGGTTCTCGAGAAGCTGCCGCTCTTCTTGCTTTGCATTGCCAGCGCCGTCATCACCATGCAGGTGCAGTCGGTGGGCGGAGCGGTGCGCTCCACCCTGAAGCTTTCTTTCGGAGTGCGGCTGGAGAACGCGCTAGTGGCCTATCCCATGTATTTGTGGCAGATGATCTGGCCGGCGCGGCTGGCGGTGCTGTATCCGCATCCCGGAGACACGCTGAAGGCATGGCAATTGATCTTATCGGCCGCGCTGCTCGTCAGCATCAGCGCTCTGGTTTTCAGCTTGCGTTCCAGACGTTATCTACTCGTAGGATGGTTGTGGTTTCTGGGTACACTGGTTCCGGTGATTGGGCTGGTGCAGGTGGGCGACGCCGCCCGGGCCGACCGCTACACCTACATTCCGCTGATCGGAATCTTCGTGATGATTGTCTTTGGAGCGGCCGATGTGGCGGACGCCCTGAAGCTGAAAATGCCTTTGCGAGTCGCCCCAGCCGTGTGCGTTTTGCTGGCGCTCGGCTTCGCCACCCACCAGCAAATGAAGTACTGGTCGAGCAGCATCGAATTGTGGTCGCGCACGCTATCGCTCACCAAGAACAACCTGATCGCCCACCGTAATATGGCATCGGCACTGACCGAGGTGGGACGCGTGGATGAAGCCTATGAGCAGTTCAAAGCCGAGGCCGCACTTAATCCCTTTGATTTGCTCAGCCAACTAGCCATCGGCTCTTATCTCTACTCCCACCATCAATTGCCCGACGCCCTGGCGCAATTCGACAAGATGACTCACCTGACCAGGGACCGGCAACCGCTCTCTGCCGCATATGCCGGTATGGGCATGACCTACAGCGAAATGGGCGACGAGATAAGAGCGCGGCAGAGCCTTGAACATTCCATGCGGCTCAATCCCAACCAGCCCAACGCCTACCACGGACTGGGGCGTCTGGCGGAGAAGCAGGGCAATTCGCAGGAAGCGATCTACGATTACTCGCGCTTGGTCGATCTGGCGCCGAGCGGCCAGAGTTATCGCCTGTTGGGGCATGCTTTCCAGAATGCGAACCGGCCGGTTGAGGCGCTTGAGGCCTACCAGGACGCGCTGAAACTTTCTCCCGAAATGAAAGAAGAGTTGACGCCGGCGATCAACAGCTTGCTGGCCGCAAGCGGCCAGAACCGCTAGGTCCGGCGTCTGGCCAGTTTCTACTCCTCATCAAGTCTCCAGAGAAATCAAAATGAAATCCAGAGAACACTCACCGGTGTTTGTAATCGGATGCCACCGTTCCGGCACCAATCTGATGTACGACACGCTGCTGTCGGCGGGCGGGTTTGCCATTTACCGCGCTTCTTCTCCGGTCTACTCCACGCTGCTTCCGCTGGCTGGAAATCTGGCAATTGCGAAGAACCGCGAGAAGCTCATGCAACTCTGGCTGCGCAGCAAGCAGTTCCGGCGCAGCGGGCTGGGGCCGGAGGAAGTTCGCACCAAGGTTCAGGACGAGTGCCGCAATGGTGGAGACTTTCTGAGAATCGTTCTCGGCGAAGTGGCTCGCCATGGCAGCGCCGGACGCTGGGCGGTTTATGATCCTGATAACATCCTGCATATTCCCACCATCAAGCGGGAAATTCCCAATGCGCTGTTCGTTCACATTGTCCGGGACGGCCGCGACATCGCATTGTCGCTGACTAAGATGGGCGGACTGCGTCCCCTCTGGTGGGACCGCCCAAGAAGTCTTTTTGCCGCAGGGCTGAACTGGCAATGGACAGTGCGCAAGGGAAGACGCTACGGGCAAGCTTTCCCCAACGATTACACCGAGGTTCACTACGAAGACCTGGTGAACGATCCCAAGCAAACCCTCGCGCAGTTAGCTGCCTTTCTGGATCATGACCTCGATTACGATCGCATCCTTAGCACCGGCTTGGGCCGGGTGAGCAGTCCCAACACTTCGTGGAAAGAGGAATCGCGGACCGAGTTTCATCCGGTTGACCGCTGGAAAGAGAAGCTTTCCCTCCGGGAGATTGCCGTGCTGGAAATGCTGATTGGCGATTGCCTGGAAGAATTCGGTTACTGTCTGACGAAGAACGGCCGCCAGTTCTCTCTCGATTTCCGCCTCAGCCTGATGCGCGTTCTCTATCCGCGTTACTTTGAGGCCAAGTTGTCGCTGAAATCGAATACTCCCCTGGGCCGATTCGCCAGCACCAACCCGTTGGAACTTACCGAGGCCCACGGCAGAGGCTGAAGACCGGCAGCGGACTGAACCGTGTGACGGAGAATCCATCACTTATGGCGATGTGGGATAAAGCGCGCGGCATGCTTCCCTGGGTGCCGGCTTACTGTTGGCAGCGGCTGACGCGTCGCGTGCCCCAGGTGAAGCCGCTTCACCTGATCATCGCCTTGGCGGACCACTTTGAGCCTGCGATTCTTCCCCACGCGGCGGGAAGGCACGCTGTGCGAGTGGTGCAGGAGCAGCGGCTGGTGCGGTGGTGCCGGGAATTTCCTAAAGCGGTGGCCGACTGGCCCGACCACGACGGCCGCACCTTCCGTCACACCTATTTTTATCCCGCTGAACAGTACGACCAGGGTCTGATCGATCTTCTGGCCCAGCACTGCCACGAAGGCTGGGGCGAAATTGAAGTCCACCTTCACCATGGCGTCGAAACCGTCGGTACGCCGGAGACCACGCGGCAACTGCTGGCAGAGTTCCGCGATGCCCTGGTGCGGCACGGCTGTCTTTCGCAGTTGGATGGGATTGGCGGCCCGCGCTATGCCTTTGTCCACGGCAACTTCGCCCTCGCCAACTCCATGCAGGGGCGCTTCTGCGGAGTGGATTCTGAAATCGAGATTCTGGCCGAAACCGGATGCTACGCCGACTTCACCCTGCCCTCCTCGCCCAACCCGGCGCAGATTTCGAAAATCAACGCGCTCTATGAGTGCAACTGGCCGCTGAGCCGCAAAGCCGCTCACCGCGAGGGCCGCGACCTGCGCAGCGGGCGCTTTTCGCCCATGCTTCCCTTGATGATCCAGGGTCCGCTGCTGCTGGATTTCTCCCGGCGCAGCCGGCACTGGCCGCTGCCCACGGTGGAAAACGGCGCCCTCACCGGCAACCGGCCTCCCACCATGGGACGCCTCAAGCTGTGGAGGAAAGCGGGCATTACGGTGCAAGGCCGTCCCGACTGGCTGTTCATCAAACTGCATTGCCACGGCATGGACCCGCGCGACGACGAAGCCATGCTGGGATCGTCCTTGCGCCGCTTCCTGCGCGAACTGAAAGAGCAATCTCGCAACGGGCGCGAGTATCAGATTCACTACGTCACTGCCCGCGAGATGACCAACCTCGTCCTGGCCGCTTGCGATGGCTGTGAAGGCAATCCCAATGACTACCGCGATTACCGGCTGCTAATGATGTCGAACCGCAAGAGCGAATCCCAGAAGGATGGCGAATACAGTGTCCGCGTCGCTGGCTGAGCCTATTATTGCCGCCGCTCCGACGCCGCGTGATGTTGCCGCGTGGACGCCGAGCGTCGAGCCGCTGCGCTTTTTCCTGGGCGGACGCGACCTTGGGGCGCTGCAAATTCCTGCGTTGACGCTGAACGTGCCATTCACTCATCTGAGCACCAAGCTCGAAGATTCAGCCCCGCCGTGGGAGATATTGCCGCCCGGAATTGAGGCTGCAGTGGTTCCGGCGCAACCGGTGGATGCAGAACCGCAGCGGTTGACGCTGCTGCCGGGACTCGTGAGGTACGTTGGCGTACCATCCAAACGGTTTTTCGTGGACCTGAGGCGAACGTTTGCGGAGTACCTGCATAAGTTTGGCGCAAAGCAGCGTTACGACATGACGCGTAAGCCACGAAAGTTTGCTGAATTCTCCGGCGGCCAGATCCAATGGCGCGACTTCAGGTCGGCCGACGAACTTCGAGCGTTCGCTCGTCTGGCAAACCAGATTTCAGAGAAGTCGTGGGGCGCTCGGGCGGGCGGGCACGGGTTTGCCGGCCGGATGCCGGACGCTGAGTTGCAAAAGCTCACGGAGCAGAATTTGGCGAGAGGTTTCGTGCTGTTCCACCGAGACCGCCCCGTAGCCTACGTGTTTTGTTGTCAGCAATACGAACATCTGCTCTACCAGCACGTTGCCTACGACGAGAATTATTCCAGGTGGTCTCCCGGTGCTGTATTGCTCTACCTCATTGTGGAGCGTCTGTTTGACGAACGGCGGTACAAGTTTCTCGACCTGGGCGAGGGCACTCTAGGGTACAAGTCATTTTTCTCGAACCGCTGCATCCAGTGTGCCCGCATACTGTATTTTCGGCGCACGGTGCGAAATCTTGCGATGGTCTCCTCACATTTTGCTCTCTGCACTGCGTCGGTGGCTGCCGGGAGAGCGTTATCACGAATCGGACTGAAGCAGAGAATAAAGAAGCAGATGATGGGCAAGATGCGCCGGCCCGGCCAATGGACAGAATGATGAAGATTTCAGTTCAGAGGATTCGGGAGTCGTTCGAAACCCACGGCGTCCTCGGGCTCGCGGTTCTGTGTCTGAGACTTCCGCTGGCACCGATTCTGCGAACCGACTTCGGCGTCCGACTGGGGCGTGCGTACCACGGTTGGATGTTCGACCGCAGGTTCGGCGTGCACACATCGGGTTGGATTCGCCAACCCAGCCCAAGCGTCGAGGGCACAAGTGCTCAGTCCGGGAAACCTTACGATGGCTCAAATCCGGCACACTTTAAGAGAATCGTCGAGAATTTAGAGGTTCGATACGAAGACTACGCGTTTGTCGACTTCGGCTCCGGCAAGGGACGGGTCTTGCTGCTGGCCTCGGCCTTCCCGTTCCGCAGTGTCACGGGCGTCGAGTGGTCGCGGGAACTACACGAAATTGCTGAACGGAATGTCGGGCGCTACAAGGGGCCACGAGTCTGCAATGAGATCGAATCGTTCTGCATGGACGCCGGAGAGTTCCGTATTCCCCCTGGCAAGTTGGTCTTGTATTTCTTCAATCCCTTCGGGCACGAAGTGATGGCCAGAGTCCTGGAAAACGTCAGGCGTTCCTTCGAAGAGGACCCGAGGGAGATCATTCTCGTGTACATGAATCCGCGGCACAGAGAGGTCTTCGATCAAGCCGATTTTCTCAAGAGCACCGTCAACAAGGGCTGGTTCGCCGTCTACAGAACGGTTCCCGAGCGGCAGCTGCCTCAGAGAATGGCGAACGTGGCAACCGATCGTGCGGTTGCGGTTATGAGAGCCTCCCGTTGAAAGCTCAAGCCCTAAGAAACATCAGCTCCAGTTGGTTTGGGCTGGCGACCAACCTCGTCGTCGGATTCTTTCTGTCGCCCTTCATCCTGCACCGCCTGGGCGACGATGCCTTTGGCTTATGGGTGCTGGTGTTTTCGCTGACCGGTTATTACGGGCTGTTCGACTTCGGCATCCGTTCGTCCATCGTGCGTTACGTGGCGCAGTTCAAGGCTACGGGAGAAAAAGACAGCCTGAATCGCTTCATCAATACCAGCCTGTGTACCTATGGCGGTACCGGGCTGGTGCTGCTCCTGGTGACCATCGCCGGCTCGTTTTATGTGACTTCTCTGTTTCGCATTCCCGTGGCGTTGCAGTGGAGCGCCAAGGTTTTGTTTCTGGTGGTAGGGACAGCGGTCGCGGTGGGTTTCCCGCTGAGCGTGTTCGCCGGAGTGCTGGAGGGTTTGCAGAAGTTCAACTGGTTGAGCCTGACCCAAGCCGGCTACAACGTCGGGCGCGCCGTACTGATTGTGGTGGCCCTCAGGCGCGGCGGTGGACTGCTCACCATAGCGCTGATTTCCATGACTCTCAATCTCGGCACCTACGCGGTGTACTTTGCCGTGGTGCAGCGCGAACTGGCTGTACGCTACGCCCTGCGCTATGTGGACCGGGAGTCGTTTCGCAAGATGGTCAGCTACGGTTCCATCACGTTTGTGGCGGCCATCGCTTCGCAATTGCGCTTTTACAGCGACGCGACGGTGATTGGAATCTTCATCGGGTCGGCGGCCATCACTTACTTCTCCATCGGCTCGAAGCTGGTGTCGTACTCCGCCAACGTTACCCAGAGTATGGCGCAGATTTTTACTCCCATGTCGAGCCAGTTCAATGCCACCGGCGACATGGAACGGCTGCGGCGGATTCTGGTGATGGGCAATCGCGCCTGCGCTCTGATCGTGTTTCCGCTCTGCGCCACGCTGATTATTCTGGGCAAATCGGTGATTGAAGTTTGGGTGGGCGCCAAGTATGTTCCAATCGCCTACACCGTGCTGGTGTTACTGATTGTTTCCGACAGCTCGCAGATGGCGCAGTCGGCCTCGGGCAAGATTCTTTACGGCATGGCCCGGCACCGGACGCTGGCTTTCGTCTGGCTGGCGGAAGGCGTGGCAAACCTGATTTTGAGCATCGTGCTGTTGCGCTACTACGGTGTGATTGGCGTGGCCATCGGAACCACCATTCCGCAGCTCTGCACCAATCTTTTCTTTCTGCCCGAACACTTGTGCCGTGTGCTGGGCATACGGCTGCGAACGTTTGTGAACCAGACTTATCTGGCACCCGCGCTGCTCTGCCTGCCGCTGGTGGGGACGCTTCTGCTGATGCGGCATTTTCTTGTGGCGCACAACTATTGGGAACTCCTGGCGCAAGTCGCAGCCGGCGGAGTGGTTTACGGTGTGGGGTTGATGTGGTTCCTGCTGAAGAAGGAACATATGGGCCTGGAGCTGCGAAGGTTCATACGATTCCGCCAGCCGGCGATGGAAGCCGTTAACGTTGCTCCGGGGATTCAAGGGTAACAACAGTAAGGGTCACCATAATAACGATGCGTTCCACGTCTGCCACTGCCGCCAAGCCGCCGCATCGTGCCGCGCAGCAGCTCGACTTCTGCATTGTGCACGAGTTTCCCGGCCCCAGCCTGGAGTTGGCTTGGCGCGACTGCCTTGATCGCGTGGATGCGCCCGCCCACTACAATGCGCCGGAATACTTTCGCGATCCCAAACAGGGAGACGAACGGCGTTTCGCTGTTCTGGCCACGAAAGACAGCCGAGTGACGGGGGTATTGACCGGCGCCCATGATGGCGATCAAGCGATCTGCGGCCTTATATCACGCCCACAACTCTGCGTGGATAAAACTGCCGACACTGCCGGGACCGGGGAGAGTCTGGCCCGGGGACTCCTCGCAGAGGCCAGCACGGCGAAACTGCTGACGGTTTACAGTTGGTTCCCGCTCGAGGGTTTCACTCGTTACGGTTTTCGCGAGCGAGTGCTCGAAGGCGTGGTCGTGCTCGATCTCACGCGGGGTCCTGAGGCTTTGTTCAAGCAGTTGGACAAGAAACGGCGCAACTGTATCCGCTCCGCCATGCGGCAGCCGGTTGAGATTGTCGAGGCCGCGACCGAGCAGGACATCACGGCCTTTTATGCGGTCTATTCCTGCTGGTTTGGCACCACGCGAAAGAAGATTGGCGGCCGCAAGCTCTCTGCTGAGTTTTTCCAGCAAAGGTTCCGGCTTCGAGAAAATGTTCGGGCGTTTCTGGCTCGCTCCGGCGGGCAAGTCATTGCCGGCGTCACCCTGCGTTTTTTTCCTGGCGGCCTGGTGGAGTATTCGAACAACAGTTCGCTCGATGCGTTTCTCCACCTCAAGCCCAACGATCTGTTGCTGTGGAATGCCATCGAGTGGGCGTGCCGCGAAGGCTTTCCCCGCTTTTCGCTGGGCGGGGCGCACCGCTTTCTGCGGGAATTTGGCGGCAGGCTGACTCCGATTTACCGTTATCGCCTGGACCGCACGCGCTTACGGCGGCACGATCTGCGGGAAGGCCTCACCGACTGGGGACGGGCAACCCTCCGCCAAATGCCTCGGCCGCTGGAGACCGCGGTCCGCAAAATTGCGGGCAAGGGTCTACCAAAAAACAAACTGAGCAGAATCCCATGATGGAACGACTGAATCTTGTAGCGGGCAAACAGTTGGCCAAGAGCGCTCTGCTGGCCACGGGAGCGTTGCGTCTGGCGGGCGAAGTGGCGGGGCAGGGAATTGTCATTCTCCTGTATCACTCGGTCTTCGAGGGGCCGGATTCTCACCAAGACACGCTCGACATGGGCCATTCAGTGGACATCTTCCAGCGCCAGATGGAAATCGTTGCCCGCAGCTACGACGTGGTGACCATGGACGACATCCCCATGTTCCTGAGCGGAGAAAAGCGCATGCCGCGGCGGCCGGTGGCCGTGACTTTTGACGATGGCTATGCCAACAATTTTGAAGTTGCCACCCCGGTATTGAATCGCTACGGAATTCCCGCCACCTTCTACGTCACCACCGACTGCATTGATGGCAATCAGCTTCCGTGGATCGCGCGCATTCGCCGTGCTTTTCGCACTACCGAGCGGCTGTCCTGGGAATCGCCGGAAGGGCGCACGCTTTCCCTGGCTAATCGTGAGTTACGGGAAACCGCTCGCGTCGCCGCCTGCGAATACTGCGCGCAGCTTGCGGGAGACCGGCAGAAGCGGCTCATCGAGACGATTGAGAGTGCGCTCGGCCTCGAGCCTCCAGCTCCCGACACCTGCCGCATGTTGAATTGGGACGAACTCCGGCGCATGGTGCGCGACGGCCACACCGTGGGTTCGCATACCGTGAGCCATCCCAACTTGGCGCACGTGGTCGCGGATGAGCTCAAGACCGAACTGGTCGAATCCAAGCGGCGGCTGGAGCAGGAATTGCGCGTAACGGTGCCGCATTTCGCCTATCCGAATCCGATTCTCACTCCGCATTGGACCACGCGCACGGTCGCGGCCATCCGCCGCGCCGGCTACCGCACCGCCGTCATCGCCACGCCGGGAATCGTGCGCAAGGAAGACGACCCGCTGTGCCTGCACCGCGTGGCGTCGTCGCGGAAGCTGGACGCCTTCCGCTGGAACTTGGAATGCGTTTTTCTGGGACGCAGGGCAATGTCGTAACGTGATGGACGTTGCCACGGAGCTGAAACCCTTGCCACTCGCCATTCACCGCACGCAGGTTTACCGAACACTCGAAGACCTCGAGAGCCTGCGGCCTGCCTGGGAGGACTTGCTGGAGGAATTCCCCGGCTCCACCACTTTCTCCACCTGGGAGTGGTTGGCCCCATGGTGGCGGGCCTTTGGCAATGGACGCGAACTGCTGGCGTTGGCATTCTTTGATGAATCCGCAAGTCTGGTTGGGCTGGCGCCGATGCAGATCACCCAGCGCCGGGTTGCGCCTCTTGTGAACCTGCGAGTTCTCGGCCTTTGGGGAGACGGCAGCGGCGATTCCGACAACCTGGATTTTCCCGTTCGTCCGGGATGGCAAGAGCCGGTCGCCGCGGCCTTGCTTGAATTCCTGACCCGAGAATCAAAGCACTGGGACTTCTGCGAGTTCAACACCATGCCGCCGGATTCTCCCGTGGCAAACTCGGTGGCAAAGCTCGTGGGTGAGCGTGGCTGGACCGCTTACCAAGATGACCGTGCGTCTTCGGCGATTTCTCTCCCCGAAACCTGGGAAGCATATCTTTGCCAGCTTTCCAGCAACGAGCGCGCGAAAATCAGGAAATTCCGCAACCGGCTGCAAAGGAAATACCGGGTTCGCTTGTACCGCTGCCAAGGGGAAAATGAAGTTCCCGGGTGCCTGGAAACTCTATTCACGCTGCACCGCAAGCGCTGGCAAATGATGCAGCAGCCGGGCAGCTTTGAGTCAGCAGCTCGCCGCCAGTTCTACCGCGAACTGGCGGGCCTGCTTGCCGCCGGCGATCAACTGGAGCTTTGGCTGCTTGAACTCGATGGCCACCCAGTAGCGGCGCAATTCGGATTTCGTCACGGTGATGCCGTTTTTCAACTGCAGGGAGGTTTCGATCCCACGTACTTTGACGATAGCGTCGGCTACGTGCTTCGTGCGTATGTAATTGAGCAAATGATTGCGCGCAGCGTTAAGCGCCATGATTTCCTAGCAGGGGAAGCACCGTCCAAGGCCTGCTGGGGGGCGCAGGTCAGCCACTACCTAGACATGCAGTTTGCTCCGCCCCTCGGTCGCGGAAGCGCGTATCTGCACTTGATCCACAGCGCAGGCAAGAGCAAGGAATGGCTGCGGGCTCATTTGCCGAGGAATGCCTGGCAGGTGTTGCATCGTCTAAACCCAAAAAGGACTCGGCCGGAACAGACCGCCGAAACATCCATCCGTGTTTCAGAGATTGCTTCCGCCAAGAGCTGAACTTTAATGAGTGCTCCACTATCAGTTCTTGAAGAGCGATCAGTGGTTCCGAGCTGGGGACGCGCCCGCGGATTGGCTTACTGCGAATACCGCCTTCTGTGCTGGGCCTACCCACGTGATCCCGACCACCTCAGCGGGGCGGCTTACCAGAACCGCAGCAAGCTGGAAACTCTGCTCGGCCCAGAGCTTTTCCAGGAAATGCGCGGCCAGACCGTCATCGACTTCGGATGCGGCTATGGCGAGCAGACAATCGAACTGGCGCGGAACGGGGCCAAGGTCGCCATCGGGCTGGATATTCGCGAAGAAGTTCTCAACGCCGCCAGAGCGAAAGCCAGTGGCATTCCCAACATTCAGTTCCTGACGCCGCAGCAGTGTGCGCGGGGATCGGCTGACATCGTCATTTCGCTTGATAGTTTCGAGCACTTCGAGAATCCAGCCGCCGCGCTTGCCCTTATGAATGACCTGCTACGGCCCGGCGGCGTGCTGCTGGCGTCGTTCGGCCCTCCCTGGAAACATCCGCTGGGAGGTCACACCTTTTCCATGTTTCCCTGGGCGCATCTGCTGCTGAGTGAAAGCGCGCTGGTCGGCTGGTACAACCAGATCAAGAACAAATCCATTTCCCGCTTTGAGGATGTCAGTGGCGGATTGAATCGCATGACCATCACCAGGTGTGAAGCGTTGGTGCGCGCCGGCAACTTCCGCGAAGCCTTGATTACTCCGGTCCCCATTCGCAAGCTCAGACGCTTCCATAACGCTCTCACTCGCGAGTTCACCACTGCGGTGATAAAGTGTCGGCTAACCAAATGATCGGCCGCAAGACGCGTCTTCGTTTGTTCGCCGCACTGCTCGGGCTCTTCTCTTGCGCCAGTTCCTTGCCCGGATCGAGCCAAGAGGCAGCGATTGTCAGACACAAACAAGACTGCACCTTCGGCGGGCCGATCTATTGTTCGCCGACGGACCTGACGCCTGCCCCATTCAAAACGGTTCCCAATGTCGGCCAGCTCTTGGGATCGGGTACCGTGGTCACCGATCCCACTTTCGGCAATCCCATCACTCGCGTTACGGACTGGAATACAGAAGGCAGCGAGGGTCGCAATGACAACTTCCTGGTGGACTGCGGCGGCAGCGCCGAAATCAACTTCATGAGCGCCGACGACACCAAGTTCTACACCTGCGACGCTGGCACCGGTATAGACCTTTTCACCTTCAATCCCACAACCCTGAAAGCCAGCCGCATGTACGTGGCTCAGTTTCCTAAGACCCACGGAGCGCGCATCACCACCAACAGCTCCAGCGGCGAGTGGAGTTTTACTCAGGCGGACGTCCTCTATGACATTGAAGCGGGCAACTACCGGGCTGGCACACCCATCATCAAGTTTTACGATTTCACCAGTTTGACGAAGCCGCCCAGCCCGCAAACGCTTTACGATTTCTCCCAAAGCCCCAACTGCGTTCCCTCATCCGCGGGAAGCACGCATTGGATCACCGACGTGACCGTCAGCAAAGATGACCAGACCTTTTCCACTGCGTTCAGTCTGACCGGCGGGCAGGGAACCGGCGTTTGGGTGGTGGTGTGGAATCGCACACAGGGTTGCCGCTGGCTGAACGCCCAGACCGGACTGGTGGGCGGCGATTGGGGTCCGGCGGGAACCATCAACCTCAGCGACCGCTTCTCCATTCATAACTCGCGCCTCTCGAAAGACGGCAACTGGGTGAAGATCGGCTTCCAGAGCTGCCTTTCGGCTTGTGCGGCCGGCATCCAGAACTATCTTTGGCAGATTGCCACCAACACCCTGACCCCGTGCGCCATTGCTAACAATTGCCTGGGCCACACCGCCCTCGGCTATACCCACATGGTCAACAGCCCGACCACGCCCACCCAGCAGAGCCAGTTGATCCGTCCGCTGAGCAACATCAACAATCAGACTCCGGTTTGGACCAACGGCCC
Organism: Terriglobales bacterium; assembly: GCA_052147055.1. Classification (GTDB taxonomy): domain Bacteria; phylum Acidobacteriota; class Terriglobia; order Terriglobales; family Acidobacteriaceae; genus JABCZH01. The sequence goes on from JBKQLO010000146.1 coordinate 53,196, forward strand.
GCCCAGCCACATTCCCTGGGACAACCATCAGTCGTGGGAAAACGTGAATGCGGCGGACAATTACCCTTATCTCAGCTCCTCTGATACCGGCGTTCCCATCGTGTATGCCTGGGACAACGAGGTAGACGGCTTTTCCACGGATGGCTCGGGCACGGTGTACCGCTTCGCGCATACGTTCTCCAGCGGACAGTCTCCTTTTTTCGGCAGCGCCAGCGCCATCGGCTCGGTCTCGGCAGATGGAAAGTTCTTTGCCTGGTCATCGGACTGGTATGGAACTCTGGGTTCGACCACTGGCGGCAAGACCTGCACCCTGAACAGCAATTGCCGCTCCGATGTGTTTATTGTGGCGCTGCAGTAATTGACACTCGATCAGGCCCCATAGTCATGCACCTTCAGAATCCAATAGAGGAAGAGGAAAGCCGTCCGAGTCTTGACAACTCGGCCGGGCTGGGAAATTTCGCAATGACGCAAAGCCTATTTGTCCTAGGGGGGCGCCAGAGGAAGAGGGTTCTGAAAAGCGATGAGGAATGGACTCTCTACGAAAAGGCGGTGATCCTCGAAGTCGATCCCCGGAACGGCGAGGTGCGCATATGCGCAGAGTACGAAACCCCTCCCGAGGCGCGCGCGCAAGGCGAATCGTCTGTGCTGTTCAAAGCCGGCGCATTGGAAGGCCAGAGACTTTACGCTTGCACATCGACGGAAGTGCTTATTTACGACCTCCCACAATTCAAGCGCACCGGGTACATCTCTTTACCGTGTTTTAACGATCTCCATCATGTGCGGCCCACCCCTGACGGAAACCTGTTAGTCGTGGACACAGGGCTGGATATGGTTCTCGAACTTACCCCCGAGGGAAACGTTCTGCGGGAATGGAACGTGCTGGGCGAGGACCCGTGGGGTCGCTTTTCACGGGGCGTGGACTATCGCAGGGTGGAAACCACCAAGCCCCACAGGTCACACCCGAATCACGTCTTCTTTCTCGATGGACACGTCTGGGTTACCCGTGCTCAGCAAAAGGATGCGGTCTGTCTGACCAACGGAAACCGGCGCATCCCGATTGGCGGCGAGTATGTCCACGACGGCTACGTTTTCGCGGGCCTGATCTACTTCACCAGCGTAGACGGGAGGTTGATCCTGGTCGATCAGAAATCGTTGCAGATCGTCGAAGTGATTGATCTCAAGATGATCGACGGGGGCGATGGCGACCTGCTCGGCTGGTGTCGCGGACTGTGGGTGGTGGACGAACGTTACGTCTGGGTCGGCTTCACTCGGGTCCGCAAGACCAAGTTTATGGAGAACGTCAACTGGGTCAAGCATGCGGGCAAGGACCAGGGAAGACCAGCGCGCATCGCGCTCTACGACATCGCTGCAAAGACCTGCGTCGAAGAGATCGACCTGGAGAAGTACGGAGTAAACGTCGTGTTCAACATGCTGCCAGTGCCGCGAAGTTCGGCGCGCTAGCGATCTCATGTCGATCGCTTGGCGCTCCGTGCGTAGGCCGTCACAAGATGTTTCAGCCCGCGGCCTTTTCCGTCTTCTGACCTTAGCCCTGGCCGCTCTGGGCGCGCTGGTGGTGATTGTAACGTTCACCCCGCTGGTTTCCTGGTGGGCCAGTGCCTTGGCGGGACGTTGGAGTGATCCCTGCGGTGACACTTTGATCGTGCTCAGCGGTGCGCCCACCCAAGGCGGCGTCATCGGACAGAGCACGTACTGGCGCAGCGTCTACGCCGTGCTTGCCTATCGTAAGTGCGGAATGCGGAAGATCGTCCTCACCGGCGGCAATATCAATGTCGGCGGCACCCCGGTTGCTGATTCCATGGCCGAGTTTGTGGAGTCGCAGGGAATTCCGCTGGAGCGGATCGTGCGCGAAACCCGCTCTACCAGCACCCGGGAAAATGCGCTGTACACCCAGCCGTTGATCGCAAACAGCGCATCGCCGCCCGTGCTTCTAACTAGTGACTTTCACATGTTCCGGGCGCGACGCTCGTTTGAAAAACTAGGGATGGTAGTCGAGCCGCGGCCGATTCCCGACGCGCTCAAACGCGCCAGCAACTGGCAGGGACGCTGGCCCGCATTCCTCGATGTGGCTTCGGAGACCATCAAGATTGTCTACTACTACGCTCGCGGCTGGATCTGAACTCGCGAGTCGGCTGGCAAGAACCGAGCCTTCAGCGTTTTCCGCGAAGTGCTTCGTCGGTTGACAGGAAGTAATCTTGCACACGCCTTCAAAAATCCCGTTGGAAGGTTCCGCTCGAAACCACGAAGAATGCGGGCCTTTTGCGAAGTGGCGGCGCGACGCAGGGAGCGGCCTCTGAATTGCATAGTCTTATTCGGCTTGGAGGATTTGTGCGCGTCGGCCTCCACGACTTGCCGGAACGGGCGGCAGCTAGCGCTTTTCCGACCTTACTGATTCCACAGGGGGATTCACCGTGAAGAAGCTCTCGGTTCTGCTGGCGGTTCTGACACTCTCGGCGCTGGCTTTTGCAGGCAGCGACACCATCAATTTTGAGCAATATTCCGCTTATACCACTATCTCCAATCAGTATCTGGCAAGCGATGGAGTGTCGTTCAGCAGTTCGCTGCAACTGGTGGCGCCGTTCTATGACTCGATTGACTATCCGCCGCATTCCGGGAGCGGAGTGATCACCAACGACCCCAATGATCCGATCACGGCGACCTTCATTGGCGTGGCGGGCAGCCCGCTGGCAGGCAACTATGTGTACTCGGTGAGTTTCTGGTACGCATCGCCGACAGGCGTGACGATGACGGCGTACAACGCCGCGGGCCAGGTGATCGGGACGGCGATAGGCGGCGCGGAGATTGGGGCGGACGGGCAAATCACGTTCACCTCGCCGGGATGCACGTCGTGGACGGCGGCGTGCGCGATTGCGTACATCACGATCGCCTCGGGGAACGGACCGGATTCGGAGATTGTGGATGATCTTACGTACAACGACGCGGCAACGCCGGAACCGGGGACGCTGGTACTGATGGGATCGGGAATTCTGGGGTTAGCCGGGACGTTGCGGCGGAAGCTGAGCATGCTGAATCTGAAGAAGGCGATGCCGGTGTTTCTTGGAGTGCTGGCGTTAGTCTGCACTTTCAACTTGGCATCATCGGCCTCTCAGATTAACGGATCTGTAAATGAGAAAGAGCGCGTCCGGCTCGCCGGCAACACTCGCGCCGAGGCGATCAAAGACAACGATCGCGGCGCGGTGCCCGACAATTTCCCCATGGAGCATCTGATGCTGCAGTTGAAGCGCTCTCCGGAACAAGAGGAGGCATTAGACACGCTCATTGAACAACTGCACAACCCTCATTCCCCCAATTTCCACCGGTGGCTCACTGCCAAGCAGTTTGGCGCCCGCTACGGCGTATCCGACGCGGATATTTCCGTCATCACCGGCTGGCTGCAGTCTCACGGCTTCAAGGTGAATGTGATTTATCCCAGCCACATGGTGATTGACTTCTCCGGCACGGCAGGGCAGATCCGCGAAGCCTTCCAGACCGAAATTCATTACCTTTCCGTGAACGGCAAGGTGCGATACGCGAATATGAGGGACCCACGCATTCCGGCAGCGCTCGAATCGGCCATCGTCGGCGTGGTTTCCATGCATAATTTTCCTCCCCGCTCCATGGCCAAGCCCAAAATGGCGGATAACACCACCGGGCAGCCCGACTTCCCCTACATTCTGGTGCCCGATGACATGAACACCATTTACAACTTCTCGCCGGTGTATAAGGGCGGAATCACGGGCGCAGGCCAGACCATTGTGCTGATTGAAGACACTGACATCTACAACCCACCAACCTCCGCGGCCTGCTCGGGCGACTGGGGCGTGTTCCGCTGCACCTTCGGCTTGGCCAAGTATTCGACGGCCACGTTTAAGGAGATCAATCCTGCGCCGCCCTCCGGACCCAATAATTGCACCGATCCCGGAACCAATGGCGACGAAGGTGAAGCCGCCATTGATATCGAATACTCGAGCGCCGCCGCTCCGGGCGCCAACATTGTCAACGCGGCTTGCGCCGGCACCAGCACCTTCGGCGGTTTGATCGCTTTACAGAACCTGCTGAACGGCGCCAATCCGCCGCAGATCGTAAGCATCAGCTACGGCGAGTGCGAAGCGCAGAACGGCGCAGCCTCCAATGCCACGTTCAATGCGGCCTACCAGCAGGGTGTTATCGAGGGTTCCTCCATCTTTGTCTCCGCCGGCGACGAAGGCGCGGCTAGCTGCGATAACGATGCGGCCACCGCGACCCACGGCATTTCAGTCAGTGGCTGGGCAGAAACACCCTACAATGTTTCCGTCGGGGGCACTGATTTCTATGACACCGCCCTCGGCCAAAACCTAGTCTACTGGAACACCTACAATGACGTGTACTACGGCTCCGCCAAGTCCTACATTCCGGAGATTCCGTGGAACGATTCCTGCGCTGATAGCGTTTTCGCCACCTTTGAGGGTGACCCGCAGTATGGCGCCGGCAGTCTGTGCAACCTCACCACCGCGGACCGGCTAGCCGTCGGCGGCAGCGGCGGCCCCAGCTGGTGTGCCACCGGAGCAGCCTCTACTAGCCGCGTGGTGAGCGGAACTTGCGCCGGATACGCCAAGCCCTCCTGGCAGTCCGTTTTCGGCAATCCCAGTGACGGCGTCCGCGACATTCCCGACGTCTCCCTGTTCGCCGCCAACGGCTTGTGGGGACACTACTGGGTGGTCTGCTGGTCTGATCCCGGTCCCAACGGGGGTTCTGGCAATGGAGCCTTCCCATGCGTCGGCGCTCCCTATAATTGGGCCGGATTCGGCGGAACCTCAGTCTCGTCGCCGATCTGGGCGGGCATCCAGGCGCTGGTGAACCAAAAAACTGCGTCGAGTTGGGGCAACCCCAATCCAACCCTCTACTCCCTGGCTTCCGCCGAGTACGGTGTCAGCGGCAATCCGTCCTGCAATTCACATCTGGGCGCTGGCGTCGGCGCGGGCTGCATCTTCTACGACCTGACCGATGGCACCAACACCGTGAACTGCACCGGCAACAACTGCTATATCAACGGTGGCACTGACGGTATCTTGGCCGCTTCGACCGAAGCTCTCACTTCCATTACCCGCTCGGCGGCTGGAAGCGGCTACACCAGCGCGCCTACGTGCACCATCTCAGGCGGTGGCGGAGCAGGAGGAACCTGCACAGCCACAGTCACCAATCCCAGCCCGGTACAATCGCCACTGACTCTGAACACCGCTGGCAGCGGCTATAGCTCCACTCCCACCTGTGCCATCACCGGCGGCGGAGGAACTGGCGCAACTTGTACCATCAAGGCTGACGCTGTGGCCACCATAGGCCTCACGGGCGGTGGCAGTGGTTATACTTCCACCCCGACCTGCGCCTTGGCCGGCGGCGGAGGAACCGGAGCAACCTGCACGGCTCGCAGAACCGGCAGCGTCATCAGTTCGGTGACTCTCTCCGCAGGCGGTAGCGGCTACTCTTCACTGCCGACTTGCACCATCTCGGGCGGCGGCGGCACCGGCGCGACCTGTGCAGCCCTCACGCTCTCCACTGCCACCAACTCGTTGACGCTTACCGCGGCAGGCAGCGGCTACACCTCGAATCCGACCTGCACCATTTCGGGCGGAGGTGGATCGGGCGCGACATGCACGGCTACTGCAGATCCGGTCGCGACTCTGGTCCTCAACACACCTGGCGGTTATCAGTGGCTGCCCGTCTGCACCCTCACCGGTGGCGGAGGCACAGGCGCCACCTGTACCGTCGCCGCGAGCGGCAGTGCCAGCTCGCCTTCGCCGCAGGCCTACAGCTCCACCGTCGGTTGGGACTTTGGCAGCGGCATCGGTACTGTGAACGTGTACAACCTGGTAACCAACTGGCCGTAGCCAATCATCCTCGCGGCAGGGAACGCTCCTCCGTTTCCTGCCGCGGAATTGGCTCGTTCGTGTCGCCTCTCTTTGATTAGCTTCCAACGTGAATCAAACTCATGCATTTTCGCAACGGCTTATGCCCTTGCGCGCACTCCGCAGATCGCATAGCCGCGAAGTGCTTCTGCTATCGACGCGAAGTGATCTTGCACACTCCGCCAATGCAATTTCCACAACGTCATTTCAACACACACAAATCATGGGCTTTTTAGCATTTGCGGTCTCCGCCGCGGCGCGGCCACTGAATTGCCAGTTGTTTCTGTGGACGGAGTCGCTCGTTCTCCGTCTGAATGGTTACATACCCAACTAATTTGAAGAAAGCGTGGGGGGTTATTTAAATGAAGAAGCTCTCGGTTCTGCTGCTGGCAGTTTTCGCGTTATCGGCGATGGCTTTTGCCGGTTCCATCAACTTGGTTGTCGGAACCGGGGGAGTGACCAACGGTGGCTACAGCGTCCTGACCACACAGTACTTGGCCACGGATGGCATTACCTTCAGCAACTCTCTAGAGTTGACCACCGGCGATGGCGATGTTGGCCCGGGCATGGATTACCCGTTGCCGCCTGCTGGCAACGTGATCACCAACGACCCCGCAGATCCACTGACTATCAGCATGACCGGTGTCTACACGGCACAGGGTGCCCTCGCCGGGAACTACGTGTATTCGGTGAGTGGCTACTACACCTCGCCCATCGGCGTGACGGTGACGGAATACAACCGGAACGGCCAAGTCATCGGCACGCTGGTTTTGGCGGCGAACAACGGCACGTCCACGGCATTTGCGCTCACCGTGCCCGGCTGCACCGGCGGCCCGTGGACTTTTGGCTGTTCAATCGCTTACGTCACCTTTAGTGACGGCGGCGTCCCCGACAGCCTGACCATCGGCGATCTCACTTTTACTGATGCCGCGACCCCCGAGCCTGGAACGCTGGCCCTGTTTGGTTCCGGACTGCTGACCGCCGTCGGCGTTCTGCGCCGCCGCCACCACAAGCTCATTGCCGGCGCCAAGAAAGTCGCGCCCGCGTTGCTAGGTTTGCTGGTCTGCCTGTTTATGTTTAACGGAGTTTCCCAGGCTGAGACAGACCGGCTGATCACACAACCGGTTGACGACAGCAACCGCGTGACTCTCTACGGCAACACGCGCCCCGAAGTTTTCAACAAGAACATTGACCGCGGACCCGTCGGCGACGGCTACGACATGGGTCACATGTTCTTGCAGCTCAAGCGCTCGCCGAAGAGTGAAGCGGGGTTGGAAAAGTGGCTGGAATCGCTGCAAAACCCGAAATCGTCGAACTTCCATAAGTACATGGACTCGCCGCAGTATGCCCGCGCGTGGGGCGTCTCCGAGGATGACATCAATACCTTGGTGGGCTGGCTCCAGGATCATGGTTTCAAGGTCGAAGGCGTACTCCGCGCCACCATGGTGATTTATTTCACCGGCACGGCCGCGCAGGTGCGGGAAGCCTTCGGAGTGGAGGAACACTTTTTTCACGTCAATGGTGAGGATCGAATCGCCAACCTCAGCGATCCCACGATTCCCGCCGCACTGGCCAGGGTGGTTGTCGGCGTGGTCGGCCTGAATACCTTCCGGCCGCACATGAACGCCCACGCGTGGAATCCCCAGTTCTACACCGGCGGCAGCAGTTGGCCGCAGGCGGTCGTTCCAGATGATCTGCAGAGCATCTACAACGCCAAGCCGCTGCTCGCGCAGGGCATCACCGGTGCCGGACAGACCATTGTGGTGCTCGAAGATACCAACATCTACAACCCGCCCACGGGATGCACGGTGAACAGTGCCACCTGCACGCCGTTGGTACCGGGAAACGGCGCCAGCGGAGACTTGGGTTTGTTCCGCAACGTGATGGGCGTCAGCAGGTTCGATTCTGCGCCAGTCTCCATCCAAGGCACGAATGTAGTCTTTAACCAGTTGAATCCGGGCACTACCATCAACACGACCTGCACCTCGCCTTCCACCAGCGGGGGGCAAGCCACCGGCGTCAACGGTGACTCCGTGGAAGCAGCCATTGACATAGAGTACGCCGCGGCGCTCGCGCCCGGCGCCAACATCGTCAACGCGGCCTGCGGAAGTGGTTTCTTCGGTGGCCTGACCGCCTTACAGAACATCCTGCAATATCCTGGCACGGCTGGGCATTTCTCCACTTGTCCCGCGCTGAAGCTCATCACCACGGTTAACCCTACTGGCGCACTTTATCCGGCCTGCCTGGTCAGCATGAGTTATGGCGAAGACGAGGCCCGAACCGGCACCACGAACAACGCGGCGTTCAACACTGCCTTCCAGACGGCTGTAGGCTTGGGCGTCACCATCTTCACCTCCTCGGGTGATGAAGGTGCGGCTAGCCGTGATGCCAACTTGGCCACCTCTACTCACGGCATCAGCGTCAGCGGCTGGACGTCGTCCGTGTATGGTGTCTCAGTTGGCGGGACTGACTACGCCGACGAGTACTGCAGCACCATTCCTTGCGCCAATTTCGTTGGCTCCAGCGGCACCTACTGGAACAATTACAACAACGTGTGGTACGGATCGGCCAAGGGCTACGTGCCGGAGATTCCTTGGGCGGACTCTTGCGCCACTGTGATTCTCTCAACTCTACTTGGCACTGCAGTGCCTCCCGTGGGCACCGGCAGTGAATGCAACCTGGCCACCACCTTCCGTACCACCGGCGGCGGCAGCGGCGGTCCCAGCGGCTGCGCAACCGGTACTGCTTCGACCAGCGGCGTGACCAGTGGCACCTGTAAAGGGTGGCCGAAGCCGTCGTACCAGTCGAGCTACATCGGAGTGATTCCGGGCATGACCAACGACGGCGTGCGCGATCTGCCCGACATTTCCGCTTTCGCCGCCAACGGCCTAGGCGGACATTTGATGCCGGCGTGCTTCTCCAGCACGGCGCTCGGCGGTTATACCTGCGGCACGATCACCAGTCCGACCAGGCCGATTAACCAGGCAAACACAACCTATTGGTGGATTGGCGGCGGAACTTCGTTCTCGTCTCCGATCATGGCCGGCATGCAGGCCCTGGTGAATCAATACAAGCAGGCGCCTTCCGGGCAGGCGACGATCCGCTACTATGCACTGGCGGCCAACGGCGGCGCAGTGAACTCTGGTCCATACGGTTCGTCAGTTGCGAACTGCAATTCCAGCCTGGGCACTTCCATAAATAGCGGCTGTATCTTCCAGGACACCACACTGGGCGACATGGCCGTGAACTGCACCGGAACCAACGACTGCTACATCCCGTCGAGCACTCAAGGAGTGCTCAATACCGGCGCGGTCACCACCGTCAACACGCAACCCACGTGTACGAGCTGCACTGCTGCGACTACGTTTAGCTGCACCATCGCCGGCCCAAGTAACTTGGGGCCATACAAGAACCCTGCTGGAACCTCTACGCTCTATGCAGGCGGATCACAGGCAACCTGCTCGGTGTCGTCCACAGCGGGATCGGTGCTTACCCTGACGATCACAGCCGGTGGCGCAGGATACGAGCATTGGCGCGCCGAATTCCGCGATCACCGAGGTCAGCCGCTGACAGCCCAGACGCGCGGCACCGATCTGGGCTGCGAGGTCACCGCGGAAATCTCGGGGATGGCGGACGTTCAGGGCCAGCATCTCCAGCAGGTCCTCACGCAGCACGCCGTTCTCGGTCAGCCGCATCGGAGGAATGCGCAGGCCTTCGTGCCAGATTTCGGTCGCCGCGGGATTGTAAGCGCCATGCGTGGCGCCGCCGAT
>JBKQLO010000147.1:0-6088 GCA_052147055.1 Terriglobales bacterium
TAATAAAGCTGAGACTGCAATTCGGCTGGATCTGAAAGGTCCCGATGTTGCTCGAATCGGTGTAGCTGGCGTACACATACTGGCCGTTTATTGCCAGGCCGATGCCGTTCGATGCGCCGGTATCGTTTGCCGAACCAAAGGCACTGCTGACTGTGGTGAAGGTGCTTACCGCAATTCCAACAATGTCACCGGTTGTGGCGTCGGACGCGTAAACGCACTGATTCTCACCGCTGTCGAGGACAGCCAGACGATTCAATCCAAAATAGCCGCCCCCGATGCCATACCCGCCGGTGGGCACCGTTTCTTTCAAATTGATCAGACCATGGGTTCCGATTGAGTAAAAGGACACACTGCTAATAAACGGGGCCAGGTCGTCGTTAGTGACCAGGTAGTGAGGTGCGCCCTGTCCGGCGGCGGCAACATTCAACAGAGAAACCCCAACCAGCATCACTGCCGCGCGCGCTAACCAGGACTTGGCGGAAGGCCGCATAACACTCCTCACGAATGACGGGACTATTCTCCTGTGAAACCGACCGCGGACGAGGGAATCAACGGCAAGAATCGCATCCGGACGGAAGAGTGAAAGTACCGCGGAAACCGGCAAACGCGGAGAGAGCTTCCGGTTCGGCCAAGCTCGTGCAGCCAACATCTTCCTGCCATCACAAACGCAATCAATATACCTGAAGCGACGAACTACTACACGCGCCGTTTTTTCTTGGCTGTTCCCGGCTGTTTGCCTCGGGGTCAAAAGACTCTGCGGGAGTCGGCAGAACACAAGTGGATGGTTTGCCTCTTGTCATCTAAGAGTCCTCCGCATGAGGATACGGATATGGGCTACCAGTGCATCAGTTTTCTCGGTCACAGCCATGCTCCCGCGTCGATTATATGGGAGCCCGCGCTCCCTGAGGCTGCCTCATTACAACCTCATATACTAGGTAAAATACTAGACATAAGACAAATTACATAGTACATTATGTACATGTTAACCCTATCCACTATAGGAGCCGAGATCGCCGCGAGGCGCAAGGCGCAAGACCTGAGCCAGGCCGAGCTGGCAAGCAAGGCCTCTATCGGCCATTCAACGCTGGACGCGCTCGAAAACGCTCGCTCGGGTGAGCTCGGGTTTTCCAAGATTACCAGAATCCTGACGGCGCTTGGCCTGGAGCTCAAACTTCAGGAAGCCAGCGCGCGCCGGCCTACGCTCGACGAACTTATGGAAGAGGATCGCAATGATAAAGGTCTGGACCGACGCCGCTGAAGCGGGCCTGCTCGACCGCAGCGGCGAGCGCGGCAGCACATTTCTTTATCTGCCCGATACCCCGCCCGCGCGCGCGGTCTCTGTAACCATGCCCGTGCGCCTGCCCTCCTGGGACAGAAGCTTTGGCCTGCCTCCCATCTTCGAGATGAATCTTCCCGAGGGCGCGCTGCGCGAGAGGCTCCGCCTTGCCTTCGCCAAAGCCACCGGCACGTTTGACGAGTTTGATCTCCTTGCTGTCGTGGGGCGTTCGCAGGTCGGCCGCATTCGCTACACCGGCCAGAAAGAGCAATTGGAAGAGGATGTCCCGTTCCAATCGGTGGATGAGATCCTAGCGCGGAGGCGTGACGGGGATTTGTTCCACTACCTTATCGAGAAGTTCGCCTCGTTTTCCGGCATCAGCGGCGTGCAGCCCAAGATACTCGTGCGCGACGAAAATGCCTCCGCTGCCTTAAGCTCCGCGAATCCCCGCCTCTCGCAAAATTACCGGGGCGCGACGCATATCGTGAAATTCTGGGAGCCCAACGAATTCCCGCAGCTTGCGGCCAATGAATACTTCTGCCTCAAGGCTGCTCAGGTATGCGGGCTTGAAGTACCTCCCTACCGGCTCGCAGAAGACGGCATGGCGCTCGTCATTGACCGCTTCGATTTGCGCTCTGACGGCACCTATCGCGGTTACGAAGACTTCTGCGTCCTTAACGCCCGGCGAACCGATGAGAAGTATCGCGGCAGCTACGAGACCTCAATCATGAAGCGGTTTCAGCAATTTGCGAATTCGCCGCACGCAAATGAAGATATTGAAAAGCTCTTCACCCTGATTGCGCTTAACTGCGCGCTCAGAAATGGCGACGCGCACCTGAAGAATTTCGGGATAGTGTATGACGATGTTCTGGGCGAGGCCAGGCTCGCACCCGTCTATGATCTGGTGACGACCGCCATCTACCTTCCCAAGGACAGCATGGCCCTCACCCTCAACGGAACCACCAAATGGCCCAGCGCAAAAGAACTCCAGAGGCTCGGTGAGACCCGCATGGGAGGCAGCCCTTCGCGAGTCAAGCAGATTCTGGAGCGCATCGAGGGAGCGATCTCCGGCACTTCAACCGAAGTCCGCGCCTACATCAAGGAACACGGGGAATTTGCCGAAACCGGGGAACGGATGCTTCAGGAATGGGAGAAAGGCTCGGCTCTCTCGCTGAGAGCTGAGTAAGGACTCTCCCCCTCACCTAAAAATGACTTCGATGAAGCTGTTTCTTAGGATTGGCTCGCTCATCCAGTGAAAGGTGTGGGCTGATTGTGGGTCAGGAATTTATCGCTGCCAAGCAATTAGCCCCCTGCCCTTCTGCAGAACTCATACATTCATTCTTGAAGGTGTGCACACTTGCACCTTTGCAGGATGAGAGAAAGAACTAAGGCCCAGCTTTTCTCGCGGATCTAATATGAATTCCTGACCACGACGCGTGGACAGATACCTTCGCTTCTCTTTTTTGATTCTTCAAAATCCCATTCCTGCAAGGTTGCACACATGCAAATGTCGCTCTTCTTTTTACCCGCGCTGATGGCTTTCATCTTGGCGGGATGCGCCATCTCCAACTGCTCACCGTAGGGCTTCAGGGTGTCGTAGATCCAGCCGCTGAACAGGGTCGCTGCCATCGCTCCCCGCCAGGGTTGCGGCCGCGCCGAGGCCCATTGTCGCAATCCCGCGCGTTGCGCTGGCACGACGCCTTCTTCCACGATCTCGCCAGCGGCCGTCTTGACACAAAAACTGATGGTTTTCTTGTGCACGTCGAATCCGATATAGTGAAGGGCATTCATGGGGTTCTCCTGGTGAGCTTTCTTCGCCGGCGCTTTCTTCGCCGGTCTCAGCATCGTAGCCCCTCGGAGAACCCTTCTTCATTTCACTTATGCATTCATACAGACGGGACTGACCCCAAAGATTGGTCGGGGCGCGCGGATTTGAACCGCGGACCCCCTGCGCCCAAGGCAGGTGCGCTACCAGGCTGCGCTACGCCCCGACTCCGTGGAGGTTCATTTCGATTATAGCCGACCCCTTTGCCGGCGCCGTGAGCCTCGCGAGGTATAATTTCCGTTGGCTATGTACAACCCCCGTTATGCCCTTGTGGCTTACGTGAGGGATGCAGTCGGAGAGTTCGTCGCCACCCTCCGTCAGGAACTGCATCCGGACTTGCCGCATCTGCCAGCCCATCTCACCCTGCTTCCACCCCGTCACTTGCGGGGCAGCGAAATCGCCGCGTTGGAGACGCTGGAAGAGGTTTGCGGCCAAGTCGAACCCTTTGAAGTCGTTCTCGGGGAAGCGGAAACCTTCGTCCCGGTGACGCCCACCGTGTTCATTCGGGTGGAGCAGGGGGCTGCGCACATGCGTGACCTCCATAATCGGCTAAACACGGACGCCCTCAGCGCGATCGAAGAGTGGCCCTACATGCCTCACCTGACCATCGCTAAACTGAGCAGCGAAGGTCTGGCGGAGCAGGCGTATTTGACCGCTCGCGACCGTTGGGCGGAGTACAAGGGAAGCCGGCGCATCGTCATTCGGGAACTAACGTTTGTGTGTGAACAAGAAGAAAATCGCTGGAAGGATGTGGCGGGAGTCCCGCTCGGACGCAGTCTGGTGAAGCGCTAGGGTACCATCCGTCACCCACTCCGCATTGTCCCAATTCCCGTGCTGGACAGGCCGTTGGTCTCAAAGTACAGTTCCCCTCCGTGCTTTGCCAATGGGAGTGAGCGAGTGTAATAAAGAAGCAGGGTCTTGGCGGGTGCGTTTTTCGAGGGGCTATGCAGATTGGGGTCTATGGAGCCGGCTATCTGGGAACAGTGGTTTCCGCCTGTCTGGCCGATTTTGGGACTCCGGTGCTGTGCTGCCATCCGGATAGCTCGCGCATGGTGGAGATGGCCCAGGGTGCGGTGCCTTTCCACGAAAAGAACCTGGCCGAGGTTATCAAGCGCAATGTGCGCTGCGGACGCCTGGCTTATTCCACCGATGTAGAGGCCTTTGCCCGCAAGGCGCAGGTGATTTTTCTGGCCGAGGACGGCCCGCACAATCTCAGTGATCTGGCCCTGCGCATCGCGCGGGCCGCTTCCAAGCCTTCGATTCTTTCCATTGTCACACCGGTTTCTGTGGGCGCTGCTTCTGCCATTGAGCGTCGCATCAAAGAGGCAGGTTGCCGGGCGACCATCGTGTCGCAGCCTATGTTTTTCACCCCGGGTTGCGCGGTGGAAGACTTCAACTGGCCGGATCGCATCATCCTGGGCACTTCGTCCAATGAAGCAGTGCTGGTCCTGAAGCAGATTTTTCATTCTCTGGTGATGCGCGGGGTTCCGGTGATTGTGACCAATCACGAGACTGCGGAACTGGTGCGGGAAGCGGCGACAGCGTTTGTTGCCACCAAGATTTCGTTCATCAACGAAGTCGCCAGTCTGTGTGAACTGGTGAAGGCGGACGCGGTCAGCCTGTCGCTGGCACTCGGTTTGGATAAGCGGATTGCGCCTCGCTGCCTTCAGCCCGGCGCCGGCATGGGCGGACTGTTCGCGGAGTCGGACATGGATGCTCTGGCCGAGCTGGCGCGGGAAAATGGAGTGTCACTGAAAGTGCTGAGCGCGGCCCGCGAAGTGAACCACTGCCTCACCGATCAGGTGCTCGACAAGATCGCCCACTGCGTGCAATCGGTGCAGAACAAAGACGTGGGAATTCTTGGGCTGGCGTTCAAGCCCAACACCAATTCCGTCGCCGGGTCTTCCTCGATGCGTCTGGTGAAGAGCTTGATTGCGAACGGCGCGCGCGTAAGGGCTTACGACCCAGTCGCAATTCCCGAAGCCCGCATGGAATTGAACGGCACCGTACACTACTGCGAGTCACCTTACGCCGCTGCGGAGGGTGTTGACGCGCTGGTGGTGGGCACGGGCTGGCCCGAGTTCCGTGGCCTCGATTTCAGCCGAATCAAACACATGCTGCGGCGTCCGTTGATCGTCGATACCAAGAACCTGCTGGATTCGGTCCGTCTTCGCGCCATGGGCTTCGAATACGTTGGCGTCGGCCGCGGGTAAACATCGTTCGTCCCCCGTAGATTGTCTTGGCTAAGAGCGCGAAGAAACCACCTGTCCGGCCTACCCCGCAAATTGCTATAATCAACACTCCACGCGGTGGGAGTAGCTCAACTTGGTAGAGCATCGGACTGTGGCTCCGACGGTTGCGGGTTCGATTCCCGTCTCCCACCCCAGAATTCCGATCAACCTCGCGAAGGCGACGGCTGGAAGTTTTCCTTAGTATTCCCCGTTTTACATGTGTGGCAAACTGCTGTACATTATACGGCAGGAGATATTGAGATGGCACAGGCAGCATACGCAGCCAAAAGAAGCCAAAGACTGGATGCCCGCGTGAGTCACAAGGAGAAAGCGCTGATTGAGACGGCCGCCAGTCTTCGGGGAGTATCTGTCACGGATTTCCTGAGAACCACAGTCACCGATGCTGCTCACCGGATCATCCGTGAGAGCGAGATCCTGACGCTTGCCGATCGCTCGCGAAGGATCTTTGTTGAGTCTCTCCTAAACCCTCCGAAGCCGAACGATGCGGCGATCGCAGCCGTGAAACGGTTCAAGCAAGAAGTAGGCTGATTTGCCGTTAGCGCGTCCAGCTAAGTTTGTGATTGTGCCGTTCGATAAGAGGGAGCATGATCGAGCGGCTTTTTCATGTGAACACGAGGTTCTTTCCGTCTACCTCAAGCACCAAGCCAGCCAGGACATTAAGAAGCACGTTGCCGCCGTCTTCATCCTCACAGCCGATGGCAAGACGATAGCCGGGTACTACACTCTTTCGCAATA
>JBKQLO010000148.1:0-25789 GCA_052147055.1 Terriglobales bacterium
TAATATCGCGCCAATGGCCACACTCAGGAACATTCCCAAGCTTCCCGAGGACCGCGAGCGGATCGTCTCGGCGGCGCCGGTGGAGGACGATTCTTCGTTTGAGTTAAAGCTGCGGCCGCAGCGGCTGGCGGAGTTCATCGGACAATCCAAAGTTAAGGAAATCCTGGCGGTGGCGATTGAAGCTACTCGTTCGCGCGGCGAAGCTTTGGACCATGTGCTGCTCTACGGGCCGCCTGGGCTGGGGAAGACGACGCTGGCCACGATCATCGCCAATGAACTGGGGGTGGTGTTTCAGCAGACCTCGGGGCCGACGTTGCAGATCAAGGGCGATCTCACCGCCATTTTGACCAATGTGCGGGAGAAGCAGGTTTTGTTCATTGATGAGGTTCATCGTCTGCAACCGGCGCTGGAGGAAATCCTTTACTCCGCGCTCGAAGACTACAAGCTGGACATTATGATCGGCCAGGGGCCGGCGGCCCGCACTCACACTATGGATGTGAAACCGTTTACGTTCATTGGCGCGACCACGCGGGCGGGGCTGCTTTCGTCGCCGCTGCGGTCAAGGTTTGGGATCGTGCTGCGGCTGGAGTTTTACAGCCACGACGAGTTGCAGATTATTGTGGAGCGCTCGGCGGAAATTCTTAGCGTAGAGGTCGATAAAGCGGGAGCACAGGAAATTGCGAGCCGCTCGCGCGGCACGCCGCGAATTGCGAACCGGCTGTTGCGGCGGGTGCGTGACTATGCGCAGGTGCGTGGTGGCGGCAAGATTGATCTGCCGACGGCGCAGGCGGCGCTGCAAATGCTGGAAGTGGATCGCTACGGGTTCGATGAAGTGGACCGCAAGTTGCTGCTGACGATCATCGAGAAGTATCAGGGCGGGCCGGTGGGAGTGAATACGCTGGCCGCAGCATTGGCGGAGGAGCCGGACGCAATTGAAGAAATCTACGAGCCATTCCTGATCCAGATTGGGTTTCTGAACCGCACGCCGCGCGGACGAGTGGCGACGCAGTTGGCGTACGAGCATTTTGGGATCACGCCGAATCGCCGGCAGAGTTCGTTGTTCTAGATCGAGTCCACCGGGCCACTCCGCGGACCGCCACGAATCGGAGGTGTAGGCTGCCAACCCCGCCACTGCGAACAGGCCGTCCCAGCAAGGTTGTGGTTGCCTGTCTGGATGGGCAGCGGCTCAAGGGGTACATCTTCAATTTCTCGGTCGCGCGCACTCAGTTTCGTCTCTTCCCGGAGGAGATGTCCCTACATGCGGCGGGTAAGGAGATCAAGCTGGAGACCGTTAAGGCGGTTTTCTTTGTGATGGATTTTGCGGGCCACGCCGAACACCATGACCAGAATGAACTGAAGGCCAGCGCCCATGGCCGCAAACTCGAAGTCACCTTTCAAGATGGAGAGACGATCGCCGGCACCACCGAAGCCTACCATGCCGAGCAGGTTGGCTTTTTCATCGTCCCGGCCGATTCCGGATCGAACAATAGCCGCATCTTTGTTGTGAACAAGAGCGTGCGTGAAGTGAAGGCGTTGTGAGCCCACGTGGCCTGTGGCGGCCCCAACCGCTACAATGTCGGCAGCATGATTGCTCATCTGCGAGGAAAGCTGCTGGCCAAACATCCTAATCAGGCCATTGTTGAGACCGGCGGAGTTGGCTACGACGTGACCATCAGCGTTCCCACGTTTTCCGATTTGCCGAGTGTGGGCAGCGAAGTTGCGCTGCATATCCACACGCATGTGCGGGAAGACGTGATCGCGCTGTATGGATTTCTGCGGGCAGGAGAGAAACAGCTATTTGAAAAGCTGATCACGGTGAGTGGGATTGGGCCGAAGCTGGCGATTACCATCCTGAGCGGCATGGCAGCCGACGAAATGACAGCGGCGATCCGCGGGAACGATCTGGCGCGGTTGACGCGTATTCCAGGAATCGGCAAAAAGACGGCGGAGCGGCTGGTACTGGAACTGCGCGATAAGTTGCCGGCCGGTGGCGGAGAGGTTCCGGTGATCTCGGGGATGAGTGCTGTAGAGGAAGATGTGATGTCAGCGCTGGTGAATCTGGGGTATCAGCGGGCCGCGGCGGAGAAGGCGGTAAGGGCGGCGGCGAAGAACGGGTCGTTTGAAGTAATGTTCCGGGAAGCACTGGGAGTGCTGTCAAAGTAGCTTTCTTGTCACCCGTGGTTGCCGGACAGCATCTAAAGACGGGCCTGATCGTCTGGCTTCGATCTGGGAGCCTAACTATAATCTCGTGCCATGATTGTCATCCCCCAGCCGGGCGCTCCTCCATGCCGCAATGACGGTCCATGCCGCCGCGATGATGTACGCCTCGGCTGCACTTTTTGGCGGAGACGCGGGTTTGTGGCGGCTGCGCTCTGGCTCGCCGGCGTGGCAGTTTCGGCTGCACAAACCGGAACCGTGTTCCTTCCCAACGCGCCCGGGCAATCGCAGGCAGGAAGTCCATTTGCGGGCAGCGTGGCCTCGAAGCCGGTTCCCGGCGTTCTGCCGACTTCGTTGCAGGACGCGATTGACCGTGGATTGAAGCAGAACCTTGGAGTACTGCTTTCCAACGCAGACATTCAATCGTCACGCGGACAGCGTTGGGAGCAACTGAGCGCCCTCCTGCCGCACGTGACGGCGGGACCTTCTATCAATGCCTCGCAAATCAACTTGGCTGAACTCGGCATTACGCTTCATCTTCCGGGATTCAGTTTCCCAGCATCTGTCGGCCCTTTTTCCTATTTCGACGCGCGCTTCAATGTGGCCCAGACCTTGTTTGACTGGAAGTCAATCAACAATACGCGCGCCGCCAGCCAAGACTTGAAATCCACTGAATATACCTATAAAGACGCCCGCGACCTGGTCGTGCTCGCGGTGGGCTTCACCTACCTCCAGGCAATTGCCGACGAGGCCCGGCTCGAAACCACAGCAGCTCAAGTCGAGACCGCGAAGGCGGTATACAACCAGGCATCGGACCAGGTGAAGGCAGGCACTTCGCCGGAGATCGATGGTCTGCGGGCAAAGGTGGAGTTGCAGACGCGGCAGCAGCATTTGATTCAAGCGAGAAACGATCTTGCGATTCAGAAGCTGACCGTGGCCCGCGTAATCGGGCTGGCTCCAGGGCAGGAATTCGAGTTGACCGACAAGTCTCTATACCAGGAATTCCAGGCCATGACCGTGGATGAAGCGTTGCAGCGCGCCTATGCGTCGCGTTCCGATTACCAGGCGGCGATGGCGGAAGTGCGCGCAGCAGAATACTCGCGCAAGGCTGCGGTTGCGGGCTATTTCCCATCGCTTTCCTTCAACGCCGATTACGGAACGGGAGGGTCCCACCCTTCCACATCGACACAGGTGTTCGATGTACACGGAACGCTGTCCATTCCAATCTTTCAGGGCGGCAGTGTTCATGGCGATGTTTTGCAGGCGGACGCGAAACTGATCCAGAGCCGGGAGCGCCTAGCGAACCTGCGTGGGCAGATCGACTCCGACGTTCGCACTGCGCTGCTGAACCTCCAGTCGTCGGCCGAGCAAGTCGAAGTGGCGCGCAGCAACATCGAACTGGCAGAGGCGACGCTGACCCAGTCACGCGACCGTTTCAGAGCGGGTGTCACGGACACGGTAGAAGTGGTGCAGTCGCAGGAAACCGTCGCCAGCGCCCATGAACAGTACATCTCGAGTCTTTACAGCTATAATTACGCGAAAATTTCCCTGGCCCGCGCTCTGGGCACGGCGGAAGCGGGTGTCAAAGAATATTTCAAAGGAAAGTAACCATGGCACAAGAGAACCCATCCGTTGCAGCGCCGGCGAGCAAGGACCCGCCGCTCCCGCGGGACGCAGAGACTTTACCCCGAGCGCCGCGCGGGTACACGCGGTCCAAGAATCGCAGAAATACTTGGATTGGGATTGCCGTCCTGGTCCTGATTGTGGGTGGGGTGTTCTTGTGGCGGTATCTGGGCAGCTATGAATCGACCGATGATGCCCAGGTTGATGTCCACCTTTACCCGGTGAGCGCACGCATTTCCGGCTACGTGATTAAGGTGAATGTCGACGACAACCAGTACGTGAAGCAAGGCGACGTATTGGTGGAGATCGACCCGAAAGACTATGAGGTTGCAGTGGAGCAGGCCCAGGCCAACCTCACCAGTGCCGAAGCGACCGCCGATTCCCTGAATATTACGGTTCCGATCACTTCAGTGAGCACCTCGAGCCAACTGAGTTTCAGTGCATCGGACGTGCAAAACGCCAATGCCGGAATCATCGCGGCGGAAGCACAGCTCACCGCTGCTCATGCCCAGTTGCAACAGGCTGAGGCGAACGATGTGAAAGCGCAAGACGACCTCGTCCGCTACAAGGCGCTAGTGGATAAACGCGAAGTGGCTGACCAAGTTTACGATCAGGCGTTGGCCGCGGCCAAAGCCAGCACGGCATCCGTAGCTGCGGCACACGCCAATGAAGCCGCTGCGCAACAGTCCGTGCACCAGGCGCGGAGCCGGCTGGCGGAATCGCAGGCGAATCAACGATCGGCGGAAACCGGGCCGCAGCAGGTGTCGTCAAGCCAGGCGCGCGCCCGCGCCGCGGTCGCCGATGTGCAACAAAAGCGGGCGGCACTTGAGCAGGCGCAACTCAACCTCGGATATACCAAAATTGTGGCCCCGATCAGCGGCGAAGTAAACAAGACCGTGGTAGTCGGGTTGAATGTTCAACCGGGCCAGCAGTTGCTCACAGTCGTCCCGCTTGATGAAGTGTGGATCACCGCTAATTTTAAAGAGACGCAGCTTAAGCACATGCGAGTTGGGCAGAAGGCAGAGATCGATGTGGATTCGAGCGGCCGAACTTTCAAGGGCCATGTCGATAGCATTGCCGGAGCCACCGGGCCGCTGTTCAGCCTGCTTCCTCCGGAAAATGCCACGGGGAACTACGTCAAGATCGTGCAAAGGATTCCGGTAAAAATCGTCCTGGAGCCGGGAGAGAACCGGGACCATCAGCTTCGGCCAGGTATGAACGTCGTACCGGATGTTTATGTCCGATGAGTTCCGCCGGGTCCATGCCGATCGAACCGGAGGTCTGGCGTCCCAAGTACAATCCCTGGCTGATTGCGGTGGTCGTCGCTTTGGCGGCCTTCATGGAGGTCCTCGACACCAGCATTGCCAATGTGGCGCTTCCTTACATGGCTGGCAATCTGGGGGCCAGCAACGACCAGAGCACGTGGGTGCTGACTTCTTACCTGGTTTCGAATGCGATTGTCCTTCCCATCAGCGGCTGGCTCGCCGGTGCGATTGGACGGAAGCGCTTCTTCATGGCGTGTCTGGGCGTCTTTACTGTGAGTTCTTTGCTGTGCGCGGTGGCGCCGAGTCTCGGGCTTCTGCTTTTTTTTCGAGTGCTGCAAGGCGCGGGCGGCGGCGGATTGCAGCCGATGGCGCAAGCCATTCTGGCAGACACTTTTCCACCGCAACAACGAGGCTTGGCGTTTGCGCTGTATGGCATTACGGCCATCATGGCCCCCACGATCGGACCAACTCTGGGGGGATGGATCACCTTCAACTATTCCTGGCGATGGATTTTTTTCATCAATCTTCCGGTCGGTCTGGCCACCTGGTTTCTGGTGCGGCGCTTTGTGGAAGATCCTCCTTATTTGGGCCGACTCAAAGCGGCCGGGGTCAAGCTGGATTATATTGGCATCGCTCTTCTCACCCTGGGTATCGGGGCATTGCAGGTGCTGCTCGATAAGGGCCAGGAAGATGATTGGTTCGGGTCGAGCTTCATCACGACGTTAGTGGTCGTGGCGACTGTATGCCTGATCTCGCTGGTGATCTGGGAGTGGTATCAAAAGGCGCCGATCATCGATGTCCGCATGTTCAGGAGCTTCAACTTCGCCAGTTCGAGCCTGATGATGTTCACGCTGGGAATCATGCTGTTCAGCAGCCTGGTCCTGATGCCGCAATTCCTCCAGACGCTATTGGGGTACACCTCGGAGTTGGCAGGGCTTGCGCTTTCGGCGGGAGGCGTGGTTTTGCTGATCGAGATGCCCATCATGGGCAAACTGACAACCAAGGTCCAGGCGCGCCGCCTGATCGCCTTTGGCTGGCTGGCTTTGTCCATCGCCATGTACTATTCCACCCAGCGAATCGACTTGCAGATCAGCTTCAGTGCTGCCACCTGGCTGCGCATTGCCCAGGTGATTGGCTTGGGGTTCCTGTTCGTGCCGATTACGCTGGTGGCCTATGTCGGAATTTCGCCGGAGAAGAACAACGCGGTTGCCGGGATCGTCAATTTCATGCGCAATATGGGCAGCAGCGTCGGAACGTCGCTGGTCACCACGTTGATTGCACGGCGCTCGCAGTTCCATCAGGCGAGGCTGATTGAATATACCCGGGCTGGGAATCCAAATTTTCAAAACTCAGTCAACGGACTTGCCCAGCGCCTGGCCCACTCTGGAATGAGCGCTCCGGACGCGCAGATGGGAGCTTATGCCAGGATCTATCAGTCCATTCAACGGCAAGCGGGCAGCCTGGCGTACATCGATACCTTCATGGTGCTTTGTGTAGGAGCCGCGATCATGTTCTTCTTGGCTTTTATTTTGAAGAAGAATGATCCCGGCGGAGGGGCTGAGCTGGCGGCGGGCTGAGCGAAGTAGAATGATAGCAAGCGATGGGGTGGATAGCGGTTGTCGGGGACTGAGAATGATCAAAATCGTCACCATTGAGCGGGAGTACGGATGCGGCGGAGGCGAAATCGCCCAGCAACTGGCGCAACATCTGGGATGGAAACTTTGGGACCAGTTGCTGACGGAGGAGATCGCCCGCCTGGCAAATTGTCCCAAGGCAGAGGTGGAGTGCCGAGAGGAGCGAAACGATCCGCTCTACTACCGGCTGTTCAAGTCGTTCTTGCGCGGGAGTTATGAGGGAAGCATCAACGCCCACAAGCTGAACCTGGTGGATAGTGAATGCATCATTAAGTTTACCCAGCGTGTTGTCCTGCACGCGGCGGAGACCGGAAATTGCGTCATTGTCGGAAGAGGGTCACAGCATTTTCTCAGCGACCGCCAAGATACGCTGCGGGTGTTTCTTTATGCTCCGAGAGAAGAAAAAGTGCGGCGGCTGCTGGCTCGCGGCAAGAATGAGCACGAAGCCGAGGAGTTGGTGGATACGGTTGATCGCGAACGGATCGATTTCATCGCGAAATATTTTGGCGTGGAGTGGCCAAGCCGGTCGGTGTATCACGCGATGATCAACACCTCGATTGGCGACGAGACCGTAGTGCAAAGCATTGTGAATTTCATGAAAACGTACGATTCAAACTTGACTGCGGTTGGGTGAGGGCGAACTGGGCCACACATGAACGCGAAGCATCCATCCACTGGGGACGTAGGGCGCAAGGTCTCGCGAATCCTCGTCGCAACCGACTTTTCACCTCAAGCCAGCAATGCTTTGGAATGGGCACGATCTCTGGCTGGGGCATTCGGGGCAAAGCTGGTTCTGCTGCACGTCATCGACATCTTTAGCCTGGCGGAAGTGGCTTGTGTGATGGGTGGCCCCGATCCGCTTAACCTGTTTCGCGAGCAAGCCCATAAAGACATGAGGGAGTTGAAGGCGCTGATCCCTGATGCTGAGACTGCGGTTCGTGAAGGTTCGCCACGCCCCTTGATTCTGGAGAGCGCGCTGGAACTGAATTGCCAAATGATCGTGATGGGAACCCATGGCCGCTCGGGATTGGCGCATCTGTTCCTGGGCAGCGTTGCGGAGTACGTGGTGAGGAACAGCAAAGTGCCGGTGCTGACCATCCGCGCGAATTGAGAGGGATGAATTACATCCCGCCTTCGAACCGTTATTTGCCAATACAGAAGGTGCTGAAGATCAGGTTGAGGATGTCGTCGGTGGTGGTGGCGCCGGTGATTTCGTCGAGCGGGCGGAGAGCATTGTAGAGATCGAGCAGAAGCATTTCGTGGGGAATGCGATTGTTAACCGCAGTTGTCGCGGCGGCGAGGCCGACCAGCGAATCGTTGACGAGGTTCTGATGACGGAGGTTGGTGAGGAACCCGGCTTCGGATTGAGTGCCGGCGTCTCCGCCGACGTGGCGGAGGATTTCCTGGCGCAGTTCAGGGATACCGGCGTTGGTGAGGGCGGAGGTGCGAACACATGGCGGTGCCGGCATCTTTCGAACAGCAGATTCCTCGGGGGCTGAAGCCCCCTCGGAATGACAATTCAAAGAGTGGGATTCGGTACGACCAAAGTCGTGCCGTCCCGAGATGAGGTCGCACTTGTTCTCGACTACGATCGCGGGGCGTTCGGCCACTTGCTTGAGTAGTTCGGCATCTTCCTGGGAGCGGGGTTGCGAAGCATCGACCACCACCAGCACCAGGTCGGCGTCGGCGAGGGCTTCGTGGGATTTGCGGATGCCGATACTCTCAGCTTCGTCGAGGGCGCGGCGAATGCCGGCAGTGTCGATCAACTTGACGGGGATACCGCCGATGGCGACAGTTTCGCTGACCAAGTCACGAGTTGTGCCAGGAGTGGCCGTTACAATGGCGCGCTCGCGTTCCACCAGACAATTAAAGAGGCTGGATTTGCCGACGTTGGGGCGGCCGACGATGGCGAGCGTCAAGCCCTCGTGAACAAGCTTGCCGTAGGCAAAGGTAGACGCCAGTTGCTCGAGCGGAAGGCAGACGGCGGCGATGCGCTGGAGAATCTGTGCGGCGGGCAACACGGAAACGTCGTCTTCGGCAAAATCAACACCCGCTTCGAGAGTGGCAATCAGTTTGACCAGATCCTGCTTGATGGGCTGTAAGCGGCGGGAAAGTGCGCCCTCCAACTGCTGGGCGGCAACTTTGGCCTGGTAGAGAGTCTGCGAGTCAATGAGATCGCGGACGGCTTCGGCCTGGGTGAGATCGATGCGTCCGTTGAGAAAGGCGCGCATGGTGAACTCGCCGGGCTCGGCGAGGCGGGCACCGCGGGCGAGCGCAAGCTCGACAATGTGGCGCAGAACGACGGGTGAGCCGTGGGCGGAGATTTCAATGATGTCGTCGGTAGTGTAGGAGTGGGGTTTGGCAAAGTAGGTGACGACGACTTCGTCGATGCGGGTGCCTTCTGCGGAACTGGGCTCCGCCGGACAGCCGAGGGCGGCTGTCCCCACGTGAGGATCGCACGGTTCGATGAGTTCAGCAAAGCTGGCACGGCCGGGATCGAGATCCCGCTTTAGGCGCAGCATGGGCAGAGCAATCTGGCTGGCATCGGGGCCGGCGAGGCGGACTACGCCGATGCCGCCGCGTCCGGGAGGAGTGGCGATGGCGACGATGGTGTCGTCAAGATTCACGGGAAGATTGTAGCGGGTGAACGAAGAAAACCTTTAATCGCAGAGTGCGCAGAGGACATCTACAGAGAGCGCAGTAGAACGGCAAAGGACCTAACCGCAATGGTCGCAAAGTAACTCCGCAAAGGACGCAAAGACAGTTGTTACGGAACCGTTCTCCGTGCGGGCTTGTAGTTCTTAGGATAGACGACCAGGCAGCGGCGGCCGCCTTCGCCCTGACTTTCGGTGTGCAGGTCGGCTTCGTCGCGCAGCGCCAGATGAACGATCCGCCGCTCGCGCGAGGACATGGGAGCGAACTCGTAGGGTTCGCCGGTTTGGCGGACGCGGCCGGCGGCGACCCCGGCTGCCATGCGGAGCTCTTCAATCCTGAGCTTGCGCTGATTCATGCAGTCGAAAGAGATTTTCTCGTGCTCGTTGCCGGGAAGCCGGAGCATCTCGATGGCCAGCAACTCGACGGCGCGCAGCAACTCGCCACCGCGCTCTAGCAAGAGTGTGGAATCAGGCCCGGCGAACTCCACCAGAATCTCGGGACGCTCCCAGTCGCGCTCGTCGGGAAGCGGCGGATCGACGGTGATGCGGTATTTGAGGTGCAGGCCTCCCTGGGTGACAACACCGCGGAGGAAGTCGTTGATCTTATTGGCGGCGGCGATTTTGTCGGGAATGGGCATAAACGTTTTCAGCTCTCAGCTATCAGCACTTAGCCGTTGGCACTTGGCATTTAGGCGGCGGCACGGCTTCAGCCGTGCCCTACCCAAGTGCTAATTGCCAACTGCCAGCGGCTACTTCTTCTCCTTCTTCCTGGCCCGCTTCAACGCAATCTCGCGCATTTCCCGGCCCAGGCTGGTGCGGTTCATGATGGCCTGTTGCACGATGGCGATCAGGCTACCTTCACACCAGTAGAGACACAAGCCGGCCGCGAGTCTGTAGCTGATGAAGCCGAACATTACCGGCATCATCACATTCAGCATTTTCTGCTGGGACGGATCCATACCCGCCTGCGGCGTCATACGCTGCGTAGCCAGCCCGGTAATGATAATCAAGATGGGAAGAATCAGGTAAGGATCGGCCGAGGACAGATCCTTAATCCAAAGCCACGACGCCTGGCGCAAATCCAGCGCCGAACCCAGCATGGCGTAGTAGGCAAACAGGAAGGGCATCTGGATCAGCATGGGCAAACAGCCGCCCACCGGGCTGACTCCCTGGGTCTTCATTAACGCGCCGATTTCAGTGTTCATCTCCTGGCGCCGCGGATCGCGCATGCCGTACTTCTTGTATTTTTCTTTGATGGCATTCATCTGCGGCTGAATCTTCTGCATCTTCAGCGCAGACTTCATGCTGGTGATGCGCAACGGCAACAGCGCCAGATTGATGATCAGAGTCTGGATGACGATGGCCCAGCCCCAGTTGCCGACATATTTGTAGGTCCACTGAAGCCAGAGAAAGAGCGGCCGGGCAATCAGGCCAAAGAAACCGAAGTTGACCAGACCGCGGAGATCTGGCGGGGCCTCAACGATGGTGGGAACGACCACGGTCTCGAGGGTGTGCAGTTGCTTGGGGCCCACGTAGAGGCGCTCCAAGGTCGGGCCTTTCGGGTTGCCGACGGCTGCGCCGAGGACGTCAGCCTTGGTTGTTTCTTGCGAGGCGGACTTTGCGTCCTTGGGAATATCGATGGAGTTGCGCAGGGTGACGGCGACGGAGTTCGGAGGATCGTCGGGAATGAAGACGGCGGCGAAGTACTGATCGACCACGCCAGCCCAGTTGAAAGGCCCAGGCAGAGTGTTGCCACCGCTGACGGACTTAATCGCGAGGCGCTTGATATCGCGATTGAGCTGATAATCGAGGCGGCTGGCGGCGTATCCCACGGGAGTGACCTCGTCACCGAAACCGGCGGGCCAAGCGGGAAAGGCGGAGATCGGAGTGCCTTGGGACAGAACAGAAGTTTCCACCCGCAGGATGTAGGTGTGATCAAAACGAAAGACCTTACGGACGGTGAGACCCTGACCGGCATATTCGAAGGTGACCTCTGCCGGGGCCGTCAACCTGCCCGAAGATGAGGTTACATACAGCGCCGCGTTCAGTTGGCTGCGGAGGCTCTCGTCATAAGTCCACAGGCTGAGCGGATAGCCGTATCTGTCCGCGGCGGCCTTGTTGACCAATTCCAGCGGCGCGCCTTTATCGTCTTTGAACTTTTTGAGGATCCATGACTTGACCTGGCCACCGCGATTGGTGAAAGTGACGCGGTAGAGATCGTTCTCAATTGTGGTTTCTGATTCTGTGGAGGCCTGCTTGGTGGCTGCGGCGCCGGCTCCCGTGCGTTTTGGCCGTTCGACCTCGGCGGCGTTGGCGATAGGCAACGCCGGTGGTGGCGCCTGGGTCTGGGGTTGAACCTGCGTTGGCGGCGCGGTGGGCTGGGGATAATATTTCTTCAGCAGCGGCTGGAAAAGTACGATCACCAGAAAGGTGAGCGCAAAGACCAGGAGCAGACGGCGCTCCATGCCGGGCTCTTGCTGCGGATTCTGGAATTCTGCCAAGGGCTTTTCTCAGTGACTGCAAGAACTCTTGACGACCGGGTCGAGGCCGCCGCGGGTAAAAGGATGACAGCGGAGCACCCGCCAAACCGCCATCGCGGAACCTCGGATCGCGCCGTAACGTTCCACTGCTTCCATGGCGTACTCGGAGCAGGTCGGCACATATCGGCACGCGGGCGGCAGCAGAGGCGAGACGGCCCAGCGATAAGCGCGGAGCAAAGCCAGCAGGACGTTTTGTGCGATGCTATTCATTAGAGTCTCTGCGATTCTGCTTCTCAGTGGCAAACTTTCGCACCGCCTCAAACACCTGGCCGATCTCCTTGCCTAAATCGGAAAACTCAACCACCAGCAAAGATTTCTTCGGATTGATCACGATGTCGACGGGCGCTTGAAACTCCGGCCAATGCAAGCGGACCGCTTCCCGCAGCCGGCGCCGCATACGATTGCGCTGCACCGCTCCACCCAAAAGTTTACTGACCGTGAAACCAATGCGGAGCGTGTCGCCTTCCTCGCGCCGCCGGTAAAAGGCGGTCAGGTGGGCGGCGAAGTGACGCTTCCCCTGCTTGTAAACCCGCTCGAAGTCGGCGTGCCGCAGCAGGCGGACCTCGCGGGGAAACTCTCTGCGTTTGCCCGAACCAGACACGCTGGGGCGGCTCCTGGGAGCGGCACCGCTCACGCTTCGCGATCCAAACTCAAGTTGCAGAATTCCCGCCAATTCCGGAAAGGAGAAACGCTACTCACGGAAGCCGGGCTTTACCGACACCCGCTTGCGCCCCTTGGCGCGCCGGCGCGAAATCACCGCCTGGCCGCCCTTGGTCTTCATACGCGTGCGAAAGCCGTGCGTCTTTGAGCGGTGACGGCGGTTGGGTTGGAACGTGCGCTTGGGCATGAAACTTGGCTGCTCCTGACTGGATTAAGTAGACGCTATGAACACTGGGTGAAACGTAGAGTATAAATGACGCGCGGCGATGCGGGCAAACGGCGAGGCCGGGCGGGGGGGGACTTTGTGCACCACTCGCGCGGCAGTTATATAGTAGCCACTTGACAGAACTTTCTTTTAGCAGTTGAAATCCCGTACTCAAGAAAAAACGCTGGTGAATGATTTCCGCAAAGGGGGAAAAATTGTGCTAGTATGCCGCCTGTTCCTGCTCATGGATATTTTTTCTGGCTCCAGCGAAACTGCCGACCGTCCGGCGGTCTGAGCGGGGTGATTTCCAGCATTCATTTGTATCGAGGGCGCTGATGGCGGCGAGGCGCACCGGCAAAACTTGATATGTCAGCTCCGACTTCCAGTCTCGCTCCCAATCCGTGGTTGCGCATCCTTGAGGCGCTCGAAAAGAAGATCAACCGGCACTCCTACGACACCTGGTTGAAGCCCACTCGTTATAGCCACTCGAGCGGAGGAATTCTTTTTGTGCGCGTACCGACCGTGGAATTCCGCCACGTCGGTGACAAGTACAACGACTTGATCCAGGAGGCGCTGGACAATCTCGGCCTGGAATACCAGGACGTGCAGTTTGTAACCCCGGAAGACGATCCGGCGGCCACGCCGGTGCGCCACGATGGCGGGCTCACTGCGCACGCGACGCCGGCGACTCATCCTTCACAGGCCCGGTTTGACTGGGACGGCGCGGCGCAACTCAATCCGCGCTACACGTTTGATGCTTTCGTGATCGGCAGCGGGAATCAGTTCGCCCATGCAGCCTGCCAGGCTGTGGCGGAGCGTCCCTCGAAGGCCTACAACCCACTCTTCCTGTACGGAGGAGTCGGCATGGGGAAAACCCACCTGATGCAGGCGATTGGCCATGAGATCGCCAAGCGCATGCCGCAGTGTGCCATCTGCTACGTATCGAGCGAGAAGTTCACCAACGAAATGATCAACTCGCTGCGCTATGACAAGATGATCAGCTTCCGCGACAAGTTCCGCAATGTGGACGTGCTGCTGGTGGACGACATCCAGTTCCTGGCCCAGAAAGAGCGGACGCAAGAGGAATTCTTCCACACCTTCAATGCGCTGCATGAGTCGATGAAACAGATCGTGATTGCCAGCGACCGTCCGCCCAAGGAGTTGGCCGAGGTGGAAGATCGATTGCGCAGCCGCTTCGAGTGGGGATTGATAGCTGACATTCAGCCGCCGGATCTGGAGACCAAGGTCGCCATCCTGCAGAAGAAGTCTGAGCAGGAGAAAGTCACTCTGCCGACGGATGTGGCGTTGTACATCGCGTCGAATATCCGGTCGAATGTTCGTGAGTTGGAAGGCGCGCTGATTCGACTAGTGGCGCACTCGTCATTGATCGGAGCGGAGATTACCCTTCCCTACACCCAGCAGGTGCTGAAGAACTTTATCGATTCGCAGGCCCGCAAGGTCACGATTGAGTCCATTCAAAAAGCGGTTGCGGAGCAGTTTGGGCTGCGCCTGGTGGAAATTAAGGCGAAGAACAACTCGCGGGCCATTGTGTATCCGCGGCAAATTGCCATGTACCTGGCCAAACATATGACTGAGGCTTCGCTCCCGGAAATTGGACGTCAGTTTGGCGGCAAGCATCACACGACTGTCTTACACTCGGTGGAGAAAATCGACGAAGTGCGCAAGACCGACAAGGATTTGAACAGGCTGCTCAATAAGCTGACTGAGCAGTTAGGCGGATAAATTACAGTTTCCGCAGCGATTTCCACTTCTCGCAGGTGTCTTCTCCAGCCAACCCTGTGAACCCGATGTGGAAGCTGTGTATGAGTGGGACGGATGATTGTCCCAGACCGGGATTTAATCTCAGGCGCGGCCCATCTGGTCCTAAGGTTGGACATCATGGGAGTGATCGGAAGTTGATAATGGGAAGGTGGTTGGGTGGGATTTCCACTTTTCCCTAGCGCCTACTGTTACTACTGTTTTATAGTTTTTTTACTTGATGTTAGAGAAGTATTCAAAGTAGCGCCACAACCGGGGGACTCAGGTTATGCCGGTAGAAGCGATTGCAACCGCCGCAGGAACCACCACGATGGAGATTACAGTCAGCAAGTTTGAACTGTTGCGTGAGCTGACGGCAACTCAGGGAGTGGTGGAACGCAAGACCACAATTCCAATCCTATCGAATTACCTTTTTGAGGCCGCGGGCGACAAGTTGTCGCTGACGGCAACTGATCTTGATCTCAGCCTTAGGACTTCTTGTGTAACGAAGGTGAAAAAAGAGGGCTCCTGCACCATTCCAGCGCGCAAACTGCATGACTACGTAAAGTTGCTTCCCGACGCCGATATCACCATCAAGCTGCTGGAGAATCATTGGGTCAGCATTCGCTGCGGGCGATCCAACACGAAGATGGTGGGGATGGCGAAGTCGAATTTCCCCACTCTGCCCACGTTCCCGACAGCCGGTGTGGTGAAGATTCCAGCGGCGGTTCTGCGGAACATGATCGCGAAGACTGGATTTGCCATTGCCAGCGAAGAGTCACGCTACACGCTGAATGGCGCGCTGATGGTGCTGAAGCCGGAGTCGATCACCATGGTGGCCACGGATGGGCACCGGCTGTCGCACATCGAACGTCCGGCGACGAAGTTTGAAGGCGTCTCCGGCGAGATGAAGACGCTGGTCCCGAAGAAAGCCATGGACGAATTGAAATCGCTGCTCGATGCAACCGACGCCGAGGACATTGAGTTTGCGAAGGATGAATCGACGCTGTATTTCCGCATCGGCAACCGGCTGCTGACTTCGCGGCAGCTCACCGGCCAGTTCCCTAACTTTGAAGCGGTGCTGCCGAAAGACAACACCAAGTCGATTGCGGTCCACGGGGACGAGCTCAGCCAGGCCATCTCGCGCGTGGCGCAGTTTGCTGACGAGCGCTCGCGCGCGGTCAAGATGCGCCTGGAAAAGGGCGAACTGAAGCTTTCGGCTTCGTCCACCGAGATGGGCGAATCGGAAGACACCATCGAGATCGACTATCAGGGAGAGCTGCTGGCCATCGGCTTCAACGCGCAATATCTGCTGGACTTCCTCAAGGCCACCGGCGGCGGCGAGATCAAGCTCGAGTTCAAGGATTCGCAGTCAGCGGGCCAGATGCGGCCTGCGGAGGGTGAAGAGTACAAGTACCGGTATATCGTGATGCCGATGCGGATTTGAGGGGGCGGTGTTCGGCTCAGTCCCCAAGCAAGGGCAATGCCCGTCGCTAATTGAGCACGCAGCCTTCGCTCCGAACTAAACTCAGGGGGTGCTAGCAATGAGTGATGAACACGGTGGCCTTAGGGCAGAGTTTAAGATATTTGAGAGCCGCCGCAAGGAATGGCTCCAGGATCACGCTGGGCAATATGTGGTCATGCACGGCGGCGAGGTAGCCGGGTTCTTTGATGATTACGCGGCTGGACTCCACGCCGGAATCACGGCATTCGGCGTAAGAAGCGAGTTTCTGGTTCAGCAGGTCCGCGAGGAAGAACCTCTATTTGTAGTTTAATGAAGTCTCGTGGGATCATTTCGACTTTCGTGTAGCCCGTCGGTTCTTCTAGATGACGGCCCACGTATTCCCATTGAGATCAGTGCCTCGGAAGGCGACATCAAAGCAGGATCTAACGTAGGACTGGAATATCCCTCTCCCCTCCGTATCGAGGCCTTGATTGATACCGGCGCTAACTTCACAATGGTGACTCAGGAGGTTGCAGAAAAATGCAAACTCCGGGCGACCGGCTTCGCACCAACCATAGCGTCTTTAGGGAAAGTCGGGCAATACCACGAGCACGCCGCATGGATTAAGTTCCCTGGAACTGGACTGAAAGATTTTCGCGAAACTCGCGTCGTGGCATGCGACATATTGCAAGTGTCGAAACGGCCCTACAGATGCTTAATCGGTCGGGACATTCTTCGCAACTGGTTGCTTACGTATAGCGGGGATGGGGCCGTAACGATTCAGGGCCTGCGCTAAAGCCTTTCGAGTCCAGTTCCATGCCCTCCTTGACCTCTCCGCCCTCCCCGCCGTACATTGGCCTGCAACTCAGGAGGGGCTCCCATGCTCAGCGGATTCAAGCAATTCGTGCTTCGCGGCAATGTGGTGGATTTGGCGGTGGGCGTCGTGATCGGCGCGGCATTTGGATCGGTGGTGACGGCGCTGACCAAAGACCTGCTGACGCCACTGATTGCGGCCCTGGTGGGCAAGCCGGATTTCTCCGCCATTAAGTTCACCGTTAACGGCTCGGTGTTCCCGGTGGGCGACTTCATCAATGCTGTGGTTTCGTTCCTGCTGATTGCGGCAGCGGTTTATTTCTTTGTGGTGACACCGCTCAATGCCCTGGTAGCGCGCATGCGCAAGGCCCCGGCGCCGGCTGATCCGACGACCAAGAAGTGTCCCGAATGCCTGAGCGAGATTCCGCTGGACGCCAAGCGCTGCGCGTTTTGTGCGCAGCCGGTGATGGGCAAGGCCGCATAGCGCTTCCCCATCTTGCGCCGCTCCGCGGCTCACTCATTTCCCGAACTTTACCCACGGCTTGCGCCGTGGGCTTTATTCTTGCGCCGCTTCGCGGCTAACATGGGAGTATGAGCCGATTCTTCTGTTTGTTGGTGTGGGTCGTGGCGGTTGCGATGCCGCTGTGCGGGCAGGCGTCGAAGTCGCCGTCCACTGCGGCGGTCGCAGCCGACCCCGGCGAAATCTCCGCCGGCGTTTATCACAACAATTCCTTCGGCTTCACTTACAAACTCCCCTACGGCTGGGTGGACCGCACGGCTGAGATGCGGGAGGCCTCGACTGCTCCGGCAAAAGAGACAGTACTGCTGGGAGTTTTCGAGCGGCCGCCGGAAGCAAATGGCGAGGGTGTGAATTCAGGGGTGGTGATTGCGGCGGAAAGCGCGGCTGCGTATCCCGGACTGAAGAGCGCAGCCCAGTATTTTGGGCCACTCGAAGAAGTCACGAAGGCCAAAGGGTTGACAGCAGTCAACGAACCTTACGAATTTCCGGTGGATGGAAAGCCGATTGTGCGCGCCGATTTCATCAAGCAATTTGGCGGCGGCGCGAGCATACGCCAGAGCACGTTGGCGTGGCTGGCAAAAGGCTACGTGGTGTCATTTACGTTTATCGGCAGCAGCGACGACGAAGTGTTGCAGCTTTTGGATGGTCTGAGTTTCGGCAAGAAACCCGCACCGGCGACCCGTAAATAGCCGTCAGCTATCAGCTATCAGCCCTCAGCAAAACGTGACGAGCCGAGAGCTGACGGCTGAAAGCTGACAGCTGTTTCCCCCCGTCCCTAAATGGCACCAAAATCAGGGGTTACCGCTGCGGTTCAGGCCTGAAAAGGCGCTCGAAATATGATAGAATCAGGGTCAATATTCAGAGCCGTAAGTGCTAGTTATTTCAGCAATTTGCCCCAATTCCGGGGCACTGGAAAAACGCTCCGGCCTGAGCTCAAGTTCGCGCAATCCTCCACGGAGCAAAATGGCGACAAAAGGCATTCCCGCAGCCCTCGAAGTAAAAGAAAAAGAAGTGAAAGAAAAAAAGGCCACCGATGGCGGCAACGGCGATTACACCGCCGACTCGATCAAAGTGTTGGGCGGCATGGAGGCGGTGCGCAAACGCCCCGCGATGTACATCGGTTCCACTGGTGAGATGGGACTGCATCATCTGGTCTACGAAGTGGTGGACAACTCGGTCGACGAAGCGCTTGCCGGTCACGCCGACAAGATCGAAGCCACTATTCATTTGGACAACTCGATTACCGTTATCGACAACGGCCGCGGAATTCCCGTGGACGCGATGGACATCGACGGCGAGAAAGTTCCCGCCGCGCAAGTGGTGATGACTAAGCTGCACGCCGGAGGCAAGTTCGATACTTCTTCCTACAAAGTTTCGGGTGGCTTGCACGGCGTAGGCGTTTCCGTGGTCAACGCTCTCAGCGAAGAACTGGAGCTTGAAATCTGGCGCGACGGTTTTACCTGGGAGCAGACGTACTCCAAGGGCGAGCCTACCAGCAAGCTGAAGAAAGCGGGCGCCACCAAGAAGCGCGGCACCAAGGTCCACTTCCTGCCCGACAAGGAAATCTTCACCGTCACCGAGTTCAACTACGACACGCTGGCGCAGCGCTTGCGGGAGCTGGCATTTCTGAACAAAGGATTGCTGATCACGCTCACCGACGAGCGCACCACCGATCCCAAGACCGGAGAACCGAAGACCACCGAGTTCAAGTACAACGGCGGCATTGCGGAATTCATCAAGCACCTGAACCGCGGCAAGCAGACGCTGCACGACAAGCCCATCTACATGGAAGCCGAGCGCGACGGGGTGGTGATGGAGATTGGGCTGCAGTACAACGATGGATATTCGGAAACGGTTTTCAGTTTCGCCAATAACATCAATACCGTCGACGGTGGTTCGCACCTTTCCGGATTTCGCACCTCGCTGACCCGGACCATCAACTACGCCGGCCAGCAAATGGGCCTGTTCAAGGATGTAAAGGAAAATCTGACCGGCGACGACGTGCGCGAAGGTTTGGTCGCGGTGATCAGCGTAAAGCTGTCGCAGCCACAGTTCGAAGGCCAGACCAAGGGCAAGTTGAATTCCGATATCGCCGGAATCGTGCAGGCGTTCGTGAACGAGCGCTTGGGCGCGTATCTGGAACAGAATCCGCCAGTCGGACGGAAAATCATCAATAAGGCCATTGAAGCGGCGCGTGCGCGTGAAGCGGCGCGCAAGGCGCGCGACCTGACGCGGCGCAAAGGCGCGCTCGACGGCGGCGGCTTGCCGGGCAAACTGGCGGACTGTTCCGAACGCCAGCCGGAGCGCTGCGAACTGTTCCTGGTCGAGGGCGAATCCGCCGGTGGCACCGCGAAACAGGGACGAGACCGTCGCTTTCAGGCGATCCTGCCGCTGAAAGGCAAGATTCTCAACGTCGAAAAAGCGCGCTACGACAAGATGCTGGCCCACGAGGAAATTCGCGCCATGATCACGGCGCTGGGCACCGGCATTTCCAAGGAAGACTTCGACGCCGGCAAACTGCGCTACGGCAAAATCATCCTGATGACCGACGCCGACGTGGATGGAAGCCATATCCGCACACTGCTGCTGACGTTTTTCTTCCGTCACATGGTGTAGCTGATCAAGCGGGGCAACGTCTACATCGCGCAGCCGCCGCTTTATTCAATCAAGAAGGGTAAGACGTTGCAGTACATCAAGGACGACAAGGAATACGTCAAGGTCATGGTGAAGCGCGCGTCCGAGGGCCTGAGCGTGCGCTATGGCGAGGGAGCGGCCAAGCTGGAGGGCGCCACCCTGGCCAAGTTCATCACCGTGCTGGATGAGTATTTGAAGCTCTTTGAAAAAGTGGACAAGCGCCTGCGCGACGAAAAAGTTACCGAGCTGCTGCCAAAACTCGACCTGGCCAAACGCGCCGATTTCGAGGGCGACAAGAAGACGCCGCCGAAGAAAGTCGAACGGCTGGAGAAGGAACTGAAGAGGCTGCAGAAAGAACGGCAGTTCAAAGAAATCGAGATGCGTTTCGATGAGGAGCACACGCTGTGGGAAGTGCGGGTTGTGAACTCGCAGGGCGCCGAACACCTCATCAACTGGGAGTTGGCGTCGACCGCGGAGTTCCGTCAACTGCTCTCCAAGTACAAACAGATTGGTCCCTATATGGAGCCGCCGTTTGTGGTGGAGAGCATTGCCAAAGCGGCCCCGAAGAATGGCGATGCGGCCGAAGAACTTAGTGACGCTGAGCGCGAGGACGTAGAGAAAACGCAAAAGAAGACCAGCAAGGAAGTTCCGGCCAAAGCTGTGGCTAAACGGAAAGACGTGGCGGTGGTTGTGGAGAAAAACACGCCACGCGATCTGCGCGACCACGTACTGGCCGAAGGCAAGAAGGATTTCGTCACCCAGCGCTATAAAGGCCTGGGCGAAATGAACTCGTCACAACTGTGGGAGACGACCATGGACCCGGAGCGCCGCACGCTGCTCTCGGTGAAGCTCGAAGACATTGCCGAAACGGACCACATCTTCACCACGCTGATGGGTGAGGACGTGGAAGCGCGGCGCAAGTTCATTGAAGATAATGCGCTGGATGTGAAGAACCTGGATATCTAAGCCGGCTTTGTCTGGGGCCGGGTTTGCGACGCTTTCTAGCGGCGAAGAGGGACTGAGGAGGATACACGTGCGCAAACTGAAGTGCATTCAAGTGTCGGGAATGTGTGTCCAGGAGGTTCTCGACGAGTTCAATGAGCGGCGGGAAGAGTTGGGTATCACAGACAGCGACGTCATTTCGGTGAGTGCGCTACCGCCAACCCTGGCGACCAAGATAGCGACCCCTACGGGCACAGTAGTTCCAAAGGTAGAGGTGGTTATCGCCTATTGGGAACGGTTGCGACGAGGTCGAGCTTCCAGACGGTGAGGCGGGCCGCCTAGTTGTTTGCTCGGACCGCTTGCTCCGTTGCTGGGTTCAGAATTTGGCCCGCCTTGACGTCGTACACGAAATTCTGGTCAGCATCGTTTGTATAGGCGAAGATCGCGATTCCAGCTCGCCGCGCTATTGAGAGGAATCTCTGACTCGCCAAGAACATGTGGAAGCGCATCGCGCTTGCGCGTTCACTGTGAACCGTGAGCTTGTCCCCAGAGAGTTCTGTGTAGGCCGCGACGCCGGCCTTTTGGGCCTCGGCGTTCATCCCCTTGACAAGTTTCTGGCGAACGCCAGCTTGGTTGGACCAGTCGGCAAGTATCAGGGCGCATGCCCCCTTGACCCCGTCCCTGATGCTCCCTTTTTCTTTGGTCGAAAGTAGATTGCCAAACATGTCGGACACCGCGAGTTGATTGTCGCGCACAAACAGGCCGACCTCGATGTGGTTGAGATTTACCAGATAGTCAGCATCCTGTTGGCTGGTGGTGACCTGCACTCCGGGGCAGTCCCTTGCGAGATCCCTGGCCATCTCCTGTGACTGGTCTCGCATCGCATTCCAAGTGTTGCCCGCTGACTTCCAGGTCAGATAGACCTTCGGCGCTTCTTGCTCCAGTGTCGCGATAGCGGCAGCGAAGATTCCTGCGGCGATCAAAACCTTCACCTTCACACCTCCGTGAATGTGGCCACTGTAATCCAGCGCGAACCGGCGGCAAGTGACGCATGACCGGAGAGCCAATAAAATCTTCGCCTTGGGTCCAGAACGGGAAGTGTCAAAGGCCCACGGGGCAGCAGCAGTCGGGCAGAGTGCAGATCTCCTGATAGCGACAGCGCTCGGCCCACGCTCTCCCCCGGCACGTCACAGTTTGATGTATTATAATGTGTATGGCTATCCGAGGAATTGCATGAAACTCAAACTCCGCGCTGTCGGCACATCCACTGGGGTCTTGCTTCCGAAGGAAATCCTGGTCCGGTTGAAACTCAAGAAGAACGACATGTTGTTTGCTGTGGAAACACCGGAAGGCTATTTACTTACGCCCTATGATCCTGAGGTGGAGCGGCAACTCAAGAAGGGTCGCGAGTTCCTGACCCAGTACCGCGACACCTTCCGTGCGCTGGCCAAATGAAACGTCCCCGCTGGATCGACCGGCTGGCCTTGCTGCTGTTGCACGAAGAAACCCTGGCCGAGCACGGTGGCCTGACTGGCTTGCGCGACGAGGCTGCCTTGGACGCCGCTCTGGCCCGCCCGCAGCATGTTCACGCCTACGAGCCTGGGGCAGATTTAGCAAGACTGGCCGCGGCCTACTGTTTTGGCCTCGTGCGCGGCCACCCGTTCAGTGACGGCAACAAACGAGCCGGATTTCTCGCTCTCGGTTTGTTCCTGTCGCTGAACGGTTATGAGCTGCAAGTTGCCCAAGCCGAAGCCGCGGAAACTATTCTGCTCGTCGCCGCGGGGCAACTCTCCGAGGAATCTCTTACCAACTGGATACGCAAGCACGTCATCCGGGCGCGTCAGAAATGACCCTCATTCTCCTTGCCACCTGCGAATCCATTCCCGACCTTACCGAGGACGATCAGGCATTGATCGCTCCCCTGGCGAAGCGTGGCATCGAGGCGAGGCCAGCGGTATGGAGTGATGCCAGCGTTCCGTGGTCAGCAGCCGAAGCCGTCCTGATCCGTTCCTGCTGGGACTATCACCTGCGGCTGGAGGAATTCATGGGTTGGATCGCTTCACTCGAGCAAGCCGGAGTGCGAGTGTGGAACCCAGCGGCGATGCTGCGCTGGAATGCAGACAAGACTTACCTGCGCGACTTGGAGCGAAAGGGGATCCCGATCGTGCCAACGCTTTGGCCGGAGGCGGAGATTCGGCTCCAACAGGAATTGCGCAGGCAAAGGTGGAAGAAAGCGGTGGTAAAACCCAAAGTGTCGGCGACCGCCTATCGCACGGTGGTGACCTCTGCTGACGACACGAATGAGGCCCAGGCATTAGCGGATGATCTGCTGCGCGGGCCGGGTGTAATGGTGCAGGAATTCATGGAGGAAGTGAGCACGCGCGGCGAGTGGTCGCTGATCTTTTTCTCGGGACAGTTTAGCCATGCTGTGATCAAGACTCCGAAAGCCGGAGACTTCCGCGTGCAGCATGATTTTGGCGGAAGCGAACACAGCGCACAACCCCCTGATTCGGTGATCCAGGCGGCGAGCCGGGCCATCGCGGCCCTCGAGAGTGTACCGCTCTATGCCCGTGTAGATGGCGTGGAGCGCGGCGGCCAGTTTCTGCTTATGGAGCTGGAGTTGATCGAGCCGGCATTGTTTTTGAAGCTGGCAGAAGGTGCGGCGGAACGATTCGCAGACGCGATTGCCGCCCGCTGTTCGTAAACATCCCAGGTTACTCTTGGTTACCTCTGTGCCACTCCGTGTCCTCTGTGGTTGAGCCTTCCTTGCAAGTTCCTCCCCAGCCCCCGTTCTTTGACCAAGGCCGGAAGTTCTCCCTCGTTCCGGCCGCACCGGCAAAGGGGGATTTAAATGGACAACAGGAAATCAATCAGCACGATCTGCGGCCTGGTCATGGTGCTGTTCTTCTGCGTCATCGGCGCCGCGGGAGAAAGCACGCCGGA
Organism: Terriglobales bacterium; assembly: GCA_052147055.1. Taxonomy (GTDB): domain Bacteria; phylum Acidobacteriota; class Terriglobia; order Terriglobales; family Acidobacteriaceae; genus JABCZH01. The sequence goes on from JBKQLO010000148.1 coordinate 23,793, forward strand.
TGACGCACCGGCACTCACGATCTACAATCAGAATTTCTTTGTGGCGCGCGAACGCCTGCCCATGGATTTGAGAGCAGGCGTGAATCATGTGGAGTTTGCGGGGATCGCGGCACACCTGGAGCCGGATTCGGTGATCCTGCGCGATCCCAACGGACGCGCCTTGCAGATCCTCGAGCAGAATTACCGCAACGATCCAATTTCACAGGAACTGTTGCTTTCGTTTTACGAGGGCAAGACCATCGACTTTCTGGTGCAGCACGGTGAGAAGCAGGAGACCGTACGCGGGAAAATTATCCGCAGTGGATACATTCCCAGTGCCAGCTACAACAACGGCTATCCGCAGCCCGGGTTTGGCCAACCACTGATCGAAGTCGACGGGGTGTTGCGTTTCGGGCTGCCGGGGCAGCCGCTGTTTCCGGCGCTGACCGGCGATTCCATCCTGAGGCCGACCCTGAGCTGGGAAATCCAGACCAACGATCCCGGCAAATTCGACGGCGAGATTTCCTACGTCAGCAGCGGCATGAGCTGGCAGGCGGACTACAACCTGGTAGTGTCGGACAAATCCAACAGCAAGTTCGACGTGCTCGACATGGTGGGCTGGGTCACCATGCGCAACCAGAGCGGCAAGACGTTTGAGAACGCAACCATCAAGCTGCTGGCCGGAGATGTAAACAAGATCCAGGAGGGCGGCATCGGCGGGCGGGTGTACGCCGCAGCGAAGATGGCGGCCGATCAAGAGAATATGGCGCCGGTCGTTCGGGAGAAAACGTTCGACGAATTTCATCTTTACTCCCTGCAAAGGCCCACCACCTTGCGCGACCAGCAAACCAAGCAGGTGGAATTCGTGCGCGCCACCAGCATTCACGGACAGAGGATTTACGTGTATGACGGCGCCAAGACTGATCAGTATGCCTACTACAACCCAGAGCAGATTCGTAACGAACCCAACTATGGAACGCTGTCGAACCCCAAAGTCTGGGTGATGGAGGAGTTCAAGAATGCGGACGCGAACCACCTCGGCATTCCGCTACCCAAGGGCAAACTGCGTTTCTATCGCCGGGATACTGACGGGCACCTGGAATTCGTCGGCGAGAACACCATCGATCACACTCCGAAAGATGAAACCATCCGCGTCTACACGGGAAATGCCTTCGATGTGGTCGGCGAACGCAAGCGCACCAACTTCCATGTGGAATCCAGCCAGAAGTGGATGGAAGAGTCATTTGAGATCCGCGTGCGCAATCACAAGAAGGAGCCGGTAAATGTGCGCGTGGTCGAGCACCTGTATCGCTGGACCAACTGGAAGCTGATCGAGCAGTCGCAACCGTCACGAAAGAGCGACGCGCAGACGGCAGAGTTCCCCATCACCATCGCGCCGGACGGGGAAGAGGTGGTGACCTACACGGTGCATTACTCGTGGTGAGTTTGTCTCAGGACGGGCGGGGACGCCCGTCCTCCACAGGGGGCTTCGGATACACACGATCAAACAGCCACCACGAAGCCCCGACCACCACAAACACCAGCACACTGCCTTCGGGGCCGACCGAGCCGCCGGTCAGCCAGCGAGAGCCGTGGAACCCAGAATTGAGCAGATGGCCGGTGACCATGCCGCCGCTATCCGGAACCGAATACAAATAGCTTTCGCCCCAGTCCCAGGATGCATGCATGCCGACTGCGAACCACAGGGTGCCGGTGCGGCGCACGGTCAGGCAGAAGAACAAGCCGATGACGCCGGCGCAGAGCGCGCCTACCCAGGCCTCGCCGGGATTCTGCAAATGGCTGGCCCCAAAAATGAAAGACAGCAGCAACGCAGCCGGCCAGAATCCGATACCGGTCGCGAGAGTGAATTGGGTGTAGCCGCGAAAGGTGAATTCTTCAAAGAAGCCTACCAGCAGAAAGAATGCTCCCCAGAATGCGGCAAACTTAACGACGCGTAGGCCATGCAGCGCCACGCTGCCGAAAGAAAACACTCCGGCGGCGCGCATCAAAAGCATCAG
>JBKQLO010000149.1:0-11206 GCA_052147055.1 Terriglobales bacterium
TTCCGAGGAGCACCGCGACGAGGAATCTGCTGTCTTAAATTTAGGCACGGACGGGAAGGGCACGGCTCAGCCGTGCCCTTCCCTTACCATTATTGATTTCCCGCGCCGATAAGCCGCAACTATCCCCGAACCCTCCCCCACCAACTCAACCACACATGCGTTGGCCAATACACCACCAACGGCACCACAACCAGATACGCCAGCAGATACAACGGCCCGGGCACCACATGCTGTGCATGGAAAAACGGTCCCCGCGCCCAGTTCACATCGAACTGCGGCCGCCAGAGATAACAAATCGGCGCCACCACCCACGCCGTCAGCGTCGCATATTTCCAGCCGCGCCGGTCATAACCCAACCGCCGGACCAGCCACAGCAGCAGCGGCGGCGTCACCACATGAAACAAACTGAGCAGCCGGACCCACAATGGAATACCCTTATCGAACATGAACTCGCTACCGCCAATAAAATGTCGGCCAGTGAAAACCGCACCCGCCAGATCAACTGTGTACAGCGTTTGGAAAAGTAACAGCCCGGTCGCCTGCCAGGAGAAAATCAGCGGGCTCTCCCGCCACAGTCCCACTGCAATCAAAATATTCCCCAGATCGCAGAAGTAGAGAAAATTCTGCGCCCCATACTGCCGCCAATACACCGGCGCCCACACCAGCACCCACACGCTCCACCCGATCTTGAGCCAGAGGGGCACTCGCATGAAGCATTGTAAGCGGGGCAATCACGGGAAATTGGCGAGAATTTCTTGCACTTCCTTGCTGGTTAGGATGGGCGCGTCCACACCCGCACTCAGAACTGGCAATCCGGTAATCGGATCCCTGACTATCTTGACCCGACGGCCGCGCTTCCTGCGCGGCGTCAACACCATCCGGCCGTCTTCGATGTTGGCGTCCAGCGGATCGCCCGCGCGAATGTCGAGCCGGCGCCGCAGCGCCCCGGCAGCACGACTTGCCCTTTGGTGGAAACAGTAGTTTGCATGGTAAGACGATCGTACCTCATCCTGGATGGCGACAATCTGCAACCGTCCCCTGTCCATTGTCCATTCCCGCCCTTCCCAATTCCCCGCAAGTCCAATTACCTCCGTAACTTGCCGCTCTGCACCAGGGTACCTACGATCTCACTATGAGCTACAAGGCCCTCTTATTCTGTCCTGACGAGAGAACTGCCAAGACTGTGACCCAGGTCCTCAGCGAACTGGAGTTTCAGGTGGAAGCCTGTAACGAGCCTTTCGCCGCCGTTAAGAAGCTGATGGCGGGGCACTTCGACGCGGTCGTGGTCGATTGCGACAACGAGCAGAATGCCACCCTGATGTTCAAAAGCGCTCGCAATTCCGAGTTCAATCAGGCTTCGCTTTCGGTGGCCGTCGTCGAGGGACAAAGTGGAGTGGCCAAGGCGTTCCGCATCGGCGCCAACCTGGTGCTCACCAAACCTATCAATGTGGAGCAGTCCAAAGGCACGCTGCGCGTAGCGCGCGGCCTTCTGCGCAAAAACGAAGCCAATAAGATATCGGCCAAAGCCCCGGAAACTCCAGCGCGTCCTTCTTTTGTTGCGCCGCCCTCGCAGCCTTCATCGGTGCCGGCGATCTCCGCTCCCAAGCCCGCTTTCCTCACTCATGCAGCGCCACCGTTGGCGCCGGCCGCCACGGCATCGTTCAGTTCAGCGTTCGAACTGGAGAAAGATCCGGTCCCCGAACCCGAGCCCGCCGAAGCCGCGTTGCTCGAGTCCATGCCGGATCCGCTGGCCAACAAGATTCACACGTCAGACCATGCGACCCCGGCTGCGAAACAATATCCCTGGCAGCCCATTCCCAAACCCATGGCGGAACCGATGACCTCGGCGCTCAAGCATGCCGCCGATGCCACCGGCAAACCTGACTCGGGCATCAGCGTGGGATACGGCGCAGCCGCTGCTCCAGCGAAAGAAGCCGCCAACGTCGACGACAAGATTTCTGCTCTTGAGGAAGACCCATCTGAACTTTCTGCTTCGAGCGCTGTGCCGGTCGCGAAACCGCACTCCAGCGCATCGGCCGTTAACTGGGGCCGGATCGCAGCCATCGTGCTCGTCGCCGCAGCCGGCGGCGCCATCTACCGCGCCGGAACTCAGATGCACTGGCAGATGCCGCCCTTATCATCTTTGTTGCACCGGACAGCCACTGCCTCAACTCCCCAAACTCCGAAGCCAGCAGTGGTTTCTCCTGCTGCCGTGACGCCCGCCACCAGCTCTTCCCCAACTGGCACACTTTCGCAACCGGGCGCGGCGACGATGCTCACCTCACCGAATGCCGGCCAGAATTTAACCGCTGGAGCAACTCCTCAGAAGCCTTCACCCGCCACCGGAGCGATTGCGGCCGGAACGGTCTCCAAAAAACCGGCTGTGTCTGCCACATCATTCGATCCGCCCGCGCAACCTGGCGTCGTAAAGACCATCGATGGGAGCACAGTTTTCGTGGACACCCATACTCCGAGACCTGCTCCGCCCAAGCCCGCGACCGTCGACAACGTCGACCTGACGGCTCCCGACGCCGTGAGCGCTGACTCGCATTCTAATGACCAGGCAATTTCCGGTTTGATGAGTATGCCAGGCGTCGTTCCGCAGCCGGGTCCGCACACCCTCCGGGTCTCGCAGGGAGTATCGCAAGGACTTCTGATCAACAAAGTCGCTCCCGTGTACCCTCCCCAGGCCATGAAGGCGCAAAAACAAGGCTCGGTCCAACTGCTGGCCACCATTAGCAAAGACGGGGACATCAGCACCGTTAAGCTGCTCAACGGTGATGACGTGCTGGCGCGGGCCGCCATCGATGCCGTCAAGCAGTGGAAATACAAACCGTATCTGCTCGATGGTCAGCCCATGGAAATCCAGACCCAGATCACGGTGAACTTCACGCTACCGTAAGCATGGAATCTCGCTGCGCCCTCCGCGAGGTTTCTCCGCGACCTCTGCGATGAAAGCCTATCCGTGCACATCCCTGGCCGGTTTCCCTCTGTGATCTCTGTGTCCTCTGTGGTTAGGTTCCTGCCCGTTTATAATAAAGAATTGCTCACTTGCCGAAATCGCTGCCTGTGGGCGCCGGCTTATGTTTCAAGCTGAGATCTGATAGCTGAGAGCTTTTTCCATGGATTTCAAACTCGTCTCCGACTACACTCCCCGCGGCGATCAAGCTCACGCCCTCGACTCTCTGATGAAAGGCATCTTCGACCGCGAGCAGCACCAGGTTCTGCTCGGCGTCACCGGCTCCGGCAAGACCTACACCATGGCCAAAGTCATCGAGCAGTCCAACCGCCCGGCGCTCGTGATGGCCCACAACAAAACCCTAGCCGCCCAGCTCTACCACGAATTCAAAAACTTCTTCCCCCACAACGCCGTCGAATACTTCGTCTCATACTATGACTTTTTCCAGCCGGAGGCTTACGTTCCGGCGGCGGATTTGTACATAGAAAAAGAAGCTACCGTCAATGATGAACTCGACAAGCTGCGGCTGTCGGCTACACGGTCTTTGTTTGAGCGGAGAGACGTTCTGATTGTTTCTTCGGTGAGTTGCATTTATGGGTTGGGGTCGCCGGAGGCTTATTACGGGATGATGCTTTTCCTGGAAAAGGGGCAGAAGATTCGGCGGGAGGACATTACTCGCAAATTGGTGGAAGTGCTTTATGAGCGGACCGACGGCGACTTCCGGCGGGGGACTTTTCGGGTGCGGGGGGATGTCATCGAGATCTTTCCTACTTATGATGACATGGCTTATCGGGTTGAGTTGTTTGGGGATGAGGTGGATTCGCTTTCGCAGATCGATCCCTTGTTTGGGACTGTGAAGCAGAAGTATGTGCGGTTGCCGATTTATCCCAAGACGCATTATGTGATGAAGCCGGAGACGCGCTCGAAGGCGGTCACTTCGATCCGGGAAGAGTTGAAGTGGTGGGAGGCGGAACTCGAGAAACAGGGTCGGGTGGTCGAAGCTCAACGCGTCCACCAGCGGGTGATGTATGACATTGAAATGATCAAAGCCATGGGCTATTGCCATGGAATTGAGAATTACTCGCGGCATTTCACGGGGCGGCTGCCGGGGGAGCCTCCGCCGACTTTGCTGGATTATTTCCCGCGCGACTTTTTGACCTTTATCGACGAGTCCCATCAGACGGTGCCGCAGTTGCATGGTATGTATCACGGCGACCGTTCGCGCAAGGAGACGCTGGTCGAATATGGCTTTCGCATGCCTTCGGCGCTCGACAATCGTCCGCTCACGTTTGAGGAATTCGAGACACGCATGAACCTGTCGATCTACGTCTCGGCCACGCCGGGGCCGTATGAGCTGACGAAGTCTGCGGGCGTGGTTATTGAGCAGATCATCCGGCCGACCGGCCTGGTCGATCCTCCCGTCGACATTCGCCCGGTTAAGGGACAGATTGACGACCTGCTGCACGAGATTCGCGGGCGCGTGGCGCGCGGCGAGCGCGTGCTGGTCACGACGCTCACCAAGCGCATGTCCGAAGATTTGGCCGAATACTACAGCGAAGTCGGGGTGAAGTGCCGCTATCTTCATTCTGAGATCGAGACCCTGGAGCGCATCAAGATTCTGCGCGACCTTCGCAAGGGCGAGTTCGATGTGCTGATCGGCATCAACCTGCTGCGCGAAGGCCTGGACTTGCCGGAAGTTTCTCTCGTCGCGATTCTCGACGCCGATAAAGAAGGCTTCTTGCGTTCGAGCGGGTCGTTAATACAAACAATCGGCCGCTGCGCCCGCAACCTGAATGGCCGCGCGATTCTCTATGCCGACCGCATGACCGACTCCATGAAGAAAGCCATGGACGAGACCAATCGCCGGCGCGCGATTCAGGAAGCTTACAACGTGGAAAACGGTATAACTCCGGAGTCGATCATCCGCCCGCTGGATATGACCCTGGTGCGCATCATCGAAGCCGATTACACCGACCTCACCGGAGGCGAAGTCGAAGGCATCCCCGAATTCAAGTCGCAGGACGAGTTGGATGTCTACATCGGCAAACTGGAAAGCGATATGCGCGAAGCTGCCAAGCGGTTTGAGTTTGAGAAGGCGGCGAAGTTGCGGGATGTGGTTAGGGAGTTGCGGACGAAGGAGTTTTTGTTCGCGTGAGGTTTCTGCGCGTCCAGACTGCGCTGGCTGCGGTGCCCCGAGAACGCATTTCTGCAAGCCACATCTCCTCCGACAACGGTAAACACCGTCATTTGACACCATATAACTACGTTTGATATAAATGCCATCAAATGAGTTTGTGGCTCAACTCGGAAGAGGCTGCGGAATACCTAGGGATCGGAATGAGCAACCTCTATTCCCTAGCTCAGCAGGGCAGGCTCCCGGCTAGTCGGATCGGCAAGGCATGGAGATTTGACAAGGACGATCTGGACAGTTGGATCCGCGCGAACAAACCCATCGAGGAATTCTTCCTTGCGGTCGAGGCGGATATTGAGAACAATCCATGCCTTCGAGACCCCCAGAAGGAGGGCTACGCCGCCGCGCGTGACTTCTTCGAGTCGGGAAAGACTCGGGCCATTCTCCAGTTGCCCGTTGGATGCGGGAAGACCGGGCTGATCGCAATACTCCCTTTTGGAATTGCAAAAGGTAGAGTTCTGGTAATCGCGCCCAATCTGACGATCCGTGACGAGTTGCAACGCGCGCTGGATCTCACCAATCGGCGCGGCTGTTTTTGGAGTAAGTGCCAGGTGTTATCGTCCGCGCAAATGTCCGCCGGCCCATACCTCGCCGTTCTCGACGGCAAGGACGCCAACGTTCACGATTGCGACAGTTCCCACATCGTTCTGACGAACATCCAGCAACTCGCAAGCAGCGCCGACAAATGGCTCCCGGCGTTTGTCGATGACTATTTCGATCTGATTCTGGTTGATGAAGGCCATCACAACGCCGCCCCGAGCTGGAAGAAAGTGTTCGAGAAGTTCCCCAAGGCAAAGGTCGTCAGCCTCACCGCGACCCCTTTTAGAAGTGACAACCGGGAGATTGAGGGGGAGCCGGTTTATCGGTACTCCTTTAAGCGAGCCATGTTGAAGGGCTATATCAAGAGGCTCCAGTCTGTTTACGTTGCCCCGGAACAACTTTACTTCACCTATGCAGGTCAACAACGTCAGCATACCCTTGAGGAGGTCCTGGAACTGAAGGAGGAGGAGTGGTTCAGCCGGGGTGTCGCTCTAGCCCCTGAATGCAACAAGCATATTGTTGACACGAGTCTGGACAAACTTGAAAAGATGAGAGCCTCTGGCACACACCACCAGATAATCGCTGCGGCCTGTTCTGTCTCACACGCGAAGGCCATCCGGTCTTTGTATGCGGAACGCGGCTATGAGGCTGCGGAAATTCACAGCAACATGCCTCCGGATAAGCGGGCAGAGGTACTGCAGAAGCTCCGGTCCGGTATCTTGGACTGCATCGTTCAAGTCCAGATCTTAGGCGAGGGATTTGACCATCCCCAGCTAAGTGTCGCCGCAGTGTTCAGGCCCTTCCGGTCGCTATCGCCTTATGTACAGTTTGTGGGGCGCATAATGCGTGTGGTTGTGCAGAACGACGCTCGGCACCCGGACAACTACGGCTATATCGTCACCCACGTGGGCCTCAATTTAGACCAGCAGGTTTCCGATTTCCGTGACATGGAGCGCGAGGACGCCGTTTTCTTTAAGGAATTGGTGGAAGGTGAGGCTGAGCAGCCACCGAGCGACGTCCTCTCTGGTGACACTCGGCAGAAGCTGGGCGAGGAAATGGTGGTGAACCGGGAGATTGTTTCCGAACTCTTCGAAGAGGACTTCGTCGCCTCCGACGATGCTACGTTGATAGCCGAATTGAAGGCACAGGCAGAGGCGTTAGGTTTTGAGGCGGAGGCAGTCGACGCCCTCGTACGACAGGCGCGTCCCACGAGACGCAGGGTGGAGGCAGGCGCCGCGTTTGGTACGAATCCGCAGCGCCAGCGCCGGGAGGCGAGGCGTCGACTTAACGAGGAGGTAAACCGGTCAGCCAAGCTTCTGCTCAACCGGTTGGGCCTGCAATTTGGCGGCCTTGACCTCGCATTCAAATTCGGCATTGGAGTGTCAGGAAATAACTTCGTAGCGGCGGTTCAGTTGGTGAATAAAGAAGTTGATAAGGAATTGCAAATTGAACCGGGGAGTCGGGGCCAATTGAGAACAGAGCAGTTTATTTCGGCGACCCAGTCCCTTGAAGGGATTCTGAACAAGTTGACTAGGCGCCTGAAGGCAAGACAGGAGAAGAACTAATGGAGCCACGAGGAAGAACACCATCTCTTATCGGCAGCGGTGCGGGGAGCACTAAGATCGTTACTGCGAAGAAAGAGCGCACGTGCAAGCGATGCAATGGCCCGATCTCGGGCGGAACAAAGTGCCTTGAGGTAAGCATTCCCGGATCCTTCGGGCACAAGACATACTGCAAAGACTGCTATTTGCTGATCCTTGCTCAGAGTAAGGCGGATTTGGCGGCACTAGAGGCGGCGGTTAGTAAGATCTAGTTGGCCTCGCGGTTTGAACTGGCATAAGGCGTGTTGTGGCTCGTTAACGCGCGCAGGAGGTTGGCGGAATGCCGATTTTCGTTGAAAGATACCTGTTGCCGGTGCTCGCGGCGCTGACGGTCATCGTTGCTGTGACAAACCCTATGAAGTGGGGCTGGCAACCCCGCATCACCGGCGGCCTCGCTGTGTGCATTACTGCATACTTGATCTCGCGCATCCTCCACAGACACAACTTGCGGGCAAGATCCAAAACGACCCTTGAAAGTAGGGAAAAAGTCGTTGAGCAACGTGTGATGATACCTGCGGGCGCAACACCAAGTCAGATTATGTCTCCCTTCTTGGATGGGCGGCATACCAACCTTGAAGCAACACGAGCAACAGGACGTTATGTGGGGAAGTGGATGCGTTTTTCTGGGAATGTAGCAGATGTGTCTGAGCGACAGCTCGCGTTCACCGATGCGACTGGTGAGCACAGGGTGAGAGTATTCGCCGATTTTGACGGATCCTGGACAGCGCACTTGGAGGTAATCCCGATGGGGCAAGGCATCACAGTTATAGGAAGGGTTTCGATGGTGTCTGGTCTCTACATGTCGTTGGACCAGTGCGAAATCGTTAATTAGAGCCTTGTGCAGGATTTTTCATCACACGAAGGCATCCGTCCGGTGGGGAGAAGCCGGGCGCCCCAGGTCTCGCTGGTTTTGCGAGACCTGGGAGTGGCAGCATGTGCGGTGCCAGGTTTCTCGAACCTTCCTTTGACAGTCATTTTCGGCTTACGCGCGTCGGGGATTTCGCTCCCGCCCACACACCGCCATCATTTCCACTCAATGCACAATAATGGTGAGGGTCTGCGTTGCGTCGGCACCAACCCCATTGTGAGCCGTGATTGTGGCCGTGTAGTTACCGGCGCTGCCCGCCGCAGGCGTACCGCTAAGAGTCGCGGTTCCGTCTCCCCTATCGGCGAAAGTGAGCCCAGCAGGTAATGCTCCCATCTCGGTCAAAGTAGGACTCGGACTGCCCGAGGTGTTCACAGCGAAAGACCGTGCGGTGCCTGCGGTAAAGTCCGCGTTGGTTGTGCTTGTGATTGTTGCCGCGGCAGTTGTTTGCGTCGAACCCTGCAACGTCGCCCGATTTTGCTGCACGATCTGTCCTGTCGAGGTATTAATGTCTGCCAAAGCTTGGTTGATAGTACCCAGGTTGAAATACTCATTGACATCCCGCATCCCGTCTTCAAGTGAATAGCATTGATCGGACACTATGCCCGAAGAATTCGGGTTCGTGGCAGCGGGCGTGGGACAGGAAACGGGTTCGAGTTCCCGTTTCAAAATTACTGCCCGTTGTCTATCACGAATTGCTCCCATGCGGTTGGTAATTGCAAATCTGGTTTGGGAGTTTAGCGCATTCTTCTCGAGACTATGCTGCACACCGAGGGAACCGGTCGCCGCGGCCCCTAACAACGCTGCCGGTGGGGTCACCGCGCTAGCAGCAGTTAACCCAAGATTGACCATATCAGCCCCGATTTCAAACTTGGCAATTTGATCGTTGTATCCACCACTAAACTTGAAATAGGCAACATCTGCCAAGACCATATACGCGTTGATAACGCGGTTGCGGTCCGATACTTTTTGATCCTCCGTTACACCGTTCGTTGTGAGGTCGCTGTAGTACTTCGTTTTCCAGCCTTCTGCACCTGGCTCGTTTAGCATCTTGATAACGTAGCCTTGGTAGCCATTGGCATTTCCGAAGGTATTGTTCCAGAGCTTATCCCGATGGTACGCAGCACCGCATCCGCTGAGTAGAACCTCAACTCCAAAGAAGATGGCGAGGCTCAAACATCTAATACCAAGGCGCTGCGCTGCGTTCGTACTGCGTCGGGTTTGGAAGGAGAAGGAAACGTGCGGGACAGCGTGAGGGGACATCGACACGAAGCGAGCCATTGACGGGCTCCTCCTTATTGTATTTTCGGTTTTCCCCCTCGAAAAAACCGTGGCCGAACTTTAAGCGGAATGTTACTTGCTGTCAAGAGGTAAGGCCGAGTGACAAATGGCCCGGGCACCGGGTCGGTGCCATTCGATTTCCGCTAGGCTTGTCTCTTCCGGCGCAGTGGCCCTCAGGGGCTAAAGCCCGGAGCTTAGATGATCGTAACGGCGCGGCTGAAGCCGTGCCCTTCCACGGTGCTCCTCAACGTCCCGGATACGAATCGCGCTTGCGGCGGCGTCCACGGCCCCACTCTAACGTCGCAAAAGGCGCGACGTTAGAATGGGCCACCCGGTGGTTTGCACGGGCGAGGACGCCCGCGCCTACACAAACAAGTCAAAGGGCGGCGGACAAGAGTGTCCGCCCCACACTGGCATTGCTGGTTTGTGGCTATTCGGAGGTAGAATGCGGGTATGCACGAAGAAATATCCGAGCTGCTGAAGAAGGCGCTGACGCTTCCGGCTCCGGCGCGGGCGGCGCTGGCCGGGTCGCTGCTGGAGAGTCTGGATGAGACCGTGGACCCAGGGGCGGAAGCGGAGTGGCAGGCGGAGATCGCCCGCCGCATACAGGCATTGGACTCGGGAAAAGTGAAGCCGGTCGCCTGGGCCAAAGCGCGACGGCAAATCGCAGCCATCCTTAGTGGCCGGTAACCAATGGCCGGCAAACGGCTCGACATTCATCCCGCCGCGCTGGCAGAGCTGAAATCCGCCGTGAAGTGGTACCTGGAGCGAAGCGAACCTGCTGCCCAGGAATTTGTGGCTGAGGTGGACCGCGCCATTGACTTGGTGATGGACTCGCCAAAACGCTGGCCTGCCGGAGAATACGCCACCCGCAGATTTATCTTGCAGCGGTTTCCTTTTGCAGTCACCTACCGGGAAAAAGAATCCGGCGTACAGATCCTAGCGTTCGCTCACGGACATCGCCGGCCGGGGTACTGGAAGGAACGGCTTTAGCTCCCGGGGGCGGCAGCGGCCGTGCCCTTCCACGGTACTCCTCAACTTCCCTGATACGAATCGCTCTTGCGGCGCCTTGCCCACCCCTTCGCAAAGAACGCGAAGGAGTGGGGCACCCAGAATCCACGGCCCCACTCTAACGTCGCAAAAGGCTCGACGTTAGAATGGCCACCCGTCGGTCATGGGGCTGCCTGCACACGAGCAAAGTCAAAAGCGGCGGACGAGGGCGTCCGCCCCACACGAGCGTCTTCGCCACCCCGTCGGTGCCTAAGTTTAGGACAGCAGATTCCTCGTCGCGGTGCTCCGCGGAATGACGAGGAATCGAGGGTAGCGCCTGGGGCGTCGGTCGTGCCTGGGCACGCAAATGCATAGATCCTTCGTTGGGATCCTTCGCGTTGCGAAGGATCCGCTGCCTCAGGATGACAAGGGGTTGGCAGTCTTACGGCGAGGCTGAAGCCGTGCCCTTCCACGGTGCTCCTCAACTTCCCTGATACGAACCGCGCTTTCGGCGCCTTGCCCACCCCTTCGCAAAGAACGCGAAGGAGTGGGGCACCCAGAATCCACGGCCGGCCGGCGGTCACGGGGCTGCCTGCACACAGGCAAATCAACGGCGGCGGACGAGAGTGTCCGCCCCACACGAGCATTGTCAGCCCTGCCCACCCCTTCGCAAAGAACGCGAAGGAGTGGGGCACCCAGCAGATGACAAGGGGTTGGGGACCTTGGCGGCACGGCTTGCCGTGCCCTTCCCAAGGTCATTCGTGAAATAGATTCTAATG
>JBKQLO010000150.1:0-28042 GCA_052147055.1 Terriglobales bacterium
ATTAGGGTTGACAGCCAAACAAAAGACAGGCTTGATAAACTCGCAAAAGCAACAGATCGCAGTAAGTCGTACCTTGTTGCGAACGCCATTCAGGATTTCCTTTCAATCAATGAGATCTCACCGGCACGGTCACCAACGGCACCACTAACAAGCCGGCATCCGGCGACGACGTTGTCCTCCTCAGCCTGATGAATGGAATGCAGGAAGCCAGCCGTACCCAAACTGACGCAAGAGGCAGCTTCACCCTCAAGCTCGACGCGGGCGGACCACATCTCATACGCGTAATTCATCAGGGAGTGACCTACCACCGCATGGCGCCTCCCGGAACCACATCGGTCGAAGTGCAGGTTTTTGACGTTGCCAAGAAAGTCGCAGGCATTGGCGTCACTGCTGACGTTATGCGCTTTCAGGCCCAGGGAGGCGACCTGGGAGGTGTCCGCCTGTTTGCTGTCAACAACACCTCGAACCCGCCGCGCACCCAGATGAACGATCAGAATTTTGAGTTTTATTTACCCGAAGGCGCGCAGATCGACCAGTCGATGGCCGAGACCGCCGGCGGTCAGCCCATCAACTCTGCTCCCGTTCCGCAGAAGGAGAAAAACCGCTACGCTTTCATTTTTCCCCTGCGCCCGGGCGAGACCCAGTTCCAGGTCGCCTTCCACCTGCCTTACAGCGGCCAGGCCAGCATCAATCCACGAGCCATCTACGGTGCCCAGCACTTTGTCGTCATGGTGCCCAAGAGCATGCAATTCACCGCCGGGCAAGGGACGGCGTTCGTCGCCATGAATGATCCTCGCCAGCCCGACGCGGTGGTTCAGGTAGCATCGAACACCACCGTTGGTCAGCCGCTCGACTTCAGCGTTTCCGGCACCGGAGCTCTGACTGATTCCGGGGATGATAGTGCGGGCGCGCCGTCTCCCGTAGGCGGCGCGACAACCGGCCGCGATTCCCGCCCCGGCGGTGGCCTCGGCCCGCCGATTGACGCGCCCGATCCTCTGGAAAAATATCGTTGGTACATTCTCGGCGGCTTTGGGCTGGTGCTGGCTGCCGGCGCGATTTTCGTCATGGGACGTTCCAGAACCACCGTGCCGCAATTCGCAGCCGCTGACATTGAGGTTCCTGACCCTCCTGTCGCTGCCAAACCGGCCATCGCGGACCGCTCTGCGCTTCTGCTCGACGCTCTCAAGGAAGAACTATTCCAGCTCGAAGTCGAGCACAAGCAAGGCAAAATCTCGCAACTGGAATACGAGAAAGCCAAAGCCGCGCTCGACCAGACGCTGGAGCGGGCGTTGAAGCGTGGACGACCGGCGTCCTCGCCCGTCGCGTAACTGGTGATGGAGGACGGTTAGATAAAACATGAAACGAATATTAATTCTGACGGCGCTGGTTGCCGCTACTGTGAGCTTCGCCAGGGCTCAAGACATTGCCGGCGATTGGCAGGGGACACTGTCGGCGAACGGTGCGGAACTGCGACTTGTGCTGCACATCGCCAAGAATGCCGACGGCACACTCAAGGCTACCCTGGACAGTGTGGACCAGGGTGCCAACGGCATTCCGGTAAGTTCTATATCCCTGAAGGATTCAAAGCTGAGCTTGGGCGTGGATGCGGTTCACGGAACTTACGATGGAAGAGTTGCGACCGACGGCAAAACGATCACCGGGACATGGTCGCAAGGGCAGGCGCTGCCGCTTGACTTCAAGCGCGCAACTGCGCCGGTCAGATCTGAGCATAAGCCGGCTAAACCGTCAGACATTGACGGCGCCTGGATGGGCTCACTGGACACAGGCGTGATCAAACTGCGCGTCGTCTTCCACATCGTCAACACAGAAGACGGTTTGACCGCCACGCTGGACAGTCCGGATCAGGGCACGAAGGGTTTACCTGTCGCTTCCGTCACGCGCGACGGGGCATCGCTGAAGATGGAAGCCAAACAGATCGGAGGCGTATTTGAGGGCAAAATCGTCGCCGATCGATCAGCGATCGATGGGACATGGACGCAGGGCGGGCGCAGCCTTCCGCTGGTGCTTAAGCCGGTGAAGGACAAGTCGGAGTTGGAGCGAAAGCGGCCGCAGAATCCGACCAAGCCCTACCCGTACGGCGAAGAAGAGGTCTTCTTCGACAATACGGCGCAGCACGTCACGCTGGCGGCGACGCTCACAATCCCGCCCGGTAAGACGCCGTTCCCTGCCGTGTTGCTGATCACCGGTTCCGGCCCGCAGGATCGCGATGAAAGCCTGATGGGGCATAAGCCGTTCCTAGTTCTCTCTGACTATCTCACGCGCAAGGGCATTGCCGTCTTGCGAGCGGACGATCGTGGAGTTGGCAAGTCCACAGGAAACTTCGCGACAGCGACGACTGCCGATTTTGCCACCGACACTGAGGCGGGGGTGACATATTTGAAGACCCGCTCCGAGGTCAACCCTCGCAAGATTGGCTTGATCGGACACAGCGAAGGCGGCGTGATTGCGCCCATGGTGGCAGCACGCAATCCCGATGTGGCCTTCATCGTGATGATGGCTGGCACAGGTGTTCCGGGCGATGCACTCCTGGCCGCGCAGGTTGAAGCCATTGGGCTGGCCAGTGGGGAAAGCCCGGAAGAAGCCGCCAAAGGTGCGGCCAAGGAACGTGAGATCCTCACGCTCGTGGAGACAGAAAGGGATGAGGCTGTGCTTGCGAAGGAAGTGAAGGAAAAAATGGCAGGCGATGTGCCGGAGGCGCAGATCGGTGCGCAGCTCAAGCGGATCACTTCCCCCTGGTTTCGCTACTTTCTGACCTACGATCCGGCGACCGCCTTGCGCAAAGTCACTTGCCCCGTGCTGGCGCTTAACGGCGAAAAAGATACGCAAGTCCCGCCCAAACAAAATCTGCCGGCCATTCGGAAAGCGCTGGAACAAGCGGGCAACAAGCACTTTGAAATCGATGAACTCCCCGGCCTGAACCACTTGTTTCAAACGGCGAAGACCGGCGCACCCGCAGAGTACGCAGAGATCGAAGAAACCATCTCGCCGGTTGCGCTGGAGAAGGTAGCAAACTGGATTTTGACGCAGTAACTCTCCGGTCGGATCTGGCCAGTCCTGCGTTCCTCCTTGTAGCAGCGGCACTTACGCCCGCAGTCTCGCCGCTGATCCCCGCCTGAATCCCCCAGCCTCAGGTACCATCTAATCTACTGAGAAAAGCTATGGGAAATACCTTCAAAACCGCGTTTTTGCTGACGCTGTTAACCCTGCTGTTGATGTTCATCGGCCGCGCCTTCGGTGGCCAGAACGGCATGTTCCTGGCTCTGGGGCTGGCCGCCGTCATGAACTTCATCTCGTATTTCTACTCCGACAAGATCGCGCTGGCCATGTATCGCGCGCAGCCGGTAACTCGCGAGCAACTGCCGCGCGCTTATGAGGCAGTCGAGCGGCTCACGCAAAAAATCGGCATCCCCATGCCGAAGATCTATGTGATTCCTAACGAGTCGCCAAACGCCTTCGCCACCGGACGCAACCCGCAGCATGCTTCTGTCGCCGTGACCGAGGGCATCCTCAAGCTGCTCAATGACGAGGAACTCGAAGGTGTGCTGGCCCACGAACTCGGCCATGTGAGCAACCGTGACATTCTTATCAGTTCTGTCGCTGCCACCGTTGCCGGCGCCATCACCATGCTCGCTAGCATGGGACGTTGGGCCATGATTTTCGGCGGATGGAGTGGTGGCGATCGCGACGATCGCCGCGGCGGAGGAATCGGCGCGTTGCTCATGCTGATCCTGGCGCCCATTGCGGCCTCGCTCATTCAGCTTGCAGTTTCGCGCTCCCGCGAATACCAGGCCGACGCGACCGGCTCCCACTTCACCGGCAATCCTTATGCTCTCGCCAGCGCGCTCTCCAAGCTCGACGCCTACTCTCGCCGCATCCCCATGCAGGCAACGCCGTCGACCGCGCATCTGTTCATCATTCAGCCGCTACTGGGAATGAGCATGGGCAACCTGTTTTCGACCCACCCGCCCATCGCCAAGCGCATCGAGCGTCTGACCGGAAGGCCAGCGGAGTTTACGCAGTAAGCATTCAGCCGTCAGCAATCAGCATTCAGCCATTCTAGAATGTGAAGTCTGCGAACTCTGGAAGGGCTGAATGCTGACGGCTGAGTGCTGAATGCTTGCATCGTAACCTCCGTAACCCGCCCTGCCCTACCTCCCCATAGTAGAATCGCTGTAATGTCGCCTGAAACTGCCAGTGCTGTTTCGCACCGCGCGGCCCAGCTGGAACAAGCGCTCCGCAAGGTGATCCGTGGCAAGGATGAGGTCGTCCGCCTGGCCGTGACTTGCCTGCTCGCTCGCGGTCACCTGCTGATCGAAGGCGTACCCGGCGTCGGCAAGACCACACTGGGTCAGGCCCTCGCCAGGGCCCTCGATTGCACCTTTCAGCGGGTGCAGTTCACCAGCGACATGCTGCCCTCCGACGTTTTGGGCATCTCCATCTTCTCCGCCGCCGTGCAGGAGTTCGAATTCAAGCGCGGCCCAGTTTTCACCAATGTGCTGCTGGCCGACGAGATCAACCGTACGACCCCGAAGACGCAATCTGCACTTCTCGAAGCCATGAACGAGGGTCAGGTCACCGTGGACGCTCACTCCTATCCGCTGCCGCAGCCGTTCTTGGTGATCGCAACCCAAAATCCGGTCGAACATCACGGCACCTATCCTTTGCCTGAGTCGCAACTCGACCGCTTCCTGATGCGGGTGCGCATGGGCTATCCCGACAGCGGAGCCGAGCGCGAGATTCTGCGCTCCGATGCCGGGACTGCGAAGCTGGACGCGCTACGGCCCGTGCTCACTGGCGCAGAGTTGCTCGAGATGCAGAATGTGGTGACGCAAATTCGCGTGGATGATTCGCTGGTCAGCTACGCCCTTGCCATTGTTCAGAAGACGCGGCAGACCGAACACTTCTCGTTGGGAGTTTCTCCTCGCGGCTCGCAGATGCTTTATCGCGCGGCCCAGGCCACTGCTTTCCTCGAGGGCCGGAACTTTTGTACTCCCGAGGACTTCAAGCCGCTGGTGGTTCCGGTATTTGCTCATCGGGTCGTAGTCAACGGCCTCTACTCTTCAACTCTGAAGAAATCCGAGCAGGCCGAGCAGGTAGTCCAGGAGATCGTGGACGGCACTCCAGTGCCAATGTAAAAGCTGCGATCAGCCTCGCCCGCTATAATGTTCGCTATGTCATTTCTTCGATTTCTAATGTTGTTATCTCTGATCGTTTGGATCGGCGGGTTGATCTTATTTGCCTTCGTGGTTGCTCCCGCAGCGTTTGCTGTACTGCCAACCCGGCATCTGGCCGGAAATCTTGTCGGCCGGACTCTCGGGATCCTGCACTGGATGGGAATGTTCTCGGGGCTGCTCTTTCTGGTGAGTTCCCTTCTTTACAGCCGCCTGACCCGCGGCATGGCTCATCCGTTCGCTGCACGCAACCTCATCCTCGTCGCGATGCTCATCCTCACACTGGTCTCGCAGTTTGGAATCATTCCTCGCATGGACACGTTGCGTGCCTCGATCGGCGAGATCGACTCCGTTCCGCCTGACAATCCCGCTCGCATGCAGTTCGATGCGCTGCATGTTTGGTCCACACGAGCCGAAGGCGGAGTGCTGCTGCTGGGCTTGGTCGTCGTTTATCTCACCGCTTCGGCGCTCCGTGCCTAGGCTCTTGGCCGTTGGCTTTTGGCTCTTGGCTTGACCCACCAACCCTCCAGACGATTTGGGCATTCACACCTGCATCGTTTATTCTTGAAGTTCATTTCAATGAAGAGCTAAGAGCCAAGAGCTAACAGCCAAGAGCGTTCTTTCCATGAAAACTGGCATCATCGGCCTGCCACAGGTGGGCAAGACATCTTTATTCCGCATCCTAACCAAGGCAAATCTCTCTGAGCATGCCTACTCCAACCCTCGCGAGGCCCACGTGGGCGTAGCCAAGGTTCCCGACGACCGTCTCGACCGGCTGGCAGCGCTCTACAACCCCAAGAAACTGACCCACGCCTCCGTCGAATACGTGGACGTCGGCGCCATCGGGCAAGAGGCGCTCAAGGAGACTGCTTACCTGGGCAATTTGCGCACGGTGGATGCCCTGGCTCACGTGGTTCGCGCTTTTGACGATCTCTCCATCCCTCACGTCGGGCCGGTCGATCCTTTGCGTGATATCAAGAACGTCGAATTTGATCTCATGGTCAGCGATCTTGGACAGATTGAAAAACGCCTGGAGCGGCTGGAGAAAGACCTCAAGAAAATGCGTACGCCAGAACTCGAGAAGGAATTTGACTTGCTCAAACGGGCGAAGACGCACATCGAGTCGGAGCATCCGTTGCGCGAGATGGAAATGACACCCGAGGACAAGAAACGCCTGCGCGGCTTCATGTTCCTCAGCGAGAAGCCGATCCTGTATGTCTTGAATATCGGCGAAAGCACCGCGCTCGGAGATGACCTCGAAAAAGCGGTAGCGAAGCACAAGCTGACCGAGGTCGCCTCTCGGCCCAACGCGGGCGCGGCCGCCATCTGTGGCAAGGTGGAAGCTGAACTGGCGGAGATGAGCGACGCCGATGCCGCCGAGTTTCTCTCCAGCTACGGACTCAAAGAAAGTGGCTTAGTGCGTCTCATTCGGACAACCTATGCACTCCTCGGCCTGATTTCGTTTTTTACCGCCGGCGAAGACGAATGCCGAGCCTGGACGATTCCCGTCCATACTCGCGCCGTCGAAGCTGCCGGGGCCATTCACTCCGATCTGGAAAAACACTTCATTCGGGCTGAGACGATCCGTTGGGACCAACTGCTCGACGCTGGCTCAGAAGCCGATGCGCGAGCCCGAGGCACGTTACGTCTCGAAGGTAAGGACTACATAGTTCAGGATGGAGACGTAATGCACATCCGGCACAGCGGCTGAGAAGCAGCTTTCAACTCAGAACTGGTATCATCCTTCCTCGCCAATGAACCCTGTTCTCCTCAGTCTTCTGCTCGGCCTAACCGCCGCCGCTGCCAATGTTTTTGGGGGCGCCATCATCGTCCAGAAGAATTGGGACCGCTCTTATCTCAAATACTTCGTGGCGCTGGGTGCGGGATTCATGCTGGCCACGGCTATCGTGGAGGTCTTCCCCGCAAGTCTCGCACTTCGCGGCAAAGACGCCGCGTTTCTGGTTCTGGTAGGTTACCTCCTCGTTCACTTTTTCGAGCACACCGTCACCCCTCACTTCCACTTCGGCGAAGAAACCCACAAAGACCAGTTCATTCACACTCACAAGGGTTACTCAGTTCTGCTGGGGCTCATCATTCACACTTTCTTCGACGGCATCGCCATCACCTCCGGCTTTCTCGTCTCCAACTGGCTGGGTTGGATCATCTTCTTCGCGATTTTTCTGCACAAGATTCCCGAGGGCTTCACCATCACCTCAGTCATGCTGGCCAGCGGCCGCAGCCGGCGTGTGGCCTGGGGTGCGTCGGTTCTGCTGGGAGCCGCCACCTTTGCCGGTGTGCTGACCATGGCAGTGTTCCGGCACCAGGTGAGCTTTGGATTGCCACTTTCGGCGGGTGTGACCATCTATGTGGCAGCTTCTGACCTGATCCCGGAAGTCAATCGTGAGCCGGGGGTCAAGATGGCCCTGGTGGTCTTCTTAGGTGTGGGATTTCTATTTCTGCTGGACCGCTTGTTCCACGTTCACTAGCGGTGCCCTTAGTCTACGACGTGCTTTGCCGTGTAGCCCTCGCGCGCATTGACTTGAAACTTTACATCCTTGCCCTTCTGATCGTGGACTTTGAGCGGGCCGCCGTCCGCGGCAACTACTTCGACCTTCAATTTGCGATAGCTGCCGTCGAGCTTGGGATTCGTAGGGTGATACGCAATGCTGTACTGGTGGCGGATGTCGCCGGCGATGTCGTGGAATATCTCCGGATATTCCGCCTGAAAACGCGGTTGGTAGAAGCGTCCCCCGGTCATGCGGGCGAAGGTCTGCATTTCGTTGTCGGCTTGCAGATAGTCCATCTGGGTCACCGGGATGCCGGCAGCCCCGCGCGTCCCGCTGGTGCATCGATTGACTTCGCAGTATTCCCGGATTATCCAGCCCGTACTGACAGCAAAAATTGTCACGTCTTTGGTGGTTTTGACCTTTTTCACGATCTGGTCAAGGTTGAGCTTGCTGAAGCTGTCGAAGCCGCTGCTGATCAGGATGATGTACTTATGCCCCTCGACCCGGTCCACCCTGTCCAAGGTGTCGTACAAGGCGTCAAATAGGTTGGTCTCGGCGAATCCGGGCACACGCAGCGTATTCAAAGCCCCAAAGATCGCGCGCTTGTCCTGGGTGAAGTCCACCAGAATTTGCGGCTTCATGTCATACGACGTCACCGCCACCCAGTCGTCCGGCTTCAAGGACTGGGTAAAGCTGTAGGAGGCCTGCAGGGTCTCGATGGTGATGCCATAGAAAATGTCTGCAAACTCCACCAGCAACACCGCGGTAATGGGCGCGTCCGATATGCTGAAGTTGCTGATGGTTTGCTGCACGCCATCTTCATAAACCTTGAAATTTTCCTTCTTGAGGCTGGAAATAAACTGCCCGTCCTTGGTCGTGACTATCACCGGCACGTCCACCAGGGGCACACTGATCTGGATCGAGTAGTCCCCCATACCCTCGATCTTTTTGGGCTTGGTCGGCGGAGGTGGGGGCGGCTCTTCTTTTTTCTTGGGGATCGCGTAGGGTCCAACATCGCCCTGCGGGCCGCCCGACTCAGTCGGGGCCTGGGTCTGCGGCCCGTTGCCGGCCGGCGGTTGATCCTGTGCCTGCGCTGAAAGCGCTGTCGCAGCCATGGTTCCCACAGCCAAAGCTGCCCATAGTCCGTGCCGAGCCAAGCTCCAGACAGCCCGAATCAGTGCTTCAGAACCGCAGGAAAACATTGAAATCCTCTGAAAATCCTATGCTAGTATAGACGCAGAGCTTCGCGATTGGGATGTTTTGCTAGGCATCAATCCCTCTCCTATCCGGCAACCTCTATAAAACGCGCGAAGTGTAAGTATTTGGTTCCGGGGCCGGTTCGCGGCCCTCCGGGGAAAACTTGTCATGAGATCGGTAGTTCTCGCCGTGGCCGCGTCCTGCCTGCTTTTGTCCCTCGCCTGTGCCCAAACCAGCAAACCGGTAGAGACGCTTCCTATCAACCAGATTCACGCCGGAATGCATGGCGTGGCCTACACCGTGTTTCAAGGCACCAAGCCCGAGGCCATGGAGGTCGAGGTTCTGGGCATTTTGAAAAATGTCAACGGCCCCAAGGGCGACGTCATCCTGGTGCGATTGGGTGGCGCCAAGGCGGAGTACAACGGAGTGGTGGCGGGCATGAGCGGCAGCCCGGTTTACTTCGGCGGTAAACTGGCCGGGGCTGTGGCCTTCCGCATCGGAGAATTTTCCAAGGAACCGATCGCCGGCGTGACTCCGATCGCGGAAATGCTCGAAATCAGTGCTTTGGATCGAACTCCCACCGCCGTTCCGGTGGACGCTAAGCCCACTTCGCTCCCTCCCCGCAAAGTCGCCAGTCCCGCGGTGAACGGTGAGTCCATCCAGGATTTTGCCAACTATCTCAGGCCGATTGAAACGCCCCTGGTCTTCGATGGATTCTCTGAAGATGCGGTTCAGCGCTTCGCTTCCCAGTTTGCCTCGGCAGGCATCGTTCCGGTGATGGGCGTGGGCTCGGTCAGTGATGCCAAGCAGCCCGAGCCCATCGAGCCGGGCTCGGCGGTAAGCGCCATTCTGGTGCGGGGCGACATGGACATTGCGGCTACCTGTACCGTCACCTACATGGATGCCGAGCATCTGTTGGCGTGCGGTCATCCCCTGATGCAGTTCGGCATGGTGGACCTGCCCATGACCAAGGCCCAGGTGCTGGCCACGGTGCCCTCGCCGCTCAACGCGTTCAAGATCGTAAACGCCACCGAGGCCATCGGCGCATTTGTGCAGGACCGCCATAACGGAATTCTGGGTGAGTTCGGCAAGACC
Source organism: Terriglobales bacterium (assembly GCA_052147055.1). Classification (GTDB taxonomy): domain Bacteria; phylum Acidobacteriota; class Terriglobia; order Terriglobales; family Acidobacteriaceae; genus JABCZH01. The sequence continues at coordinate 9,992 of JBKQLO010000150.1, forward strand.
CCGGAAATGATCCCGGTCACTCTTGCCATTCACGGCGATTCCAGCTCCAAGCAGTTTCACTACGAGGTCTTGAACAACGCGCGCTTAAGTCCGGTCGCCATGTCAGCCACGGTGTTCAACGCCTTGCACGGCGTGAACGAATACGGCGAAGAAACCACCTACCGGATGAGCGGCCGCATCAATGTGGATGGCTACCCCGAGGTCGCCATGCAGGACATGTTTGCCACCATTGACGGCGGCCAACCCGGCGCTATGCTGGCGGCAACTTCATTGGGTGAGCGCTTCAGCCGCATTTACGATAATCCTTACAGCATGCCGGCGATTCGCGGCGTGCAGCTTGATTTCGACGTGGTTCACGACCGCCGCTGGGCCCGCCTGGAAAATGCCCGCACCGACGTCACTGAAGCCCGGCCGGGAGACGACATCGTCATTGAGGCCATGCTGCGGCCTTACCGCGGCGAGAGCGTGGTGCAGCAGATTCACGTCCGCATCCCGCCGTCCACTTGCAAGGGCCCACTGCGCATCCTGGTCAGTGACGGCGATACCCTCGACCGGTTCCGGCATGGCGGTCCAACCTTCATTCACAAGCTGGACCTGGCATCGACCATCTCCTTTCTGAACAAAGAACACGTAAACAACCGGGTTTACGTCTCCCTGCTCGAGGCCGATCCCGAGGCCATGATTGCGGACAAAGTCATGCCCTCGCTGCCGCTCTCCATCATGAACGTAATGGAGGGCATGCGCGGAACGCAGGACATGGTGGTTTCCAACGAATCGTCGGTCAACGAAGCCGCCACTCCGGCGCTTGACTACGTCGTGGCCGGCGCGCAGTTGCTGACGGTAAATATTAAGTAGTCTGAGAACTGCGAACCGAGATCTGAGAACTGGTTTCAAACCGAGTCGCAGTGGTTGTCGCCGCCGCATCCGCGCCAAGTGGGTGGTGTCTTAAACTGGAGCAGTACCGCCAGGTGGAACCGCGTGCATTCCCCCCCACTTTTCCGATAAAGTACTTGTTTCCATGCTTGACCTGAATTTTGTCCGCGAAAACCTGCCCTTAATCGAGGAGAAACTGCGCGCCCGCGGCCTGGATCCCGGCACCCTGCTGAAGGACTTCCATCAGGTTGACGCCCAGCGCCGCCAGGCCATCACCAGCGCGGAAACCCTCAAAGCGCATCGCAATCAAAAGACCGACGAAATTGCCAAGCTGAAAAAGAGCGGCCAGGATGCCTCTGCACTCATCACCGAAACCAAGGAGCTGCGCGAGGAAATTCAGGGACTGGAAAAAGCCGCAGAAGAATACGACACCCGCTTGCGGGACATCCTTACCGGGCTGCCCAATATGCCGCACATGAGCGTGCCAGCCGGCAAGGGCGCCGACGACAACGTGGAAGTCAGCCGCTGGGGCACACCGCCGAAATTCGACTTCGCTCCCAAGCCGCATTGGGAGTTAGGAGAGCAACTCGGGATACTCGATCTGCAACGCGCCGTCAAGCTGACCGGTGCGCGTTTTGCCGTTTACTGGGACCTTGGCGCGCGCATGGAGCGGGCGCTGGCTAACTTCATGCTCGATCTTCACACCCGCCAGCACGGCTACACCGAGGTGTTGCCGCCGTATCTCGTGAACTCTGACTCCCTCTACGGAACCGGACAGCTCCCCAAGTTTGCCTCGGAGTCGTTCCGCGTCCCTCATGGAGACACCGACCTCTGGCTTATTCCCACTGCCGAAGTTCCGGTCACGAATCTTTACCGCAATGAGACGCTCGATGCCTCCCGCTTGCCCATCTGCCTGACCGCCTATACGCCGTGCTTCCGCAGTGAGGCCGGTTCCTACGGCAAAGACGTTCGCGGCATCATCCGGCAACATCAATTTCAGAAAGTGGAGTTGGTGAAGTTTTCCCGTCCCGAGACATCCTACGAGGAATTAGAAAAGCTGACCGCCAACGCGGAAGAAGTTCTGCAAAAGCTGGGCTTGCACTATCGCAAAGTTCTTCTCTGCACCGGCGACATGGGGCCTTCCTCGGCAAAGACTTACGACCTTGAAGTCTGGCTGCCGGGACAGCAGTTATTCCGTGAAATTTCTTCCTGCTCCAACTTCGAGGCCTTCCAGGCCCGCCGGGCCAACATCCGCTTCCGTCCCGAGGGCAAGAACAAGAGCGAGTTCGTTCACACTCTGAACGGCAGTGCCTTGGCCATCGGACGCACCTGGCTGGCCGTCCTTGAGAACTATCAGCAGGCCGATGGTACGGTGTTGATTCCAGAGGTATTGCGTCCGTACATGGGGGTAGACCGGCTGCTGCCCAAGAAGTTTTAGCCAGGAAAAGCGACTTGCATCCCCTAACCGTGATCTACATTGCTAAGGTTCGGAGAAGAACATAAACTGGGACAGGGCTGAATTGAATACGACCATATTGGCAACGCCCGCGGCGCCGGTGCGAGGAATCTGGAGCACAATTCGCAGCTATATTCTCTGGTCCCACGAGCGGGGCACCGTCCAATACGACGTGATGGTCACTCTCATCCTGCTTTTTGTCTTCTTCTCACCTCGGCTCATCAATTTCAGAGATAAACCGGTCGACCACAATCCGCGGGCCGCAGGAGTTCTAGTCACTCCCGACGGTCAAAATGGATTCATTTACCAGATCGACGCCAAGGGAGTTCAGGGCAAAGAAGATGACACCATTCGCGCCGAACTTCTCAGCATCATCGAGCCGGTTTCTGGTGAGGTCAGCATCTCCAAATATGAGGTTGTCCGTGATCGCTCGGGGCAAGTGCTGTCCTATAGAGTCTGGGTACAGCGGTAGACAAAATGGTTCCCCGAGCGCTCATGCGCCCGCCATTCTATGCCTGCTGTTGCTCTCCTTTGCCTATTCCGCGTGGGCACAAAAGACTCCGCTCCAGCAGGTGCTGGAGCAAATGGATCGTACTGCTGCCAATTTCCATACCACCCAGGCAAATTTTGTTTGGGCCCAATACACCAAGATCGTGAATGACACTGACACGCAAAAGGGAATGGTGTATTTTCGACGTTCCGGCAGCCAGGTGGAAATGGCGGCTGACATCAGTGATCCGGAACCTTCCAAGTATGTGTTATTTACCGACAGCAAGATTCAGGTCTACCAGTCCAAGATTGATCAGGTGACCGAATACAATGCCGGCAAGGATCGCGCCGCCTTTGAGAGTTTCCTGGTGCTGGGTTTCGGCGGCAGCGGCCAGGACATGCTGAAGTCTTTCGACGTGACCTACTCCGGAACCGAGAACGTCGACGGCATCGACACGGCCAAGCTCACTATAGTCCCCAAGTCCGAAAAAGTCCGCAACACCTTCGATCACATCTGGTTGTGGATCGATCCGGCGCGGGGGGTGTCGCTTCGTCAGCAGTTATTCGCACCCGGCGGCGACTACCGTCTGGCTACCTATTCCGACATCCGGCTCAACCAGAAGATCCCCGACGGAACTTTCAAGCTGAAGACCACGGGCAGGACTAAGTTCTTGTCTCCCAAGGGTTAAAGTGCATTATGGCGATGCTTCAATGGCAAAAGATAAGGGCTGAAAAACCCGACATGGGGCGTTATACTGCAATCACGCCCCAAGGCAGAGAGCAAGAAGAAGCCGCGAGGCGTTCTACTTTCATGGCTAAAGTTTTTACCATTCCGGTTCCGCCCAAATTGGGACCCAGCCGGCGACGAGAGCGCAGTTCCGACCCCCGCTACGTGGATGGCCAGCGCTTGCTGGTCGAGGCTATGAAATATCTTACCCAGGCCGATCCCGTGAACAATCGCGCCGCGATTGCGCTGTTGTCCGAGCACGTGCGCACCCGTTTCCGCATGACCGACTCCCCGCTGGGCTAAATCCAGGATCGAGCTCTCGCGACCCACTCGCATCGTCCTCAAAAGACAAACTTCAGGGCAAGCTGAATGATTCGGGGATCGCGGGCCTGTGTGATTTGGCCGAAATTGTTGTCGAAACCGTTGTGGTCTGGGTTGAAGAATTGGGCATGATTGAATGCGTTGAAGAACTCAGACCGGAATTCGATGGTCTTGCTTTCTGTCAGTTTGAAGATGCGCCCGAAAGTCAGATCGAAGTTGTTTCGCCCGGGACCACGCAAGATGTTCCTGCCGGAATTCCCAAAGCTGAAGTTGGGAACGTTGACGCAGTCGAAAGCGTTGGGGTTGAAATAGAAATTCCCGCTGGTGACGGCGCCGCCCAGACAGTTGGCGGTGGAAGGATCGAAACTATGCAACGACCGGGGGCCAAAATACTGGATGGGCCCGATCAGATCGGCTCGATCGAGAAAGATGTTTTCCTGACTGGAATTGTTATTGGAAAAAATAGTGAACGGGGTCCCAGTTTGAAAACTGGCGATTCCGCTGGTCTCCCAGCCCTCCAGTAGCTTGCGCGCGAATCCGTTCTGGATTCTCTGGGCCAGGGGCAGCTTCCAAATTCCGCTGACTACAAGTCGTTGTCTGACATCGAAGTTGGCCGATCCACGATCGAACGCATGGTTAAACGGATCGGTGTATACCGAGCTGTTGTAGCGGAATCCCGACTGATCGTCGATGGTATGCGCGAACGTGTACGCTCCACGAATATTGAACCCGTGGCTGAAACGCTTATCCACGGTGAATTGGAACTGGTTACTGCTCGAGGTGCCGCTGCTCAGATCGGTGAACAACTGCAAAGCTCCCGTGGGGCTGGAGTTGGGGTTCGTCGGGTCGGCGCAGCCAGCGAGTGGGCGCGCGCAATCAGGGTTGGTGAAGCCAAAGTTGGTCAATTGCTGCTGCATGATGCTTTGCACCGGAGCGTTCACATCGGTGGTAGCGATGGCTTTGCGGGAAAAACTGCCCACGTAGTCGGCTTCAATCATGGTGTCGGGCGTGACCTGATACTGGAAGCCGAAGTTCACATTCTCCGAATACGGAGTCCGGAAATGCGGGTCGACAACGTAGGCAAACTGGATTGCGGGGACGCCGAATGTGGACCCCACTTTGCCGCCGGTGGGATAAGGGTTGGGCAGGCCAAACGGCGTGAACGGATCGGCGATGGCGTCGGAAGCAACTCCGGTGTATTGCGCGGGAAGAATTTGCGTAACCTGACCGAACGGCGCCTCCCCGCCGAACTGCAAATTCAGGGCGCCGTCTTCGATGTCATAAAAGATGCCATAACCGCCACGCATCACCAGCTTGCCCTTGCCCAGCATGTCCCAGGCAAAACCAAACCGAGGCGCGAAGTTGTTGCGGTCCGGATACGTGAGACCCCGGTTCGGAGTCCCCGGATCTCCGGGATAGAGAACACCTTGAGGTGCGCCGGGAAAAACTTTGGATTGTTGGCCCGGAAAGAATCCTAAGATCTCGTTATGTGGATCTTCCAGCGGCGAATCGTACTCATAGCGCAACCCATAACTCAACGTCAATCGCGGCAGTATTCTCCAGGAATCCTGGCCAAAGAAGTGCCAGTCGGTGGTACGAATACCGTACACCGCTTTGGAGAATTGCGAGTACTCGTCGAAGAATCCGCCCACGAAATCAGCCAGGGGACTGCCCGTAAAATTCTGATCGTTCCCGAAATCAAAGAGGCCGTTGTTATCGAAATCGAAATTAAAGTTGTTTCGTACTCGGCGGATGTCGGCGCCAAACTTGATGTTGTGGTGGCCGCGGGTCATGGAAACGCTGTCCTGCCAGTGGAACGTGACATCGTGGATCTTGGTCGGACCTTCGGGGTTGGGCCCGAGGTTGAAGCTCGGAGTCGTTATGTCTGGCGGCGCAGTGCCGGCGGGATCATCGGGGTTCACATTGGTGAAGCCGAGGGCCGAGGGAGATGTGGTGTCATGCGGTACAAATTGAAGGACCGCGCTGCGATTGGCGGCAAAGATAAACTCATTCACCACCTTTGGGCTGAATGTGTGAAGCCAGGTGATAGAACCCAGCTGCGTCCGCGTAAAGCTGTTGAAACCCGAGCCCACCGGAACGTTTCCGCCAGTGGTGCCGCCATTTGTGACCTGGAAAGGAAAATTCTGGCCCAAATCATCGATGATGTAGGACGCTGAGATCGAGTCCTTCTGGCCAATGCGATGGTCAACGCGGGCGATGCCCTGGTCTTCGCGGTCGACTTCGATCGGCGACGACACAAAATTATTGTTTGGCAAGTTGGGCAGCGGCAGGTACTTGGCAATGTAGTTCGCGATCACCGAATTCACCGGCACCTGGTTGTTGGGATAGTTGGCGCCCGTGATGGGATTAATCAACTGCGTCTGCGGCAGCAATTCGCTGAAGTCGCCCTTGCGCTCGTTCGGGCTTAGCACTTGCAGGATCGGAGCCACTTCCCCCTCGTGCCGGCGCACTCCCTGATAGGCAATGAAGAAGAAGGTCTGGTCTTTCTTGATCGGACCGCCCAGCGTCCCGCCAAACGTGTTCCGCTTGAAGGGCGTGACTGCCGGCAGAAAATAGTTTCGCGCATTCAGCGCATCATTGCGGAAGAACTCAAACAAGTCGCCGTGATAGCCATTGGTCCCTGACTTGATGACCTGATTGACGATGCCGCCCGTAGTGCGTCCGTACTCGGCTTCGTAGTTGTTGGTGAGGATCTTGAATTCCCCCAGCGCATCGGGATTGGGATTGACCACGGCATTGTTGCCCAAAAAATCGTTGTTGTCGGCGCCGTTTACCAGAAAGGTAAGGGATTCAGAGCGCTGTCCACTTACGGAAAAAGGGTTGCCACTGCCATCGTCCTCATCCGGAGGAAACACCCCCGCCTGCAACAGGCCGAGCTGGAAGGCATCGCGCTCCACCAAGGGCAAATCCACAATTCGGCGTTCGGTCTCCACGTTCCCCAGGGTCGCGCTGATGGTGTCCACCTGGGTCACGTCCCCGGTGACTTCCACTACCTGGCTAGCCGCGCCCACCTGCAGCACCACATCCAACCGGGCATTCTGGTTGACGTTGAGGACAATCCCGTCTCGAACATATTTCCGAAAGCCGGTCTGTTCCACCGTCACCCGATAAGTTCCGATCGGCAGCAGGGCGAACTGGTAGTATCCGTCACCCAGCGTCATACTACTGCGCGACGCGTTCGTGCCCGTGTTGGTTACCGTCACATTCGCCCGCGACAACACGGCTCCGGTCCCGTCCTTCACCGTGCCGGAGAGCGTGGCCGTCACCTCCGCGGCACGCATAGAAAACGCGCTCAGCAGCACAATCAGAAGCACTGCCGGGATGGGAAAGCCGGTGTGGTGACGATGTGAGAAGGCAACCATGTTGAGCTTCATAGACGGTTTCTCCTGACGAACAGGTACAAGACAAGAATGTTTCCAGGTCATGATTGGGTGAGTGGCGCCCGACTTGGGGCAATGCTTGTGCAATCTCCTCACCAAACGAAGCGTTTCTCGCTGCAGGGGTTACTCGGTTGGATTGGCATTGTATACACAATCCTGAAGCGGAGAGTACTAATTTTTGAAAGTCATGACCCCGAGTCAACGGCGGCCGGACCAATCGCCTTCCGGAACAAGGCAGCCGCCAGTACGATCAACACTGGATAACATTCCATGGTGTAGCGCGGCTCGGGATTCTCCAGCGTAGCCAGGAATACTGATCGTAGAACCACAAACGTGAGCAGCAATCCCAGCGGGCATGCAAAGCGCCCGCGCACCAACCCGAGCAACCCGGCGCCGATGTACGCAAGATTGAGGATTCCCATCACGATGCCTGCCGCCAGCCACTTCGGCTGTTCGTCAAACTCCCACCAGCGGGTGCTGCATGGCATCATTTCCGTTCGCGGACGCAGCCACATATCGGCGACACGCAGCGTCGGCAACCAGACGTAGTAACGCCAGCGGGAATGCTGAATGCGCTGCGCCGCCAACGCGGCGAATCGGGCATCAAGGTCGGCCGTCACATGCAATCCCTTGTTGTAGTCGTTCAGCAACTGCTCGGTTTGGTCGAGTTGATCATCAGAATCGAAGGCGCGATTCGGAAGATTGTCTACATCCATCGCGCCTCCCGGAACCGCCCAGTAGATTTCTTCCACCGAAGCGTAGTTGGCTATCCACGTCTTTACCCAGCGGTTGAATCCCCGGGGTACGGGGTCGTCGGCTTCATTCGCGTAGCGGGGAGCGAGCGGCTGAAACTCGTGGAAGGTTCGGAAATTGCGCACCGTCCACGGGAGCAGAGGCACGAACGCAGCCAGCGCGACGATCAAACCTGCTTTGATGATAATCCAAGAAGACATCCCTGTGGACTGCCTCGTCCGCCAGACCAACAAGACCACCAGATAGACTGCAACCGCCGCCAGGAGCAGCCCGCCATCCGGGCGCAACAGCATCGCTGCCCCGATTGCGAGCCCACACCCCAGCCACAATCGAGCCTGCCTCATGCTGGCGAGCCCCGCCAAAGCCAGGTCCAACGCCAGCACCGTGAAAAAAACTTCCCAGGTTTCCGTCAACGCGGCCGCAGCGTAGGTGGCCAGAAAAGGACAAAGCCCTGCCAACAAGAACGCGATTCGCGCTGCCCGTGAACACACGTACCGGCGGGCGATGTCCGCAATCAGAAAGCAGGTGCCGATATCAACCAGTATCTGCACAATCAATGCAGCGCGGTAATGTTCCATGCCGAAGATCGTGAAGACCAGAGCCAGAAACGCGGGATACCCAGGAAGACGAATATAGGTGGGCGACACTTCATTGATTCCGCTTAACCCGAAAACGCCGTGCTGCAACCAGTTCTTGGCAATGTCTCCGTAAACCAGCGAATCGGACACCACCGCCGGAAAGCGGAAAACAAAGAACAGACGCAGGGCAAGCGCGGCGAGCGTCGCAGCGACAAAGAAACGGAAGTGTTGGCGCACCAGTTCGCGCACGGAGGCAATATAGCAGTTCTCAGCTTCTGGCTCTTAGCTGTTGGCAAGATGACACTCCCGGCTGGGCTGAGAATCCACTCATTTTCCCGTGAAGACGTTGAATTCGCCCGGCCATCCGATTGCTAAAAGGAGGGCATCACCTCAGTTGTCCCCATCCGGAGATTAAAGATGTCTCACACAATCGAATACCAGATACGGAATGTCGGCGCTCACTTGGGCGCGGAAAAGAACGAAACGCTTGACCCCGTCGATTGGAAAAGTTTCCGCAAGCAGGCACACCGCATGGTGGACGATATGCTCGACTACACCGAAAACATTCGGGAACGTCCGGTGTGGCAGCCCATCCCGGATGAGGTACGGGCGCGGTTTCACGATGCAATTCCCCGGCTGCCGGCTGATCTCGCCGCAGTCCATGCGGAGTTCCTGCGGGACGTCCTGCCGTTCGCCGCGGGCAATGTTCACCCCGGATTCATGGGCTGGGTCCATGGCGGCGGCACACCCGTCGGCATGCTGGCGGAGATGCTGGCCGCGGGACTCAATGCCAATCTCGGGGGCCGGGATCAGGCTCCGATCGAGGTCGAGCGTCAACTGGCCCAATGGATGCGCGAGATATTCGGTTTCCCAGAAAGCGCGACGGGATTGTTTGTCACCGGAACCTCCATGGCGAACCTGATCGCCGTGGTCATCGCCCGCGATGTGGCGCTCGGCTTTGAGGTGCGCGGCGGCGGTATCGCCGCAGACACCCGGCGCCTGACCGCATATGCCTCGACTGCGGTTCATGGCTGCATCGGCAAGGCAATGGATATTTCCGGCGTCGGCAGCGATGCCCTACGGCTAATCCCAACCGACAGTCGTCACCGGATCAACCTCCTGGCGATCGAGCAGGTAATCCAAAGCGATCGCGACGCCGGCTTTACACCGTTTATGGTGATCGGCACCGCAGGAACCGTGGATACCGGAGCCATCGACGATCTTGCTGGCATGGCCGATCTCTGCCGGCGCCAGAACCTCTGGTTTCATGTCGACGGAGCTTATGGAGCTCTGGCGATGCTGGCTCCTGATCTTGCCCCGCGACTCAATGGCATCGAACGCGCCGACTCGCTGGCCTTCGATTTTCACAAATGGGGACAAGTGCCCTACGATGCCGGCTACATTCTGGTGCGAGACGGAGTGTTGCACAGAAACGCTTTCGCCTCTGCGGCAGCGTACCTCAAGCCTATGCAGCGGGGACTGGCTGCCGGCTCACCCTGGCCTTGCGACTTTGGACCGGATCTTTCACGCGGCTTTCGAGCGCTCAAGACCTGGTTCACACTGAAGGTGTACGGTATTGATGCGCTAGGACAGGCTATCTCTCGCACCTGCGAATTAGCCCGCTATTTGGAAAGCCGCGTCACGAAGACACCAGAGCTCGAACTGATGGCTCCGGCGGAACTTAATATTGTCTGTTTCCGCTATCGCGCTCCCGAATCCGACCCCATCAACCAGCAGATTGTCGTCGAACTCCAGGAGTCCGGGATCGTCGCCCCGTCCACCACCATGATCGCGGGCCACCTCGCGATCCGGGCAGCCATTGTCAACCACCGTACCAGTCGCGTCGAAGTCGATGCTTTGCTGGACAGTACGCTGTTTCTCGGCCGCGCTCTTCAGAACCGCGTCGGCCCGCGCAAGGTTGCGCAGCAGACCCAATTACATGCACACAGAGTTTTGCAATCACAATTGCAGACCGTAGAGAAACAGTTGGCATCGCAATCCGCATCACCCGCCCTTCGCTTTCTGCGGGGCAATATCCTGGAAAAGATGGGCCGCAGCCTGGAAGCTAGAGGCACCTATGCAGCGTTACTCGCTATGAATCCCTCTCATGTAGGGGCACTGAACCAGCTGGGAAATCTTCTGTCCGAAGCCGGACAAAAGACGGAGGCACGAAGACTCTTCTCCGAGGCAGTTGCCAGATTTCCCGACGATCCCATGAGCCGCGTGAATCTTGCCAGCCTCCTCATTCGGGACGGGGAACCGGAAGAAGCTCGTAAGCACTGCGAACACGCCCTGACAATTAATCCGACCTGCCGGCAAGCGCATGCCGGCTTGTTGCTTGTGTTTACGGAGCTGGGTAACCCCGAGCGGGCTTCCTGGCATCGCCGTGCTGCTTTTCAGAACCGATGCGTGATCCCGGTAGCGTATCGCGGCGACCGGCCGCCGATCACGGTATTGGAGCTCATCTCGACCACCCGATGCATTTCACGAATCACCAATTTTCTAATCGACCGCGTTTTCCAGAAATACCTCGTCGTCACCGACTTCTACGACCCCAAAATAACCCTGCCCCCGCATCAACTGGTGGTCAACTCCATCGGCGATGCGGACTTGGCTGCCGTGGCGCTGGCTGGCGCGCAGTCACTCGTTGCCCATACCACAGCTCCAGTCATCAATCCGCCCGCAGCCGTGCTGGCCACTGGCCGTTGCGACATCGCACGGCGTCTTTCCGGCGTACCCGGGGTCATCACCCCGAAAACCATCGCCTTCCCGCGGGAGTTGCTGGCTGCACCGGACGCCAGAACCACATTGATCCGGCACGGCTTTGAGTTTCCTCTTTTGTTGCGGACCCCAGGTTTTCACGGGGGTGAGCACTTTCTGCAAGTGGAAACCTTCGCTGATCTCCCCGCCACGCTGGAAAAGCTCCCGGGCCGCGATCTGAACGTAATACAATATCTCGATGCCCGCACGCCTGATGGAAAGGCGCGCAAGTATAGGGTCATGATGATCGACGGGCAGCTCTATCCCCTGCATGCTGCCATCTCCAACCACTGGAAGATCCACTATTTCAGCGCTGAAATGGCGGACTATCCCGAACACCGCGCCGAAGATGCCGAGTTCCTGGAGAACATGCCCGGCGTGCTCGGGCGCCGCGCTATGGCCGCGCTCGCTGAGATTCAGAAAGCGCTCGGCCTTGATTATGGCGGAATTGATTTTGGATTAAACGATAAGAGAGAGATCCTGCTGTTCGAAGCCAACGCGACCATGACCGTTCTCCCGCCCGGCGTAGACGAGCGATGGGACTACCGTCGGCTTGCGGTCGAACAGATTTACAAGGCCGTATGGAAGATGTTGATGAACCGGGCACAGCCCGTTTCGAACCGAAACTACCAGAAATTGCCGGTAGGTGCTTGATCTCTACCAGCGCATTTCCCCAGAACGTACGAAAACAATAAAGCAGACGCACGTCTCTTCCGTCAGACCAAACTGCTACTCTCACCTGAACCGCAGCTATAAACCTCTCTTCACCTCACCGACTCTCGCACCAGAGCCGGCTTCGGTTTGACCCCGCTTTCCATGCGGCTTAGGATGTAACTCAACTCTAACTCATGCCCCAACCGGTCTTCTACGATCCCAGGAAAGCGCGCTGGAAACGCTTGCGGCGCGTCTTCGACGCGTTGGCCGTCGGCTTCATGCTGCTGGTGATTTTCTTTATCTACAACGCCTTGCACGGCGAACCCTTACCTAAGCTGTTGTGGAAGACGGAAGCCAAGCCGTATCACGCACTGCGCGAGGCGGAGAACAAGAAGGCCCGCGAACGGCGCAAGTTGGCCGCCACCAAGCGTGGGCGCCGCAAGAATAAGAGCGCCCCCTTGAAACTCGACTCCGAGGAAGGCGTCCGTGCCGCCTTCTATGTGGCCTGGGATGCTGCCAGCTTTTCTTCTTTGCGTGAATACGCGCGCCAGATCGACTTGCTCTACCCTGAATGGCTGCACGTGTTGACCCCCGATGGCCGGGTGCAAGCCATCGATGAGGACAACGGCAAGTTCTTTCCGGTCGTTGAGGGTTCAACCGTTCACCCTGTCGACTCCAAGGTCATGCCTTTTCTCAAGGTCGAGGACACGGACATGGAAGTGTTCCCCATGGTGAACAATTCCGACGGAACCAGATGGGTTGACATCAGCGCTTTTCTCAACGATCCCGAGGCCCGCGCTCACTTTCGACAACAGCTCATGGCGTTTCTTGCCACCGACAAATACCACGGTCTGATGGTGGACTTCGAGGAATTTCCCAAGAAAGGCCAGCCCGGCTACGACTCTCTGCTCAGCGAGCTTTCCGGCGCGCTCCACGCCAAAGGCCTGAAGCTCTACGTAAGCGTGCAGCCTCATAACCAGGATTTCAATTACCCTGCAATCGCCGCGGCCGCCGACGGCGTCGTCGTGATGGACTACGACGAGCACTACCCCGGCGGTTTGCCAGGTCCAATCGCCTCTCACGACTGGTTCATCAAGAACCTGCAAGTCGCCAGGCAGGCCATCCCTCCCGACAAGTTCATCTGTGCCATTGGCAATTACGGCTACGACTGGCCCCAGCGCGACCGCCATGGCAAATTGCCGGACGGAATGAAAGACACCAATTCCTCGGTGCAAGACGCCTGGCTGACCGCGCGGGATTCTGAGGAGGACGTGGATTTCGACGGCGACAGTTTGAATCCGCACGTCGGGTACATCGACGAACACAACGTCCGCCACGATGTCTGGTTTCTCGATGCGGTAACCTCACTCAACGAAATGCGGGCGGCCCAAGCGCTCGGAATCCAGACCTTCGCGCTCTGGCGCCTGGGCTCCGAAGACCGCTCGCTCTGGAAAATTTGGGACGTGCCGGGGGAAGCTGATTCGATGGACAAGTTGAAAGATGTCCCGCCTGGCGACGACGTGGACATGGAGGGCATCGGCGAGATTTTTCGCATAGAAGCCGAACCCGCCGACGGCAAACGGTCGCTCACCGTAGATCCGGCCACGGGACTGATCACCGACGAGAATTTCGACCCGTTACCCGAGCCCTACCGCGTGGCGCGCTACGGCTATAACCCGCGCCAGGTCGCAATCACCTTCGACGATGGCCCCGACCCTGACTGGACACCCAGGATTCTCGACATCCTCAAGCGCGAGCACGCGCCGGGAATTTTCTTCCTGATTGGCTTGCAGGCAGACCGATTCGGAGCCCTTACTTCCCGCATTTATCGCGAAGGGCACGAGATCGGCAATCACACTTTCACTCATCCCGACATCAGCAACATCTCGCGCCGCTTCAACGAACTGGAAATCAATCTCACTGAGCAGTTGTTCGCCAGCCGTCTGGGGATGCACACCATCCTCTTTCGTCCGCCCTATTCCATCGATCAGGAGCCCGACACCACCGACCAGGTGCGGCCGTTAAAAATCGCACAGGACATGGGCTACATCATCGTAGGCGACAAGATCGATCCCAACGACTGGCTCCGCCCTAGTGCCGCCGACATCGTAGACCGCGTGACTACCCATTTGCCCCCGTGTGCTCCCACCGATCGCTTTTGCGGAAGCATCATCCTGTTGCATGACGGCGGAGGAGATCGCAGTCAGACGGTCGCCGCTCTGCCGGGAATCATCGAAGCCATTCGCGCCAAGGGATTGGAAATTGTTCCCCTCTACACGCTTTTGGGGAAGACGAAAGCTGACGTCATGCCCCCGGTCCCGGCCAACGAACGCTGGGCCGCGCGTTTGGACCGAATCGCCTTTGGCTTATGGGATTTCGGCAGCAATGGCATTCTTTGGATCTTCTTCCTGGGCGATTTGTTGATGACCGGGCGCCTGCTGTTTATCGGGGCGTTTGCTATCTTCGATCGCCTGCGCACCTCGCGCCGTGCGGTCCCGGAGTTCGGTACCCCCACCGTGGCAGTGCTCATCCCTGCCTACAACGAGGAAAAGGTCATCGAGAGAACGGTGCGGGCTGCGTTGGCCTCGGACTATCCCCAGTTGCGTGTGATCGTCATCGACGATGGCTCTCTCGACCGGACGCTGGAGATCGCCCGTGCTGCTTTCCAGCGTGAAGCGTCTTCCGGCCGCGTGCTCATTCTTACCAAACCAAACTCCGGCAAGGCGGACTCCCTCAACTTCGGACTGGAGCACTTGCGCGACGAAGAGATATTCGTCGGCATCGACGCAGACACCGTCATCGCCCCCAACGCAATCTCCCGTCTCGTGCCGCACTTTTCGAATCCCAAGGTCGCTGCCGTCGCGGGCAACGCCAAGGTCGGGAACCGTGTGAACCTCTGGACCCGTTGGCAGGCTTTGGAATACATCACCAGTCAGAACTTCGAGCGCCGGGCGTTGAACGTTATGGGCGCGGTCAGCGTGGTGCCCGGAGCCATCGGAGCCTGGCGAACTTCCGCCGTGCGCGAAGCCGGTGGCTACCACACCGATACGGTGGCAGAAGATGCCGATCTCACTATGAACCTGCTGCGGCGTGGTTATCGCGTGGAGTATGAGGACCTGGCGCTGGCCTACACCGAGGCGCCGCGTAACGCCAGGAGCTTAATGCGTCAGCGTTTTCGCTGGTCCTTCGGCATTCTTCAGTCCGTCTGGAAGCATCACGCGGTTTTCGCCCGCAAGGGTGTGCTGGGCTGGGTGGCGCTGCCCAACATCGTGATCTTTCAGATCCTGTTGCCTCTGGTCTCGCCATTTATTGATCTCATGTTCGCCGTGGGCGCTCTCTGGTATTTCATCCAGAAACACTTCCACCCCGATTCCACCGACCCTGCCAGCTTCCAGCGGCTGGTGGTGTTCTTTGCCGTGTTCCTGGTCATTGACTTTCTGACTTCTGCTCTTGCCTTCGCCTTGGAGCGCCGCCAGCCGGAAGCGAAAGAGGATGCCTGGCTGCTCAGCCAGGTTTGGCTGCAAAGGTTCGCGTATCGGCAATTGTTCTCTATCGTCTTGCTCAAGACCCTCAAACGTGCCATTGAAGGCCAGCGCTTCGCTTGGGACAAACTGGAACGCACCGCCGCCATGAGCTTCAAAAACCTGTCCGCCCCGCCGACTCCGGAGTCAACCAAGACCCGTTAGCCCTGAGAATCCGGCAGTTACACCCGTGATTGCCGTCACAGACACGGTTTGGCCGGTGGTGTCTCCTTTGAAAGGAGCACTACGCAATGACCCGGACCATTATCGAACCTTTCCGCATCAAGAGTGTCGAACCGATCCGTTGGACGACGCGCCTGGAACGCGAGCGGCTGCTGCGCGCAGCGCATTACAACCTGTTCCAATTGCCAGCCGAGGATGTGCTCATTGACCTGCTGACGGACTCCGGTACCGGCGCCATGTCCACGAAACAGTGGGCCGCGATCATGGTGGGCGACGAGAGTTATGCCGGCAGCAAAAGCTTCGATCACTTTCGCGACTCCATTCAAGACATCTTTGGTTATCGCCATGTGATTCCCACCCATCAGGGTCGCGCCGCAGAGCGCATTCTGTTCGGCGTGATGTGCAAGAAGGGCGACATCGTCCCCAACAACACGCACTTCGACACTACTCGCGCCAACCTGGAGTTTGTCGGCGCAGAGGCGCTCGACTTGGTGATCGCCGAGGGCAAGCAACCCAGCCTCTTTCATCCCTTCAAGGGCAACATGGACGTGGATGCATTGGAGAGCTTGATCCAACGGGTGGGGAGAGAGCGGATTCCGCTGGTGATGCTGACCGTAACCAACAACTCCGGGGGCGGCCAGCCGGTTTCGATGGACAACGTAAGCCAGGTCAGCGCGGTCTGCCGGCGGCATCGCATTCCCCTGTATTTCGACGCCTGCCGCTTTGCCGAGAACGCCTATTTCATCAAACTGCGCGAGCCGGGCTATGCCTCGAAGTCTCCCAAGCAGATTGCGCAGGAGATGTTCAGGCTCGGCGACGGCTGCACCATGTCGGCAAAAAAAGATGGGATGGCAAATATTGGCGGATTCCTGTGTACCAATGACGACCTGCTCGCCCAACAGGAGAAGAACCTGCTCATCCTGACCGAGGGCTACCCAACCTACGGCGGGCTCGCGGGGCGCGATCTGGAAGCCATCGCGGTCGGCGTGCAGGAGGCACTCGAAGAGGACTATCTGCGTTACCGCATTGCTTCGACGGCATATCTCGGCAGCCACATCGCGGCGCAGGGAGTGCCCATCGTGCAGCCACCGGGAGGACATGCCATCTACCTGGACGCGCGCGCTTTTCTTCCCCACATTGCACCCCAGCAGTTTCCTGGCGTGGCCCTCGCCGCGGAACTGTATCTGGAGGGCGGAATTCGCTCGGTCGAGATCGGTTCGTTGATGTTCGGCGCCGCCGCCAAAATGGACCTGGTCCGTTTGGCCATCCCGCGACGTGTCTACACCCAAAGCCACATTGACTACGTGGTCGAGGTCATTCTCGAAGTGTGGAAGCAGCGGGAAACCATCGCGGGACTACAGCTCACCTATGAAGCGCCGTTCTTGCGGCATTTTACAGCGCGGCTGGAACCGCTGGAGCAGCCCGTTGTCCAGTTGGCCTGAGTAAGGTAGAACTCCAGAGTGGGCGCAGCCGTCCTCTTTCGTTACACTCGAAAAGGCGAACATGAGTGCTCTTACTGCCTTTGGACTCTTTGCAGTCACAGCCATGGTCGTGTGCTACGCATTCGAGAAGCGTAGCCGGTGGTTTGTCCTGGCCTTTGCCGTATCCTGCGTGCTGGGATCGATTTACGGGTTCCTGCAAGGAGCCTGGCCCTTCGGCCTGGTTGAAGCAGTTTGGTCGATCATCGCCTTCCGCAGATGGTGGGTTGGATCATGACCGCAGCGAGGCCCTCTCCGCGTACTCTGCGGGTTTTCTCTGCGACCTCGGCGATTTAAGATTTTCCTCTGAAACCCCAACGCTGCCCATGAAAGCGCAGCCCCGCCCCCAGTGCTACAATTTAGGGTTCTTAGTGCGGTTCGAAAGCATCCATATATCTCTGAGGTTCATTTATGGCAACCCTGGAAGCTCCCGTCCAACCCAAAATTCGCCTGCATGAAGGCCCATTCGCTGGCGAACCGCTCACCGATTTCAACAAAGAAGACAATGCCCGCAAAATGCGCGCCGCCATCGAGAAAGTTCGCGGCCAGTTGGGCCGTGAATACGACTTGATCATCGGCGGCAAGCGAATCAAGACTGCTGACAAGATTAAGTCCCTGAACCCTGCCAAGCCTTCGCAAGTTGTCGGCATCCACCAGAAAGCTGGGAAAGAGCACGTTGAGCCGGCCATGCAGGCTGCGCTGCACGCCTTCAGCCAGTGGAAAAATGTTCCCATCGAAGAGCGCGCCAGCTTGCTCTTCCGTGTCGCTGACATGCTACGGGAACGCAAGTTCGAGTTCGGCGCCTGGATGGTGTTTGAAGTCAGCAAGAACTGGGCCGAAGCCGACGCCGACGTCGC
>JBKQLO010000151.1:0-10307 GCA_052147055.1 Terriglobales bacterium
GGCCCGGAAGTCGCCGATCAGCACCTCGCTCTGTTCGCGGCGATAGTCGTTGATCGACTCGATCAGATCGCGGCGCAGATGTTCCGGGCTCGGGAAATCCGAAACCTTTCGCGGACGGAGCTTGGCCGCCAGCGCAAACTCGGTGCGCGCCATCAGCCAATGGGAGAAGTGATTGCTCCGCGAGTGGAAGACGATGCTTTCCGCCGGAACCGTTTGCAATTGCTCTTCCAGCTCGTTCATGTCTTTCGCCCGCCCGACTTCGCTCCCATCCGGCAGACGAAACACGAAGTCGCCAAACCCGAATTGATCGGTCAAGATCCGGCGCAAGTCTTTCAGCAGCGTGGGCGAATGTTTGCGCAGAAAGGAATAGCCGGCGGCGTGCGCCCGCGGGCGGAACTCGGTGCGGCTGGTTTGCAAGACTACGGGCGCGTCGGGCACCAGGCTCTTCACCATGCGCGCCAGTTCAAAACCGGCCTCGGGACTTTTCTTGCCCTCCCAAGGGAACTCCACGTCCGATACCAGGCCGAAAAGATAATTGCGATACTGCTGCACCAGGCTGGCCGCGTCTTCGAAGTTCGAAGTCAGCAGAATTCTCGGCCGCGCCTGCAGGCGCACCAGTTTGTGCGCCACGTTGATGCCTTCCTGGATCACGCGCCGCGACTGCTTGATGAGCTCGGTATAGATCACGGGCAGGAACGACGAGTAGTAACGGATGTTGTCTTCGACCACCAGCAGCACAGGCACGCCGATGGCCCGCGTGTCGTGCAGGACGTTGCGTTTATCCTCAATGTACTTGACGATCGCGATCAGGATGCGGGCATTGCCCTGCCAGAGAAAAACGCGTTCGATGTCGGTGACTGGATTGCGCGCCAGGAAATTTTCGATCTCGCGATAGTCATAGGCCAGCACCACGACGGGAACATCCAGCCCGGCCCGCTTCACTTCGCCCGCCAACTGCGCCGCGTTCATATCGCCCACTGCCAAATTGGTGACGATGAGATTGAATTGGGGCTGAGAGCGGGCCAGCTCAACCGCTTCCGCGCAACTGGAGACGTGCGTAATGCCTGGGATCCGCCGGAGGTTCATTTCGAGCGACTCGTCGATGAGCAACTCGCTAAGCCGGCCATCTTCGCGGAGGATGAAGGAGTCGTAGAGGCTGGACACGAGAAGAATGTTCTGCACTTTGAAGGGCATCAGGTTTTCGAAGCCTTCAAAGCGCTCTTCGGCGTCCGTGATGAAGACGGGCTCGGCCGCGCGGCGCACGCTCATGGAGGATATCTTAGTCCAGGTTCCTGCCGTATTTAACCTGGAAGACTCTGAATCCCGAAATTGGAGGCGCCGGGCGAATTTTGGAATCTGGCTACCATATCCTGTAGTCACCGGTTGAAGATCCTACAGTTTTCAGTAGATTCGCAACCAGCTCCGCCCAGTCCCCTGGCTCTAAGTTATACATAATCCAAGGCTAAACTCGCTGTGAACCATTTGGAACACCGATTGCCACTCGCCATTGGTTCTGAAGATTGTCTTTGATTTTGAGGGCAAGGGCTGGGCGTTCTGGAAGTCTCCGTTGCCGACGCTCTCATTCCCTTCGAAGTTTCCGCTTTCAGGCTTGATGATCTGTTTTTAAGGGCAGTGCCGTTTGCGAAGCAAGTCCATACCATCCATTGAGAGGCCTTATGTCGATGACTCGAAAGTTGGCTGTGTTGTTGCTGCTGCCGCTGTTCTTCGCTGCGCTCGCGTTCGCGCAAGGCGGAGCCACGGGCGCCATCAGTGGCGCGGTTCAGGACGCATCGGGAGCCGTAATCGCAAACGCCAAGGTGAGCGTCACGAGCGAAGCCACGGGTGAGGTTCTCCGCCAAACCAAGACCGACGCATCCGGGCTGTTCAATGCCACCCTGTTGCCCGTAGGCACGTATACGGTGGAAGTGAGCGCGGCGGGCTTTCCCGTCACCAAGATCCCGGGCGTGGTGGTGCGCATCACGGAAACGACGCGCATGACCACGGTTCTTAAACTGAGTGCGGTGAAGGAAGTTGTGGAAGTCCAGGCCCAGGCGGAGCAAATCAATACGACGGATGCCACCACGGGAGAATCCATCAGTTCCACAACCCTTAACACCCTCCCGCTGGCCACGCGCAACTTTCAGCAACTGCTCGACCTGTCGGCAGGCGCCTCTGCCAGTTTGAACAACGCCGCCTCCCTGGGCCGTGGCGATGTGCGTATCGACGTCAACGGCGGAAGAGAAGATAACAACAACTACCTGATCGAGGGGGTCTCGGCCTCCGACTACTCGTTTGGGGAACTCACGTACACTCCGGTTCCCAACCCCGACTCGATCCAGGAGTTCAAGGTCGGGACGAGCCTTTATGACGCTACTCAGGGCCGTAATGGCGGCGGCAACATCAACGCCATCCTGAAGAGCGGCACTTCCGCATTCCACGGAGATCTTTGGGAGTATTTCCGCAACTCCGACCTGGATGCCGAGGACTTCTTCCTGGGGAAATTCCAGCTTAAGCAGAACATTTTCGGCGGCGATTTCGGCGGCCCGGTTCTCGAAAAGGCCAAGCTGGGGTACTTCTACGTGAACTACCAGGGCACGCGCCAGCGCAGCGGCGATTCGCTGGGGACTTATATCAGCGGCGCTCTACTTACGGCGCTGCCGACAGCGCGCGACTGCACGACTCTGGTCAACACCTTCTTTCCAACCGGCCTACCCTCCTATGCCACGAACACAGGTGTCGACTGCGGGCTCGATCCCGTGGCCTTCAATTTGCTGAACACCAAGGGCACCCAGTTTGGACCTGGGAATGGCGGTGGCTGGCTGATTCCCAGCGTCGGCACACCCGGCACTCCCAGTACTGGTCCCAGTGCTGGTATACCCAACACTGGCTTGCTTACGCTCAGCACCCCGGGGCGCTATAGGGACGATCAGTTCACCGCCAACTGGGACCGTGATTTCAACCAGGGCAAGGATCGTCTGTCCTGGCGGTTTTTCTGGTCGGATTCGGAAACCTACCAGCCCTTCGGCGCCGACAACTTACAGGTTCAGACGGGCGGCCCCGCAGCCGCTACCGACCTGAATTTCCCTCTCGACATCCCGCTGCGGGGGCGGTTCGGCAGCATCGCGGAGACCCACTCCTTCAGCAATGCCCTGATCAATGAATTTCGTTTCGGACTGAACGTGATCAGCGACTCCCTGGAGAACGTGACGCCTCCTGGGACCTCGCCGAGCACCTTGGGCATCAACAACGGATACGGACAACCGGACATGTACAGGTTGCAGTTTCTCGGCAGCGGCTACCAAGCTGGGCCTTTCCCCAATCAACTGCAATCGGCGTTGTCGGATTCCTTCGTCTGGCTCGACACGGTGAGTTGGACGCACGCGCACCACTCGTTCAGGTTCGGTGGGGAAATCGACCGCACTACGCTGCGCCGCAATCTCCCCGTGCTGGACAATCCTCTGCTGCTCTTCATCCCTGGTACCGACCCCGCCGGCCTCTGGGATTTCCAGGACTTCCTCTTGGGCCAGCCATTCGTCGCTGAAGGAGGCAGCGGTGATAGCAAACACGATTACCATATTCCCGCCTTCGGCGCTTTCGCGCAGGATGATTACCGGATTAGGCCCGATTTGACGCTGAACCTGGGGCTGCGCACGGAATGGGTGGGCGCGGCCTCCGACAGTCTCTGCCATTTGGGCAACACGATTCCTGGGAACGCCAATACGAGCGGCTTTCCTTTCGTGTATCCGAAGTGCGCGAACAAGTACGGCATTCCAGGCCTCACCGGCACGCTGAACAACGCCGCCCTGAATAATGAGTACTCGACCGTCATCGAGCCGCGTATCGGCCTTGCCTATGACATAGGCGGAAAGCACAAAACGGTAGTTCGCGGCGGCTATGGCATCTATAGCGTTCGCGAAGACATTGGCGCCGTGGACAACCTGTCGTTTTCGCCTCCGTTTTATCCCGTGTCCATTCTTGTCGGTCAGACTCCCTACGAGAGCCTGACCAGCATGTACGCCGGAATATTACCGCCCCTGGGCGCACCACCCAGCGCGGCATACTTGCCGACCCCCTCTTTTATTACAGGCTTCTCGGGAGCCCCGGCCGGACAGCCTGCCACGAACGGGGGTCCATCGTTCTCCGGCACCGCCTTCAACTACATCGGTCTTGCCGTTCCCCTGCACTGGATTGTGCCCACCACGCAGCAGTGGAACTTGACGGTGCAACGCCAGCTGGGGGGAAATTGGGTGCTCGAACTGGGATACGTGGGCACCAAGGGTACGCATCTCCGCTCGACCTATGATCCTGCCCAGGCGAACGTGATTCCAACGGGCGGCTCGCTGACCGTGCACGGGCAAGGCGGAACCCCTTACGTGCTCACTCAAAACACGGTCGCCAATGCCGCGGCGCGAGGGCTCTACGTCGGGATTGATCCCGGCGCCTTTGAGGCATTTGCGCCCAACTCCGATTCCCGCTACAACGGTTTCCAAACCACCGTTTCGCACCACTTCTCAAAAGGACTTTACTTGCAAAGCGCGTATACGTGGTCCAAGTCGATCGATGACGTCTCCACCGCCAGCGTGGCCTTCATCACGCGCGTCAACAATCAGCTTAGTGGAGCCGCCTCGCGAGGCCTTTCCGACTTCGATCGCCGTCACCGCTTTGTTACCAGTCTCAATTACGCCCTGCCTTTCATGAACAACCGCCACGATGCAGTGGGGTATGTTGCCGGTGGCTGGGAGGTCGACAGTGTGATCGTCGCGCAATCGGGTACACCGATCACGATTCAGGATTCCGATGGCGGACTGGCCTATGATATAACGACCCCGAATATAGCTACGGCCGATTTCGCTTCCGGCTTCGGTTGCGGTAACGCCTTGAATTCGGGCGGCCTCCTCTCCAAGGTCGCAAATTGGGTCAATCCTGCCGCGTATCAAAAAGTGGGACTTGTCCCGAACGCCGGAGCTGCCCCACCTGGGGTGACACCTCCCACCGGTTTTGGAGACTCTCCGCGTAATTGCATCATCGGCCCGAAGCAGGTGAATGTCGACTTCACGCTGGGCAAGACGTTCAAGATCGGCGAACGGCAGAATCTGCGATTCCGCACCGAGTTCTTCAATCTGTTCAACCATCCGTCATTCCAAAACCCGTTGAACTTTGGGTTTGCCGACGTTGAACAGGGCTCCAACATTGGCAAGATCACCCAAACCGTCGGTACGCCGCGGCTGGTGCAGTTCGCGCTGAAGTATTCGTTTTGATATGTGTTGCTGGTGGAGAGGCCGGGCGTCCTCGTCCGGCTGGCCCCTTCGGCTCTGCTTAGAGCAGGCTCGCGAGGCTCCTCCCTCCACGGTTCATGAAATATTTGCCCCGGGGGGAAGAGGTAGGGTCTTACAAGCGAAGGACCGGCACGCGACGCCAGTGGTTGAATGGTGGGCGCTGTAGGATTTGAACCTACGACTTCCACCGTGTGAGGATGGCACTCTACCGCTGAGTTAAGCGCCCATTGCTTCGCGGAAAATTTATCATAACACGCTGCTTTTCTGTTCGGGCCGGTCGAGATGCGATCAAGGGCGCCGAGGAACAAGAGCCGGCAGGCGCGGAGAAGTTCCTTTTCCCGGAATTTCACTGAGAATTCGCTGAGGACGCAGCCCTCGTCGGCAGAACGCACCGCTCGCCCGGCTCCATCCGCGATGGTTCTGCTATGATCGCGGCAGGGCCGGGAAAACCGGCGGACTTCACCCTGTACGAGGAGTTTTTATCATGGAAACGCCCGCTCTTCCTCTGGGCTCCCGCCGCGACGAAGACATCGCGCTCGACCTCATGAAATTCATCGCCATGACCACCGGCTACGGCAAGACCACTGGGACCGGAGTCGGCTTCCAGGGCAGCGGTGCGGCAGACAAGCCCGAGGAATACGCCGCCCATCTGCTGGAGCTCTACGGGCGTTGCTTGCAGTCGGTGGGCGGGAAGTGAGGGATCGGGGCATTGAATCATTGGGCCATTCAATCTTTGGGTCGTTGAATCGTGGGGCGAACTCGAACGGTTCAAATGATTCAATGGCTCAATGATTTAATGATTCAATGATTTAGACCCGATGACTTCGTTGACAAGCGCGCCGGAGCTGGGCTATTCTTAAGGTCTTTGGAAGTGGAAGTCCTGCGGCTGCCCGCCTGGAACACCTAGCCTGCGTTCTGCGTGGATAGATATTGATTGGGGCACTCAGCGGTCTTCATAATCGCGTTCTTTACAGTTCTGGGAGATTTCCGATGTCAACCTATTTCCCGAAAGAGGGAGATATTGCGCGCAAGTGGTTTGTGGTGGATGCAACCGGGCTTCCGCTCGGCCGCCTCGCGTCGCGCGTCGCCCGCATTCTGATCGGCAAAGAGAACCCCAAGTACACGCCGTTTATCGACACCGGCGACCACGTGATCGTCATCAACGCCGGCAAGGTCAAGATCACCGGCATGAAGTCCGATCAGAAGGTTTATCACCGTTACACCGGGTATCCCGGCGGACTGCGCTCGGAAGAAATGAAGAAGCGCATGGTGCGCAAGCCGGAACTGGTGATTGAAGACGCCGTGTCGCGCATGCTCCCCAAGAACAAACTGGGCAAGCAAATGTTTACCAAGCTGAAGGTGTACCGCGGCGACAAGCACCCGCACGAGGCGCAGAAGCCGGAAGCAAAGGTGTTTGCGTAGGTTAGGTCTCAGGTGTCAGGTCTCAGGTCTCAGGAGACCGGCGCCACGAAAATTTTGAAAGGGTGACAAGCACCCGGGTTAGCTGAAGGCTGACGGCTGAGTGCTGAGGGCTAAATGGCAGAAACAGTTCAATACTACGGAACCGGACGCCGCAAGGCGGCGATCGCGCGGGTTTTTCTTCGTCCTGGCAGCGGCGAGTTCAAGGTCAACGGCAAGGCGTTCGAAGAATACTTTGTGACGCCCTCGCAGCGCATCAGCGCCAAGCAAGCGCTGGTCTCGACCGAGACCGCGGCCAGCTTCAACGTGCTGGCGAACGTGTGCGGCGGCGGAGTCGCCGGCCAAGCCGATGCGGTGCGGCTCGGCATCACGCGCGCGCTCATGGAGTTCAATGCGGAACTGCGCAAGAAGCTCAAGGCCGAAGGCATGGTGACGCGCGATCCGCGGGCCAAAGAGCGCAAGAAGTATGGGCAGAAGGGCGCACGCAAGCGCTTCCAGTTCTCGAAGCGGTAATAAATGTAGAGACGGGGCTTGCCCCGTCTCCGCTGCGGAAGGAGACGCGGCAAGCCGCGTCTCTACAGTAAGGTGTTCTAGATTTACAAATTCATCCCCCCACCTCCCCTGAGGCGGGGTGGACGGGAATGGCAATCCGGGGCCTTTTAGTGTCCGGATGCAGACCAACTGAGGAGGTTGATTGGCGAATATCACAATGAAGGAGTTGCTCGAAGCGGGCGTTCACTTCGGGCACCAGACGAAGCGATGGAACCCGAAGATGAAGGAGTACATCTTTGGCGAGCGCAATGGTATCTACATTATTGATCTGCAGAAGACGCTGAAGATGTTCAAGGAAGCGTCGAAATTCGTGCAGGACCTGGCCGCCGAGGGCAGAATCATTCTCTTCGTGGGCACCAAACGCCAGGCACAGGACGCAATTGCCGAAGAGGCGCAGCGCTGCTCGATGTTCTACGTGAACCAGCGCTGGCTGGGTGGCCTGCTCACTAACTGGGTCACCGTCCAGAAATCCGTGAAGCGGCTCAAGGAACTGGACGAAATGGCCACCGATGGCCGTTACGATCTGCTTCCGAAAAAAGAAGTCATCAAGCTCGAACGCGAGCGCAAGCATTTGCAGGCGAATCTCGCCGGCATCAAGAACATGACACGGCTGCCGGATGCGATCTTCGTCATCGATTCGAATAAGGAGCAGATCGCGGTGCGCGAATCGCGCAAGCTGGGCATTCCCGTGGTCGCCGTGGTCGACACCAACTGCGATCCGAGCGAAGTGGATTACGTGATTCCTGGCAACGACGACGCGCTGCGGGCGATTCGCCTCTTCACGTCCAAGATTTCGGAGTCGATTGCCGAGGGCGTCCATGCCCGGGACGACAAGGCGATGGCGGACATTCAGGCGGCGGCGGTGCCTGAGCCGGTGGTCGAGGCTCCGGTGGCTGAATCCGTATTTGCCGAGGCCGTAGCCGAAGACGCAACTGCCACTCCCGCTGCGGGGCCCGAAGGTGAAGAGATCCGCATGGAAGACGTGCTGGGCAAGGGCACGCGCAAGCGTCCCTCAGCCGCCACGGAAGACGTGGACGAGCTACAGGCCGAGACGCGCCGGTTCTAGCAAAATGCAGGTTTCAAGGTTCCAAGGTTGCAAAGTTTCAGGGTTGCAACCTTGATTAGTCCTCTGATTGGCCCTCCGATGATAGGCCCTCCGGCTGATGCTCCTTGAAACTCTGAGACCTTGAAACTCTGAAACCTGAGGTTCTATGAGCACTACTATGGCAAACATTTCCGCCGCCCAAGTTAAAGATCTCCGCGAAAAAACCGGAGCGCCGATGATGGACTGCAAGCACGCCCTGACCGAAGCCAAAGGCGACCTGGAGCAGGCGATCGTGCTGCTGCGCAAGAAGGGTGTGTCGGTCGCAGCCAAGAAAGCGGCGCGCGTGACGAGCGAAGGTTCGGTGGGCTACTACATTCACGCCGGAGGCAAGATTGGCGTGCTGGTCGAGGTCAACTGCGAAAGCGATTTCGTGGCGCGCACCGAGGACTTCAAAGAACTGGTTCACGACATCGCCATGCACATTGCGGCGAGCGATCCGAAGTACGTCCGGAAGGAAGATGTAACGCCGGAAGCTTTCGAGCGCGAGAAAGACATTTACCTCGCTCAGGCGATCGCCAGTGGCAAGCCCCCGAACATCGCCGAGAAGATGGTCACCGGCAAGATGGAAAAGTTCTACGAAGAGGTCTGCCTGCTGGAACAGCCCTTCATCAAGGACCAGACCATCAGCATCTCGCAGCTTATCGCCGCCAAGGTGGGAAAACTCGGCGAGAACATCTCCGTCCGCCGCTACGCGCGCTTCAAGGTCGGCGACGCGACTGCTACCGTCGCCTTCATCAGCACCAAGCCGGACAACGAAGCCGGCGAGGAGTCTGCGCCGGTTGCCAAGTAGCAGCCGAATAATTCAGGGGCGCTCCTGCGCCCCTTTCGTTTATGCTTCCCTGTAGTCGATCGTCATCCTGACGCTGAGCGTAGCCGAAGGGGAAGGACCTGCTCTTTCATGCCTGCTCCCATCTTCAAGCGCATCCTGCTAAAAATCTCCGGCGAAGCCCTGGCGGCCGATCAAGGCTTCGGAGTCGACACCAAACGCATTCATGAAGTCGCGGCCGAACTTGCCGACGTCCACACTCTCGGCATCCAGATGGCGATCGTCGTGGGCGGGGGCAATTTTTTTCGCGGGGTTGCCGACCAGGCCAAGGACATGGATCGCGTCTCGGCCGATCACATGGGCATGCTGGCCACGGTCATCAACGCGCTGGCACTGCAGGACGCGCTCGAAAAACAGAACGTCTTCACCCGCGTGCAGACGGCGATTGAAATGAACCAGGTGGCCGAGCCCTTCATCCGGCGCCGCGCCCTGCGGCATCTGGAAAAAGGACGCGTCGTCATTTTCGCCGGCGGCACCGGCAATCCTTATTTCTCGACCGACACGGCCGCCTCGCTGCGCGCCATGGAAATCAAAGCCGATGCCATCCTCAAGGCCACCAAAGTGGACGGAATCTACGACGCCGACCCGATGAAAGTGAAGGATGCCAAGAAGTTTACCCAACTTACCTACATGGATGTTCTGAAGCAGGGCCTCAAGGTGATGGACTCAACCGCCATTTCTTTATGCAAGGACAACAATCTGCCCATCATTGTTTTCAATCTGAACCAGCGTGGCAACATCCGCCGCGTCGTGCTGGGTGAAAAGATCGGGTCACTGGTAAGCGCGTAACGCAGGTGTCAGGTCTCAGGTCTCAGAACCCGGGTTTCCTAAGACCTGACACCTGAGACCTGAGACCTGCTTTCCGGTTTATAATGCACGGTTCTGCTATCGCTAGGTTTGGGAGCTGAGAGAGATGGCTCATCCTGCTCTGAAGGAAGTCTACGCAACATTGAAGACGCGCATGGAGAAAGCGGTGGAAGACTTCCGCCGCGAAATGGCCGCCACGCGCACCGGACGAGCGAACGTGCACATGCTCGACACCGTCTCCGTCGACAACTCGGTTCGCAGATGCCGCTCAACCAGATCGCCCAGATTCACGCGCCCGAGCCGCAGATGATCACGGTGCAGC
>JBKQLO010000152.1:0-14616 GCA_052147055.1 Terriglobales bacterium
AGCGGAAGAAGGGTCCGGCAGTCTGGGTCTACCGATGGTGGGAAGAAGACATCAACGGAAAGCTGTTGCATCGCAAAATCCAGGTTGGGGATGTCAAGAAATACCCCACCGAATCTGCGGTGCACGCGGCAGCAGACGCTCTTCGGTTAACCATCAACAATCGCTGCGAACATCGGAACCTGCGGCGAACTACCATCAACACGCTCTGGGAGCACTACTCTCAAGAGGAACTGCCTCTCAAAGCTCTGTCCACACAAGATGCGTACATCATCTACGCCAAAAACTGGATTGTCCCACGCTGGGGCAATCTGCCACTGGAACAAGTCAAGACCGTCGAGGTGGAGCGCTGGCTACGAGCGACAGGAGTAGCGAACGGCACTCAAGCGAAGATAAAGTGCGTGATGTCGGCTTTGTTCTCGCACGCCGTTCGGTGGGAGTTCTGTGGCCACAATCCCATCTCGTCGGGCATACCTGTCGGAAGCGGGGGCAAGCGAGGTCCCAGCACCGGCGTGCGGATCAGTGCCAAACGTCAGAGTTCCCCTTTGGTCTTGTCCGCAGAACAGGTCAAGATGGGCCTAGCAGGGTTGGAATTTCGGGATCAGCTTCTCGTGTTTCTAGAGGGTGCGTTAGGAATACGTCAAGGGGAACTCGGGGCTCTGCGCTGGCTCGACTGCGATTTCGAAAACATGAGCTTCAGCCTGCAACACTCGTACTATTGGCGTCGAGGTGGGCACCTGAAGTGCACCAAAACGGAAGCATCGGCCAAGCTGTTGCCGATGCATCCAAGCCTGAAACATGCCTTGCTCGACTGGAAGTCTCAGAGTCTTTACAACCAACCGGAGCATTTCATCTTTCCTTCGGAAAGACTGAAAGGCAACAAACCACTCGATCTGGCGTCAGTGCTCAAGAAGAAGGTTCAACCTGCGTTCAAGAAGATTGGGATCGCAGGCGTGGGGTGGCACACTTTTCGGCACACGGTGGGAACCATGTTGGCGGAGATGGGCGAGCATCAGCTCACAATCCGCGACTACTTGCGGCACAGCAACCTTCATGTCACGAACAAGTACCTGCAGGCGACATCGAAGACCAAACGCTTGGCACAAGACAAATTGGTCGACGCGATTTTGCCGACGGGTCTTTTGCCGAAGACAAACCTAATCCAATGAGCGCTGTCTGGAACCGTTTTCGGATGGGACCATTCTCGTTGGGCGCTTATCGTCCCCTAACATCCCCTGATTTGCTGGACGCTAGGGTTGCAAGTGCTTGAAAGAATTGGCGGGGACGACGAGACTCGAACTCGCGACCTCTGCCGTGACAGGGCAGCGTTCTAACCAACTGAACTACGTCCCCACGCCTGTTTTCATCGGGTTAGCGGGAAAGCCGCATGTTTACTGCACTTCCCTGCTGTCAAATGTTTCGCCTGTTCCAACCATTGAACCTCAATAGATTCGAAATTCTGGCTGAAACTGACAACAAGCGAAACCGAACCAGAACATTTGCCTTTGCTCTACGAATCAAATTGTAACAGAGGACTCCCCAAATCTCGGGCGACGCTCATGATTTCTCTCTGGCGCGCGGCCGTGGAGGCTAGTCGTGGAGAACAACGTTGAGCAGCGAGCTGTGAACTTGGAGCCCGCCGTTGTAATCAATGAAACCCAATTCCCTGAACCGGTTCATGAAAAAACTGACTCGCGCGCGAGTCGTCCCTATCATCTCGGCCAAGGTCTCCTGACTGATTTTGGGAACTACCGTCTCGGGTATGCCTTCCTTGCCAAAACGAGCGAGCAGCAGCAGGATCCGGGCCAGCCTTTTTTCGCTGGAATTGAAAAGCTGATCAACCAGATCCTCTTCGTAACGGATGTTCCGCGCCAACAAATAGGCCACGAACAGGTCGGAGAGTCCGTGTTCACGATGAAGCGCTTCCATCATGGCTTTCTTGTCGATTCGCAGAACAGTGCAATCCGTTATCGCGGTTGCAGAACCCATGCGGAGCGGCTGGCCCGCAAGCGAACCTTCGCCGAAAAAGTCTCCTTCGCCCAATATGCCGACCGTTGCTTCCTTGCCCGTCTTCGAGACCACACTGAGTTTCACCCTGCCCGTCTGGATATAAAAGACGGCATCGGCGGCATCGCCTTGCGCGAAGATGGTTTGTTTCTTCGGGAAATGCACCAAGCTCCTCCCCTCGCCGATGGTTGCAAGGAATGCGTGGGGATCGAAACGGCGCTTCTTCCTGGCCACTAGACTTGGCCGCCTGGTATTAGGCTCTGTTTGGAGTATCGGGACGATCGGTGTTTGGCGGGTGATTTTCCTTGTGCTTGCAGAAGCGTTGGCTCGGCGCGCCGGAGACATAGGCAACTCCTCCTGCCTAGGGAGCTTTCTTGCATTTTACCATTTTCCGGAACAGCGTACATATCCGAAAACCACAGCCGGCCATGGCAGATTCGCATTCACAAAGAAGTTTGCGCACTCCTGCGGGAAATTGTAAGGAACCCTGGCGGATTCGACGAACCTGCCGCTTGCTAATTATCGAAAGTGAGCAATATTGAACATTGCCCAGCTGTGCAGCGCTGCATCATAAGGTTGTGAAGACCAGGGATCTTACACTCAAGCAGATACAATCCGTGCCTTGTCCAACTTGTGGTGCAGCGATCGAGGAAGCTTGCGAACTGAACTCGGGTGCCTTGCGCACCGAGCCACACCGAGATCGGAAGCTTTCCGCAGCCGAGGCCCTGGAAACAAAGCCCGGTAAACGATAGCGGCGTCAGGCGGAGGCGGCGCTCTTTTACGCGGGGAGATTAGCCCGCGCTAAGTCTCAGCTACAGAATGCCCTTTACTTGGGTTTCTGCTCGCTGGCAGTCTCTTGCTGCTGCTCTTCAGCCTTCTTCCAAGTGGGATTGGGGTTGTATTCCGTCAAGGCCTTGGCAACAACTTCGGTCTTCTTGCCGAGATCCTTCTCATAGACGACCCCATCCTGGTCAACAATAAATGTCATCACACCGGACGACCGGTATTCCGCGGGATAAGCTACGAAAGCGAAGCCCTCGGTCATCTTGCCATTCACGATGTAGCTCTTCGCGCCGCCTGGGCCATTCTTTCCCTGACGCACGAGGATGTGAAAATAGTAGCCGCGATAAGGAGTCGGAGGGCCCTCTAAGCTTTTGCTAAAACCCTTGGCAACGGCCGCTGCCACCAGCGGTCCGATGGGGCTCTGCGGTTCGCCCGCCGCCGCTTTCCAATAGAGGCCATCATGCTGCCCTTCATCACTGAAGATTTTCTGGGCGTACTCCTTGTGCTGCGCGGAGTATTCCTTTTGCGCCGCCACCAGTTCCTGGCAAACGCGGATCGCCGATAGTTCATTCCGGCCAATTCGCCGGTACAAAATTTCTTTTTTGCCCGCCTCGGTGTCGAAATACCACGAATGGCCCTTGTTCACGAGCGGTATGGGTGTGGGCCAATTATGCGGGCCGATATACAAGGTAACGGTTCCATCCGGTTCTTTCACCAGACGGTGCATTTGCTCATATCTCTTTACGAAATTAGCGCGGTTGTTGGTGTCCTCAGTTTCGTCTCCCGACGAGACGATTTGCTTTCCGTCTGGTCCGAGGATTTCGAGCAAGACCTTTTCGTCGTTACTCTGCATTGCCGTGACCAGTGCGTGGCTCGCCTCTTCCGCCGATGAAAACGTCTTCTGGCCCGGTTGCTGCGCCGTGGAACGGGCGGGAAAACACACCGCCAAAAGAATAGCGACCACGGCTACTTTCGGAAGATTGGCCCAATGAAATTTGTCGAAGTTCACCTTCATTCGCCGCATATGGCTTCTCTCCAAATTTTCAAACTACCTGGAACATAACGAAACTTCGATTACCGATGCCCGCCTCCGCCGCCATGCCCGCCTCCGCCGCCGTGAAACCCGCCGCCCCCACGCGCTCCCCCGCCACCGAAGCTGGCGCTACCGCGTGACGAGAAGCTCCTCGCCTGTCCGCCCTGCCCATAGCCACTGAAGGCGCCTGAGCGTGTCCCGCTCTGGCCGTGGGGTTGAGCGTAGCCTCGAGCCGCTTGCCGGTTTCCGTTGAAAGGCCGGGCAGCTGCGACCCCGCCGCGCGCACCAACAGCTCCACCGCGCGCACCATACGCTCCGCCGCGTACGCCTCCGCCGCGTACGCCTCCGCCGCGGTAAAAGGCGTTTCGGTTATAAAACGTTCTGCTCCCGGAGAAGTACCTGCCGCCGCCAAACATGGCGTATCGGCCGCCCCAATTGAATCCCCAATGACCCCAGCCCCAGCCAAAACCTCCGAACCAACCGATTCCGAAGCCGAGCCCGAACGAAAGATACGGGCCGCCAAACCAGATTCCGGGATACGGATACCAACCGGGCCATGCGTCTATGGGATATCCGTAAATCAGCCACGGATCGTACGCCGGGACATAAACCACATCCGGGTCGGCAGGCTCAATATCAATATCCGGGCCTTCCTCCTTAATGACTTCGTGCTGCGGGTTCTTGAGAGCGCCGGCTTGCTGCGCTTTATGGCGCATCACCTGTACCGCGTCCATGACATCGGGTTGCTGATTGTAATAAGCGTCGCCAAGAGTTGACGTCCAGGAGAGGTTCTTATCCATATTTCCCAGCACGGATGGAAATGCCGTGAGCGCCTTGACGCTCGGGTCCCAGGGTTGCTCGTCCACCGCTTTACCCAAAGCCTCGCCCTTCAAATCGGGATGCTCCTGCACCCATCGGTCGGCTTCGACCACTTCCTCGGGAAATGTGGACGCCGCCAGGATCTGCGCCACCAGCGAGTCCGGATACAGCGCAATCGGCGCGACCAACCGCTGCAACTCCTCGGGAGTCTGTTGCGCGTAGGGCGGCGCCGGCGCCTGCGCCTGCGTGTCCGGTGCTGGCGCGTCTTGAGCCGACAGGCTCTGAGGCATAGTCGCGAATAATAGCGCCAACGACAACAGGGAAGCCAAAATCTGTCGGCCTGATCGAAACCTTGAGAACCCTGCGGCACGTCCGAAAATGTTCATATTCTTGAACCTCCTGTGCACTTTCATCGCCCGAGCCCCTACTAGAATGATAGATGACATAGACGCGATTTAGGATTCCTGCGCGCGAGATTTCTTGCCTGCCGAATTAATCTGCAGCGCTGGGAGCCGGCCCAGCCCCTTGGAGAATGATGTCATGTTCTCTTCCCTGCATCCTTAGCCGCAGGCGGTCGAACGCCAAATAGACGACCGGGGTGGTATAGAGCGTGAGCAACTGGCTCAAGATCAGCCCACCCACAATCGTGATGCCCAGGGGCCGGCGGAGCTCATATCCAGTGCCCGTCCCCAGCGCCAACGGCAGCGCGCCCAATAATGCAGCCATGGTCGTCATCAGGATGGGGCGGAAGCGCAACATACACGCTTCAAAAATTGCGTCGGTCGTGTTCTTCCCCTCCTGGCGCTCTGCCTGGAGAGCGAAATCGATCATCATGATGGCGTTCTTTTTTACGATTCCGATCAGCAGCACAATGCCAATGATGGAGATGACGTTCAGATCCTGTCCAAAGAGCAGCAATGCGAGCATCGCGCCTACGCTGGCCGATGGCAGCGTGGAGATGATCGTCAGGGGATGGACCAGGCTTTCATACAAAATGCCGAGGACGATGTACACCGCCAAAAACGCCGTCAGAATCAGCAGGGGTTCGGTGCCGAGAGACTGCTGATAGGCCAAGAGCATACCGGCAAAAAAGCCTTGAATCGTGGACGGTGTGCCGAGCCGCTTTTGCATCTGGGTGATGGCCAACGTGGCATCGCTCAAAGACTTATTCGACGCCAGGTTAAAGGACACGGTGACCGAGGGGAATAAACCGGTATGGTTGATGGCCAGTGGGGTGGTGTTGGCTTGGCCCTTGGCCACCGCGAGCAGCGGAATATTGCCGCCCGAAGACTGAAGATAGATGTCTTTCAGTCCCTCCGGGCTTTGCCAATACCCTGGAGCGACTTCCAGCACCACGTAATACTGATTTAACTCGGTGTAAATGATGGAGACCTGGGATTGGCCGAATGCGCTGTATAACTCCGAGTCCAGCGACTGCGCGGTAAGGCCGAGCTTGGCCGCGGTGACGCGATCATAGTTCATCAGCTCTTCAAGGCCGCCATTCTGCTGGTCTGAGTTCACGTCCTGCAGGCCGGGCAGGTGCTTCATCTCATTCAGCAGGACCGGTCCCCACTTCGAAAGGTCCTGTACGTTGTCAGATTGGAGAGTGTACTGATACATCGCATTACTGGAGCGTCCGCCGATACGCAAATCTTGCGCGGCCTGGAGGAACGCGGAAGCCACCGGCAGCCGGTTCAATTGGGGGCGCAGGCGGTTGATGATCTGAGCGGCACTGACCTTGCGTTCCGCAAGCGGCTTGAGAGCAATGTAAATGGAGCCGCTATTGGTCGCGCTATTGCCGCCAGTGAACCCAATCACGTTCGCGACCGCAGGGTCATTCTTGATCACTCCGATGATCTGTTGAATGGAATCATTCATGGCAGCGAAGGACGAATCCTGTGGCCCTTGTACTCCGCCGGAAATCGCGCCCGTGTCCTGCTGCGGGAAAAAGCCCTTGGGTATCTCGACGATCAGCACCACATTGAGCGCTATGGTGATGAAAAGCACGATCAGCGTCAGGGTGGGATGGTCGAGCACCCAATGCAGGCTGACGCGATACACGGACAGCACGCCGTCAAAAAACTTTTCGGTCGCCATGTAGATGCGGCCATGCTTTTCCGCGCGCTCGTTTTTCAACAGGTAGGCGCACATCATCGGCGTTGTGGTCAGAGAGATGACCATGGACACGAAAACAGCGGTCGAAAGAGTGACGGCAAACTCGCGGAAGAGGCGGCCAACGATTCCGCCCATCATGAGCAGGGGGATAAACACGGCAATCAGCGAAATGCTGATGGTGAAAACGGTGAAGCCGATTTCTTGCGCGCCCTTCAACGCCGCGGCAAAGGGCTCCATGCCGTTTTCCAGATGGCGCGCGATATTTTCCATCACCACGATGGCATCATCGACCACAAATCCAGTGGCAATCGTCATGGCCATCAGCGAGAGGTTATCCAGGCTATATCCGAACAGATACATCACAGCGAAGGTACCAACCAGCGAGACCGGCACCGCGACCGCGGGAATGAGCGTGGCGCGGCCGTTGCGCAGGAAGACAAACACCACGAGAATGACCAGGCCGATGGAAATGAGCAGCGTCCTCTCCACGTCACTGACCGAGGCGCGGATGGTGGTGGTGCGGTCCAGCACGATGGTGGTATCGATACCGAGCGGGATGGTTGCCTGGATAGACGGTAGTTGCGCGCGGATGCGATCGACTGTGTTAATGATGTTGGCGCCGGGCTGGCGGAAGATGATGATCGTAACCGCGCGCTTGCCGTTCAGATAGCCCGCAGCGCGGACGTTAGCCACAGAGTCCGTCACCTCCGCGACATCGGACAGGCGGACTGCTGCGCCGTTCTTATAACCGACGATTAGCGGCTTGTAGTCTTCCGCGTGCGAGATCTGGTCGTTAGCCAGGATGTCCGCGGTCACCACGCCATCGGTGATTTGGCCTTTGGCCAAGTCGGCGTTCTGCAGGCTCAGCACGGACTGCAAATTCGCGAGGGTAAGTCCGTAGCCGGCCAATTGTGTGGGATTTGCGTCCACCCGCACCGACGGCAACGCGCCACCTCCAACACTCACCTGCCCTACGCCCTGTATCTGCGACAACTTCTGCTGTATGACGGTGGAAGCTTCGTCATACAACTTATCGGGACCGTATTTGTCAGATGTAAGGCCGAGGATCAGGATCGGCGAATCGGCGGGATTGACCTTGCGATAAGTCGGATTGCCCGGCAGGTTGGAAGGCAGATAGGTTCGCGCGGCATTGATGGCGGCCTCCACGTCGCGCGCCGCGCCGTCAATGTCGCGGCTGAGGTCAAACTGAATGGTGATCGATGTGCTGCCGAGCGAACTGGCGGAGGTCATCTCCGTCACCCCTGCAATATGGCCGAACTGCCGCTCCAAAGGAGTGGCGACGGACGACGCCATAATGCTGGCGCTGGCTCCCGGCAAGCTGCCACTGACTGAAATAGTCGGGAAGTCGACTTGCGGCAGCGGCGACACGGGCAGCACCTCAAACGCAATCGCCCCGGCAAGGGCAACCGCCACCGTGAGCAGCGTCGTCGCTACTGGACGCTGAATGAAGGGTGCAGAGATGTTCATGCCGGCCCTGCCAGTTCTCCGCCTCCGGTCTCCGGCGGTTTCGATGGCTGGCTCGATTTTTTCGCAAAGCGCTGCGCCAGATTGTCAAAAAAGATGTAGATGACGGGCGTGGTGTAAAGCGTGAGCGCCTGGCTTAGCAGTAGTCCGCCGACCATGGCGATGCCCAGCGGCCGGCGCAACTCGGAACCGAAACCAGTGCCGAGCGCCAGCGGCAGGCCCGCCAGCAGCGCGGCCATCGTGGTCATCATAATGGGGCGGAAGCGGAGCAGACAGGCCTCGTAAATTGCATCCGTCGCGTTCTTTCCGTGCTTGCGCTCGCCTTCGAGCGCGAAGTCGACCATCATAATGCCGTTCTTTTTCACGATGCCAATCAGCAGCACGATGCCGATGATCGCGACCACGCTCAAATCCTGGCGAAAGAGAATCAGCGCGAGGAAAGCGCCCACGCCCGCTGACGGCAGCGTGGACAGAATCGTAATCGGGTGGATGAAGCTCTCGTACAAAACTCCCAGCACGATGTACACCGTGACCAGCGCGGCCAGAATGAGCAACGGCTCATTGGATAGTGAATTCGTGAATGATGCCGCCGTACCTTGAAAGCCGGCCTGCAGGCTGGGAGGCATGTGCATGTCCTTCTGCACTTTGTCGACTGCTGTAATGGCCTCGCCGAGAGCGGCATTCGGCGCGAGATTGAACGATACGGTGATGGCCGGGAATTGGCCCTGGTGGTTAATGGAGAGCGCCTCGGTCGTCTTCTCGAAGTGCGCGAAAGCGCTCAGCGGCACGGCATTGCTGGTGGCCGAACTGGTGGCGCCGGCGGAGTTTGCTCCGGTGTTCGACGCCGAGGAGGCGCTCGGAGAAAGCGCGTTCAGAGGAGGAGCAAGGGTATTGGCCGCTGGAGTGTACCGTGCTGAAGCCGTCTGCGCATTCGACCCCGCGGAGGATGACCCGGACGAAGCGAATGAGGAAGCGGCTCCGGCACCGCTTGCTCCGGCAGACGCATTCGACTGGATGTAGATATGGTTCAGCTTGTCGGGGTCCAGCTGAAACTGCGGCTGGCTCTCGAGAACAACATGGTACTGATTCACCTGCGTATACATGGTGCTGATCTGCCGCTGACCGAAGGCGTCATAGAGCGTGTTATCGATGGTCGTGGGCGCGATACCCAGTCGCGAGGCGGTGACCCGGTCGATCACCAGAGATACAGCCAGCCCTCCCGTTTGCTGGTCGGTGGCGACATCCTCCAGTTCCGGCAGCTGCTTGAGGCGGTCGACGAAACGATTGGTCCAGTCACTGAGTTCGTTCGCATCGGGGTCTTCGAGCGTGTACTGGTATTGCGTGCGGCTGACCCGGTCATCCACGGTAATGTTCTGCACCGGTTCCATAAACAGCTGGATTCCCTGAACCCGGTTCACTCTGGAGTTGAGCCTGCGGATCAGGTCTGACGCACTGATCTTGCGCTGGTCGAGCGGCTTCAGATTGATCGACATCCTGCCGCTATTGGTCGTCGTATTCGTACCATCGGCGCCGATAAACGACGACAGGCTTTCCACCGCCGGGTCATCCAGAACCGCCTTTGCTAGTTCCAGTTGCTTCTTTGCCATGGCCTTTGAGCCAATCGTCTGCGGCGCCTGCGATATGCCCTGGATGACCCCCGTGTCCTGCACCGGGAAAAATCCCTTGGGGATGATGATGTAAAGGAAAACCGTGAGCAGCAGTGTGGCCACCGCGACCAACAGCGTCGTCGTTTGGTAGCCAAGAACAAACTTCAGCGTC
This sequence comes from Terriglobales bacterium, assembly GCA_052147055.1. Classification (GTDB taxonomy): domain Bacteria; phylum Acidobacteriota; class Terriglobia; order Terriglobales; family Acidobacteriaceae; genus JABCZH01. The sequence goes on from JBKQLO010000152.1 coordinate 10,019, forward strand.
CGGCCATAGAACGCGATCATTCCCTCGAAAGCACGCTCTGTCGCTTGATAGATGCGCCCCTGCTGCTCCTGTGGCCTGTGCCGCAAGATTCTCGCACTCATCATGGGGGTGAGCGTAAGGGAAACCACCGCCGAAACGATGATGGTGACGGCCAGGGTCACGGCGAACTCGCGGAACAGCCGCCCCACCACGTCACCCATGAATAAGAGTGGAATCAGCACCGCAATGAGGGACACGGTCAGCGAGAGAATGGTGAAGCCAATTTGCTCCGCACCCTTGAGCGCTGCTTCCATGGGTGGATCGCCCGCCTCGATGTAGCGCGCGATGTTTTCGATCATCACGATGGCATCGTCCACCACGAAGCCGGTGGAGATGGTCAGTGCCATCAGCGATAAGTTATCGAGGCTGTAACCCAGGATGTACATGGCCGCGAAAGTGCCGATCAGTGACAGCGGCACAGCCACGCTCGGGATAATGGTGGCGTAGAGACTGCGCAGAAAGAGGAAGATGACGAGCACAACCAGTCCGACCGTCAACAGCAACTCGAACTCAACGTCGGAAACCGATGCCTCGATGGCGGTGGTGAGATCGGTAAGCGTGGTTACCTGAATTCCCGTGGGCAGGTTGGCCTCAAGTTGCGGCATGAGTTGCTTGATGCTCTTGACCACGCTGATGGTGTTCGCCCCAGGCTGGCGTTGCACGTTCACGATGACCGCAGGGGTCTGGTTCATCCACGCCGACAGATTATTGTTCTCTACGCCATTCACGATGCCGGCTACATCGGGCAGCATCACCGGCGCTCCGTTGCGGTACGCGACTACAACTTTCCGATAGTCGTCGCTGGTGACCAGTTGATCGTTGGCGTCGATCTGGTAATTCTGGCGCGGCCCGTCGAAGTTCCCTTTGGCCGCGTTCACGCTGGCTTGGGCCAGTGCAGCGCGCAGGTCCTCGAGGTCGATGCCATAGGATGACAGAGCCGTAGGGTTGGCTTGAATGCGAACAGCGGGCTTTTGGCCGCCGCTGATGGTCACAAGTCCGACCCCGCTGAGCTGCGAGATCTTAGGCGCAAGGCGCGTATCAACCAGGTCCTCTACCTGAGAAAGCGGCATGGAGCTTGACGTAATGGCCAGGGTGAGCACGGGGGCATCGGCTGGATTCGTTTTGCTGTAGGTCGGCGGCGCGGGCAGAATGGACGGCAAAAGACTCTGCGACGCGTTGATGGCAGACTGCACCTCTTCCTCTGCTACATCAATATTCAGAGTGAGGTTGAACTGCAGCACAATGACGGAACATCCGCCGGAACTGCTGGAGGTCATCTGGCTCAAACCCTGCAGTTCGCCGAATTGGCGCTCCAGTGGCGCCGTCACTGTGGTCGCCATCACCGTCGGGCTTGCTCCCGGATAAAACGTGAGCACCTGAATAGTCGGATAATCCACTTCCGGCAATGCGGAGACCGGCAGTTGGGTATAGCCAACAAGACCAACCAGGAGGATTGCGGCCATCAGCAAAGAGGTCGCAACCGGCCGCAAGATAAACGGGCGAGATGGACTCACGGGGCGCTGCTCCCAGTCGTGGCGGCTGCGGCGGGCTTATTCGAAACTTTGTTCGAAATGACGACCGCGGTGTTGTTCTGCAACTTGTCGAAGCTGCTGTTGGCGACAACGTCTCCAGGATTGATGCCGTCAACCTGCGTCATACCGCCGTCTGTAACTCCCGGCTTTATGCTGCGCATCTGCGCGATATCGTTTTGAATCACATACACAAATGATGCCTGGCCATTTTGTTGAATAGCGGACGCTGGAATCACCGTGACCCCTTGCAACGTATTCACCAGCAGCCGCGTGTTAACAAACTGGTTGGGGAAAAGCGCATCATTCTTATTGTCGAAGATGGCTCGTCCCTTGACCGTCCCCGTCGTAGTGTCAATCTGGTTGTCGAGCGTCAGCAGCACCCCGCTTGCGATTTTCGTTTGCGCAGCGCGATCGAAGGCATCGACGGTGAGCTTAGCCTTCTTTTTCAGTTGAGCCTGCACTGGGCCTAGACTGTCTTCCGGTAATGTGAAAATGACGGTGATGGGCGACACCTGCGTGATGACGGCCAAGGTTACGGTTCCCGCCGACTGCACCACGTTGCCTGGATCCACCAGCCGCAAGCCCACGCGGCCTGTAATGGGCGCGGTGATATGGCAGAACTCGACCTGCACCTGGTCATATTGCACCGTTCCCTGGTCGTTTTTTACCGTGCCCTCATCCTGCAGGACAAGCTTTTCCTGGTCATCCAGAATTTGCTTTGCAATCGCATTGCGCGCCCACGCGTCACGGTAGCGCTCCAGGTCCATGCGGGCTTGGGCCAGCACGTTCTCGTCTCGCTCGAGCGCGCCTTGCGCCTGCAAAAGATTCGCGCGGTAGGGACGCGCGTCGATGTCAATCAGCGGATCGCCCTTGCTTACCAGCTGCCCCTCCGTATAGTGCACGGCGACGACCAAGCCATTCACCTGGCTGGTAATCGAATCGGTATAGACCGGAGTGACCGTACCGATGGCGTCCAGGTAAACGCCGATGCTACCTGTTTTAGCCGTCGCGGTAGTGATCGTGATCTTCGGCGGCGCGGGCTTGGGTTTTTTCGCGGCCTCGTAGTGGTGCCATACCAGCACGGCTGCAATCACTACAACGAGCAACAACAGAATCCATATGATGATCCACATCACTCTGCGTCGGTGAGATTCCGAACCGTGAGCCGGGAGTTGATGGTCACGATCGATGAAGGGATGCTCATTCGTGTCAACAGTCAAAAGGAATCTCCTTTTTCAGCGGCGAATCCCCACCTTTTCTTGCACCAAGCAAAAAGTTAGTGTAGCGCCGAAGGCGGAGTTTGTCCGCCGCCGCTGCGTTCTGATGTATTTTGGGGAGGGCACGGCCGCCGTGCCGCGCAGAGACTGGAAAACCGCGGACTAACGAAGGATAGAACCCAGTGCGGAGGCGGCGATCACGAAACCTCAGCCCGCGGAGTTACAATGAAGCACGATGCCCGGATGGCGGAATTGGCAGACGCGCACGGCTTAGGACCGTGTTCCGCAAGGAGTGCAGGTTCAAGTCCTGTTCCGGGCACCAGCCTCCTGGAACTAGTCCGAATCGTCCCGCCACTTCTCTAACTGCCGCTGCATGATTCCGTAGCACTCGCAGGACGCTTCTTCCAGCCTTGGCCGGTTGATGATCTCCACATCACCACGGCTATGCGTGATCAAGCCCGCTTTTTCCAACATTCCAGCCGCCACGGTCACACTGGAGCGACGAGTTCCCAGCATCTGGGCCAGAAATTCTTGCGTCAGGGGCACCGAATTTGATCCAATGCGGTCGGCGCTCATCAACAACCATCTCGCCAATCTCTCGTTCACTTCATGGAGCCGGTTGCAAGCTGCAACCTGTGTCACCTGCATTGCCGAGACTTGCGAAAACTGCTGCAACTGCCGCTCCAGTTTGGGGCACTGATGGAGGATTACCATCAGAGTTTCGCCATCCACGCGGAAGGCCGTAGCTTCAATTTGTGCGATCGCCCGAGTAGAAGCGGTGCGAAAGCCAGCAACCAACGGCAAACCGACGAAGCCTTCCTTGCCCACCAGTCCTACTTCCACACTCTTTCCATCTGGGAAAACGCTCAGAATCGAAACCAGGCCGGTGTCGCAGAAATATGCGGATTTCAAAGTGTCGCCGGGTTCATGCAATACGTGGTGAGTCTTCAACCGTACAAATTCCAATTTTGAGAACAGCATTTCGCGTTCTTGGCGTGGCATGCCGAGCAGGATCTCATTGTGAATTTGGTTTCCGTCACCGTCAGTGTAAGGTGGATTTTGAGATGACCGTGCAGACGACCGCGCTTTGCTGGCCATAATGGCTCCTTGCGCAACGAAGCGCGTCTGATTTCGCAAGGAACCGTCACCCTAGGGCGCGGCGGAGGAATGCTAGAGGAGACACTTCGATGCTACTCCTTCTTGCCCGGTTCTGTTGGAAATGACGTTTCCTCCCTTCAACTCTTCATCTTGAACTCCATTTGCTGGTGGTCCTGATGGCTTCGCTCAGATTCCCTTTCTCGCTACCAATTCCGCCGTCGCCTTCCCCGCCACCTCTTCGCGGTAATGCAATACGCGCAACCCGTCCGCCAGTTGCAAGAGTTCGCCCGGCTCCAGCAAGTGCGCCGGATCCTTCGGGCCGTCCGGCAGTTTCAACTGCGCCAACGTGAGCGTCTTGTAGACGAGCAGTCCGCCCGGCCGCACCGCTTTCACTATCTCCGAAAACATCTCTCGCTTCAGATAGAAGAACGCCATCACCACTTCGAATCCCGCTTCGAACTGGGTTTGCGCAGCCTTGAAGTGGGTGAGATCATCTACTACAAAGTGAATGTGGGACGCGAGCGGTCCGGCATTCTGCCGTGCCTGTTCGACTCCGGTCTCGGAGACATCAATGAGCGTGACATCCCAACCCTGTTTCGCCAGCCAGATGGCGTGTCGTCCCGCTCCTCCCGCCAGGTCGAGCGCGCTTCCTCCATGCGGAAACAGCGGCAGAATGTATTCGGAAAACGCCCGCTCCAGAAAGGGATCGGGT
>JBKQLO010000153.1:0-15236 GCA_052147055.1 Terriglobales bacterium
GGAGCGAACCTGGGCGACAACGCCGTCACCTACTGGGCCCGCGCTATTGGAGCCGCCCGCAGCGGAAATCCGGCAGAGGCACGAAACGACATTGCAGAAATCGTGACCATCCACAAAACTCTGTTGAGACAGAAAAAACCGCAATTCGCCGATTATGTGGACTCTGACAGAAAAGAAGCCGAGGCTTGGCTGGCTTATGCCGAGGGCAATCATGACCAGGCGCTGAAGACTCTGCGTACGATTGCCGAAAAGCAAGAAGCCGAAGGCGACGAGCCGCTGGCCATCCCCGCCCGCGAAATGCTGGCCGACATGTTGCTGGATATGAAGCAGCCCGCGCCGGCGTTGGCGGAGTATGAAAACGACTTGAAATTCAATCCCAATCGCTTTGACGGCCTGTATGGAGCCGCGCATGCGGCCGAACTGGCAGGCAAGAACGTGGAGGCCAACACCTACTATGCTCAGTTGCTGAAGGTCTGCAATGGAGCCGCTTCTGACCGGCCGGAACTGAGCAAGGCGAAAGCCTTGGTAGCGAAGAATAACTAGTTGCAGAGTCGCAGTCGGTCGTTGGTGATTACTGCTTCTCCACTCGCAGCAGGCGGAAAAGCAGCGTTCCCCACCCCAGCTTGGACCGCATCTGCACCGGCATGTGATTGCCGTCCGCGGTGTACCAGGTCCAGACCGTGCCCTTGCCTTTCAACGCCCCGGTCGTCGGTTCGGCTTTCACGCGTATGGTTTGAAACGTTCCCGCCGGGACTTTCACCTGCTCCCGGGCTTCCACCCGAATGGTGACTTCGGTGGTCTTGCCGCCGTCATTGATGGGGAAGGCGTAGCTGTTACCTTCCTGTAGTGGCAACGACGACAAGTAGTAAAAGCCGCTGACCACATCCGTGACACATCCGGGAACATCGTTTTCCACGTGCTTGGTCTCGCCGGTTTTCAGGTTCTTCTCATCCTCTACGCCTTTGCCGCGGGAGTAATCGAAACGCAGTTCCACCTGCCGCGACCGCGCACCTTCTTCCACGTGCTTCGAGACTCGAAAGGAGCAGAATTTATGGGGATCGAAAAACGCTTCGAAGTGGTCGTTGACTTTGTAAAGTGCGTTCACAAATCCAATGGAAACTGCGGTCGCAATCACGTGCTGCTCGGCGCCGTCGGCTTGCAGCGTGACTTTCGCGGTTCCCGCAGTGAACATGTGCCATTCCACTGCATACACGTAGGTTTGGCCATCCGGGAAGCGATAGTTTGGAGCCGGTGGGAGGACTTGCGCTGCGGGCGCGGCGCTAATGGTAGGAAGACTGCCCTGGGTCGATTGGGACCGGGCAGCGGGCCCCAAAAACAGCGGCAGGGACACAACAGCCACGAGCAAGACCCGAGCCGCCTTGAATGTAACCAAACGCCCCATTTTCGCTTCGACCCCGATTCCTGATTAAGACGCTTACTCGTGCTTGCAGGATGTCTTCCCATCTGCTACCGGGGCAGCCACAGCAACTTGAGGATCAGGGCTGCCATGATTGCCACCGAGCCCAGCGTGGCATTGTACTCCCGATGCTTCTTGTACAAATCCCAGGAAAATTCCCAGCGCTGCTTGCCGGGGGGATTCGGGTTCGGCGCCAGGCGCGGAACCCGGCGCGCGTATTCCGCAAATTCTGGAAAGTGCTGCGCTAGATACGCCTCTTCAGCGCGAATCACCGGCATATAGATGGCTGCAAACATCGCGATCAGGATGGGCACGATCCACAAACTCCTGGCTGCCAGTGCAAAGCCTGAGGCCATGATGAACGAGCCCAGATAGAGCGGGTTGCGAGTATACGCATAAGGCCCGGTCGTTGCCAGCCGCTGGTTCTTCTCCACGTGACCCGAAGCCAGCGCGCGAATCAGCAATCCGGGAACGATGAATAAAGTGCTGAACAGAAGGGACACCGCCAGTGGATTGGCCAGCCACAAATAAACCGCTGCCAAAACGAACCCCAGTGGCACCCGGCTGCGGCGCGCGATCCTTGACCAACTAACCACGGCATCTCCTTAGCAACTCTCGTGCCGCCGCAATCACCTGGTCAGGATTGATTTCCAGGAGACCCGGATCCGGCTGCGCCCGGCGTGCGTGCGTGGTGGGACTCAACGAGTTCCGCAGAACTGTGCTCCGAGTTCCGTAAGGTCCGTTTCTTGCTGGATCGGTAGGGCCGAAGATGGCTACAACCGGAATCCCCAATGTGGCCGCCAGATGCATGGGACCAGTGTCGCCCCCGATGAATAAGTGAGCGCGGCGAGTGAGAGCAATTAGTTCCGTCAGGGTGCAGCCAACCGCTTCCGCCGCGCCCGCGCTGGCCGCCTCGACCGCCTGCGCCAACTCTTCCTCACCCGGCCCGAAATTGATCAGAGACTTCAACCCGTCCTCGGCCAATCGTTTCGCCACGAGTCCGTATCGCTCCGGAGGCCATTGTTTGGCGCCCCAGCCAGCTCCGGGATTGAGCAGCGCAAAATCCGTGATCCGCTGGTGTCGTAGCCAATCGTCGGATTGCTTTTCCGCACGCTCATCACCAGGAAGTTCCGCGGCAGGCATGTCCAGCAGCTGTCCGGCCACAGCCTCGGCAAGCGAAAGATTCTGCTCCACGACATGAGAACCGCGGGTCATTACCTGCCGTGTGTAAAACATGCTGGCTACATTCTCACGCGGCTGCACTGCGCCATACACGACCGGGGCCTTGGACAATCGCGCCAGCATGGCGGAGCGCACTGCGCCCTGGAAATCCACGGCGATTTCATATTTCCGAGCCCGAACCTCGCTGAGGCTGGCGCCGATTCTCTCCCAGGTCTGCGGAGAAAACAGCGAATTGCGCCACTTCCTGGTATCGACGGTGTGCACCTGATCGACCAACGGCCGCCGCAGGGAGCGTGGCCCGGAGCGCGGCTCGGACAGAGTGCACAGCAGCTCCGCCCAGCGCTCTTCCACGACCCAGCCGATGGTGGCTTCCGGCAAAGCTTTTCGCAGACCGGTGGCGGCCGGTAGGGTGTGCAGAATGTCGCCCATCGATCCCAGGCGTACGATTAGCAGCCGCCGGAGTCCAGGCAGCGCGGCCGAATTCTCGGAGGCGAGCGGGGATTGCATGCTTTAAGGTTTCGGCCGAAGACGGCTGCGAATGATGTCGCTCGCCGAATGGTCCTTGGGGTCGCCAACGATTTCCACGCGGCCGCCATACTCGGCGACCACATCGCGTTCAGGTACGCTGTCGGCAGTGTAATCCGTCCCTTTGGCCTGAATGTCAGGATGGATTTCGCGGATCAGCGCCCGCACGTCGCGCTCCGGAAAGATAACGACCGCGTCCACATCTTCCAAAGCGGAAAGAATTTCTGCGCGCTCTTCCGCCGGCATCAGCGGACGCCCGTCCCCTTTCAGCGCTCGCACCGATTCATCTGAATTCACCGCCACAATCAAACGTCCACCCAGCGCCTTCGCGGCGTGCAGATAGCGCACGTGCCCCACATGCAGCAAATCAAAACAGCCGTTGGCCAGGGTGATGGGCTCGCCCGCACCGCGCCATTCCGCGGCGCGCCGCTGGAGCGCCTCCCGGGTCAGGATTTTGCTTTTCGGCATGAGAGTTCACATGAAAGCTCAATGCGGCCGCGTTGCAGGCCGTGCCCGCTCGATCGCTTGCAGCAACTCGTGCTGCGAAACCGTCGCCGTGCCTCGCTTCATTACCACCAGTCCCCCGGCGTAGTTCGCCAATTGGGCGGCTTCTTCGGTGCTGGCTCCGGCCGCAAAGGCAGCGGTAAACGTGGCGATGACGGTGTCTCCGGCGCCAGTCACATCGGCGACTTGATCGGAGCCGAAGATGGGAATGTCGATCGGTTTGTGCTTGCCGGAGAACGCCACCATCCCGTCGCGCCCGCGGGTGATGACCAGCGACTGCAATTTCATGCGCGACAGGATCTCCTGTCCGGCCACGCACAATCTCTGCCAGTCGTTGCCGATTCTAGTGCCCAGCGCATCTTCGACTTCGGGCTCATTGGGCGTCGCCGCGGCGACGCCCGAATACTGCAACATGCGGTACCGCGAGTCGAGAACCACCGGAACGCGGTCCAGCCGGCCGCGCTCACGGATCGCATTCAGGATCGCGGGACTCGCGGCTCCGTATCCGTAATCCGAGATTAACAAGGCATCGGAGACGCGGGCATACTGGCGCGCAGCGAGAATCAGCTCCCGCTTCAAATGAGGACTCGGCTCAGCCTCGGGTTCGCGATCTACCCGCACTACCTGCTGGCGCGCGGTGTGGGTCATGCCCGCGAGAATGCGCGTCTTGGTCACGGTCGTGTAAGCCTTGTCCTTCAGCACCCCGGTGAGAGCAATGTGTTTGTGCCGGAACGCCTTGATCAGCAGACGTCCGGGCTCGTCTTCTCCCACTACCCCGACGGGCAGAACGTTCACTCCGAGATCGGCGAGATTGCTGATGGCATTTGCGCCCCCGCCCGGCACCACCATTCGCTCCCGATGCTTCAGGATGAGCACCGGCGCCTCGCGGGACACCCGCGAGATTTCTCCGTAGATGAACTCATCGGCCACCAAGTCGCCGACCACGGTGACGGTGACGTTAGGGAACGACTCGACGATCTTTTTCAACCGATCGGATTCGTGAGGATGCTTTGTCATCTCTGACTGCAAACCAACCGAGATAGCGACTTTACCAAGTGAATTCTCTCACGACTGCCGCTTTCGCCCGGCGATCACGCGCAGCATGGTATCCACGGCGTTAGCTGCGTCTACCAGCTCCATCTTCACCGGGATCACGGCCAGCGGATCGAGCGCACCCAATAATCCGCCCAGATTGATGGCATCTTTTTCGGTGGTGACAAAGCCATCTGCCTCGCTCCTCGCGCGCAGGGCGAGCAGATCGCGAATATCCCGCTCGCCGTAAGCATGGTGGTCAGCGTAAAACGCCTCGGCCGCCGGTTCAATCCCCGCAGTACGCAATTGCAGAACGAAGTTCTTAGGCCGGGCAATTCCGCAAAAAACCACCGGACGGCTGGGCACGTTTCTCGGAACAATGCCACGGCGAACCCGCCAAACCAGCTTTTCTTTCAGCGGGAAGGAATCTGGCGAAGCTCCGCTGGTGAGCGCCACGGCATCGGCACGAGCCAGGGATCGAAGTGGCTCGCGCAGACGTCCGGCGGGAAGCATGCGATCACGCGCATCTTCGGGAGTTACCAGAACGATGTCAAAATCGCGCGCGAGGGCGCGATGCTGAAAGCCGTCATCCAGCAAGTGCAGTTGAGGACCAAACCTGCTCTCAGCCAAGATCCCAGCCTGGTACCGCTCTTCGCCCACCACTACGGAAACTCCCAGCCGGCGTGCAATCAGCAGCGGCTCGTCGCCGAAATCACGAGCCGAGCCCCCGGGATCAACCCATGCGACTCCCCGCGACTGGCGGCCATATCCACGCGACAGCACGTCAAACTTCACGCCGCGAGCCTGCAGCAGCTCTCCTAGAAGCAAGACAAAAGGGGTCTTGCCGGCTCCGCCGACTGACAAGTTGCCGATGCTGATGACCGGCCCCTCCAGTTTCTTCTGCTTCAGCGTGCCCCGATCGTAGAGCGCATTTCGCAGATCAACGCCAGCGGCGTAAATGGCAGCCAGAGGATTCATGGTGTGGCGCGGGTGCCTTTGCCCGCGGGGTTGGGTTCTGAAACCTGGGCTGGCTTGAGCAATCCCTCCAGCGCGTCCGCAGTTCGGTTTGTCGCGCCGGTCTGTGAACGCAGTGTCTCAGCCGCGCGCCTGCCAAGGTCGGCCCGGGCCGCCGGATTGGAAATCAGTTCCATGAGAACCAGGGAAAGCTCGGCCTGGCTAACCACGCGAACCGCATCGCGGCTCTGAAACAGGCCCACGATGTCACGGAAGTTCTCGGTGTGGTTGCCGACCACAACGGGCACACCATGTTGTGCTGGCTCAATGATATTGTGCCCACCGCGCGGCACCAGGCTTCCGCCCACGAAGGCAATGTCAGCCAAGGAGTAAAGCGCTGCCAGTTCGCCGATGGTATCCACCAGCAACACCCCACCCGCCAGCGCATCCCCGCTCCGCTGGGAGCGTCTCCAGAAGCGGATTCCCAGCGATTCCAGCAGTCGCGTTACCTCGGAAAAGCGTTCGGGATGCCGCGGCGCCAGAATCATCACCGCGCGCGGATGGCTGGCCAGAATGTTCTCGAAGGCCCGTAGCAGCAGAGGTTCTTCGCCCTCTACCGTGCTGCCGCAGACGAGGATCGGGCCGGCGTCTCCTAAAGCGGCCCGCAGGCTGGCAACGATCGGCGGCGTCGGTGGCGGAGGTACGTCGAACTTCAGATTGCCGCTGACATGCACCCGCTGGGCGGGTGCGCCGATATCGCGCAGCCGGCGGGCGTCTTCTTCAGTCTGCGCCAGGAACAGGTCAATCACCCGCAGCACTCCAGTCAGCAACAATCGCCACCGCCTGTAGCGGGGAAAGGACCGGTCGGAAATGCGCGCATTCACCACGGCGATCCGCGCTCCACTCGCGTGCGCCAGTCGCAGGAAATTCGGCCAGAATTCGGTTTCGGCAATCACGATCAATTGCGGTCGCAGCAACTTCAAGTAAGGCTGAATCGCAAAACCAAAATCCATGGGGAAGTAAAAGACGTTGTCTTCCCCAAAATGCTTACCAGCCAGCCGTTGCCCGGTATCGGTCGTGGTCGAAATTACCATCCGATGCTGAGGGTGCCGCCGGCGCAATTCCAGCACCAGTCCGCTCACCGCTAGCACTTCGCCGACTGAAACTGCGTGAATCCAGATGACCGGCTTACTCGGCTGCGACGCTAAACGCTCAGGAACCCGGCCCAGCCGCTCGCCCAATCCCGCGTGGTATTTGCCGTGGCGGGACATCTGCCACAGCCAATAAGGGAGGGTCAGCAGCAGACCGGCCGCCAGCAGCGCGCTGTAAAGCAGATACATGCAGGAAGGGACATTCTAACTGCACCCCGGCCAAGCTGGCACCGCTTCCTGCATTGGCCGCATCCTATAATCAAAATCATGTTGAGCCGACTCTGCCATTCTTCACGCGGGCGCTTGCTGATCGCGGCTGTTTTGCTGGCGCTTACCACCCTGTGCCTGGCGGGCAAACATTTTGTGATGCCGGCACCGCAGGCCGCCAAAACCTACCCCGCACATGACGAGCATCCCAATGAGGCGGTCACGCTCGGGCTTGATCCCTATGACATGGCCGACAAAGCCGGCATCTTTTCCGTCCGCTACAGCGACGTCGGTTTCCTGCCGATTTTTGTGGTCATCACCAACGACGGCAACCAGCCCGTGTCGCTCACCGAGTCCACGGTCGAGCTAGTCACAGTGGATCGAACCAAGATTCCGCCGGCGACCGAGGACGATATTTACCGGCGTATCACCAAGCCGCCCGGCAGTGGACCTTCCACCAGCCCGATACCCTGGCCCAAAAAAAAGGGCGGCGTGGCCAAAGACGCGCAGGATGAAATTCTGAATTCGCGATTCGCCGCCCGCGCGGTCGAGCCCCACAGCACGCAATGCGGGTTCATGTTTTTCGACGTGTCGGGAATCTCAACGCCACTGGCGGGCGCGCACTTCTATTTGAACCGTGTGCTCGACTCCAAAGGCAACGAGTTGATGTATTTCGACGTGCCGTTGGAGAAGTATCTGAGCGCACCCAGCAAGCCCTAGCCGGTACCAACCTCTATAATCGCTGGTTATGGTCACCACGCCGGAGATCTCGGTCGCGGCTCGCTCCAGGTACGAGCCAGTCATCGGTCTCGAGGTCCACGTTCAACTTTTGACCGCGACCAAGATATTCTGCTCCTGCTCGGCGCGCTTCGGCGCCCCGCCGAACACCAACGTGTGCCCGGTGTGTCTCGGTCTTCCCGGCGCGCTTCCGGTGCTGAATCGAAAAGCGGTCGAGTTTGCGGTGCTGGCGGCGATGGCTCTGAACTGCCGGATCAATCAAACCTCAATCTTCGCTCGCAAGAATTACTTCTATCCCGACCTGCCCAAGGGCTACCAGATTTCGCAATATGACAAGCCGCTAGCCGAGTTCGGCGCGATCCAAATCGTGAACGGTGCCGGCCAAAAGAAAATTGGCATCACCCGCCTGCATCTCGAAGAAGACGCGGGCAAGAGCCTGCACGAAGGCTTCCCTGATTCCGCCGAGAAGACGGCCATCGATCTCAACCGCAGTGGAGTGCCGCTGATCGAAATTGTCAGCGAGCCGGAAATCGCCTCGCCCGACGAAGCCCACGAATACCTCACGCGGATGAAAGAAATTATCCTGTACACCGGAGTCAGCGATTGCAACATGGAGGAAGGCTCGCTGCGCTGCGACGCCAACGTGAGTGTGCGCCCGCGAGGCCAGACGCAGTTCGGCACCAAGACCGAGATCAAGAACGTCAATTCCTTCCGCTTTATTCGAGACGCGCTGGAATATGAAATTCGCCGCCAGATCGGCGTTCTCGAATCCGGCGGCAAAATCACCCAGGAGACCCGGCTTTATAACTCTGCCGAAGGCAAGACCTACAGCATGCGTTCCAAGGAAGAAGCCCACGATTACCGCTATTTTCCCGAGCCTGATCTGTTGCCGCTGGTGGTGGATGAAAAGTGGCAACAGGAAATCCGCCGCAGCCTGCCGGAACTGCCGGAAGCGCGGCGGAAGCGCATGGTCGCCGACTATGGAGTCACTGAATACGACGCCGAAGTGCTCACCGCAAGCCGTATCTTGGCCGATGAGTTCGAACTTGCGGCCAAGGCCGCGAAGAATCCTAAGCGCGTGGCCAATCTGGTGCAGAGCGAGCTAATGGGACGGCTCAAAGCTAAAGGCTTGGAGATCGCAAGCTCGCCCATTTCAATGAAGGGCGTAGCGTTGTCTGCTGATTTGGTCGAGAGTGGCACCATTTCGGGCAAGATGCTCAAGGATCTCTACGATCTGTGCTTCGAGCGCAACTTGGATTTTCCCACTGTTTACGAGAAAGAAAAGCCGCAGCAAATCACCGACGCGGCAGCCATCGAGAAGATCATTGACGAAATCATTGCCGCCAACCCCAAGCAAGTTGAGCAGTACCGGGCTGGGAAAAAGACGGTCATCGGCTTCTTTGTCGGCCAGGCAATGAAGGCGTCCAAGGGCCAGGCCAATCCCCAGCTCGTGAATGAGCTGCTGGCAAAAAAACTGGAGCCGTAGCCTTAGGCCGGAATCAAACATCCCATAAGGCAAGGCCGGACTCCCATGCAAATGCAAAATATCGACGCCTTCCTCGAATACGTAGACAAAGTCCACCAACGCACCCTACTCGTAGTTCAGTGCATTCCTCCCGACAAGCTGGAGTGGACCTACGCTGCCGGCAAGTTCACACTAGGTGACCTGGTACGGCATATCGCGGCCATCGAGCGTCACATGTTTGCCGAGAATGTGCAGGGTAAACCCAGCCGCTACGCGGGCTGCGGGAAGGAATTGGCCGATGGCTTGGATCAGGTGGTGCAGTTCATGGAGCGGCTGCATGGCGAGTCAGTCGAAATCTTTTCCCGGCTTACTCCAGAAGATCTCAATCGCAAGTGCGAGACTCCCGGAGGCGCGTCCATCACCGTCTGGAAATGGCTGCGCTCCATGACCGAGCACGAAATCCATCATCGCGGCCAGATTTACCTCTATCTCGCTATCCTCGGCGTCCCCACGCCTCCTCTCTACGGCCTTACTTCAGAACAGGTTAAAGAGCGCAGTGTGGCGTAACCCTCTGGCCAATGACTTCCGTCACTTAAGAACCTGGTCTCCTGCCAGTTAGCATTGGCTCATGAAGAAGTGGAAATGGGACCGCATTATCAGCGTGGCCACACTGGCCAGCTCGCTGATTGCCATCGTTCTGGTGCTGAAAAAGCCGCACCCGGTTGCGCAGCCGATGCTTCCCGCGGTCGCTGCCGCCAAAGCCGAGTCGTTTCAGGAAAAAGTCGAGCAGTTTGAGCAGCCCAAGCAGCCAGGCCAGGCTCCGGCTGAAGTCCACCTTAGTTCAGACGAAATCAGCGCCGCGCTGGCCCAGGCTGCCGGAGCGATTCCAGTTGTCCAAATGCCGGCCCCGCCGCCGCCCGCTTCATCAGGCTCCAGCCTTCCCGGCACGCCTCCCGCTTCTCCAGACGCTGCCATCGGCCCTGGGCAGCCCGAGGTGAAGGACTACCAGGTCAGTTTCGACGGTGACGTGGCTCGCGGCCAGTTTGTGACCCAGATCGGCGGTAAAGACGTGTATGTCACCCTCGCCGGGCACCTCGGATCCAAGAATGGCTATGCCACGTTTGATCCCACGGAGTTCAAGGTGGGCGATCTCACCATTCCCATTTCTCTGGTGAACGATGCCTTGCAGAAACGGCTGACCGAGCAGCGTGACCGTTTGAAACTTCCCGACAACGTGGATGGAATCAAAGTGGAAAACGGTGAACTGGTGATGACTGGGAAGTAGAGGTCTGAGCTACTCTCCCGGAGTGCCCTGAAACAGCGCGTATAGCTCATTCCCGATCACCCGATACACCACGAAAGCTGTTCCCGCGTCGGAAACCTGGCGGAAGAGCAGTTCGCCGCGCCCATCTCCATCCACATCGACGGCATCGATCAGCTCCATCTGCGGGATGACATCGAGGTGGCTGGTGTCGGTCACGTTGGAAAATATCTTGTGATAGTCGAGGTTAACGTCCTGCCGGGCCACCACGGTTACGATGTATTGCAGTTCGCTTGAGCCAGCTTCCTTTTCTTTGGAACTCTGGAGAAAATGCGCCTTTGCACTCAATATCAGCACCGGCTCGTTGCTGCTGTTGAGATCGAAAACATGAAGCTGAACATCTTCGAAGTCCGGTTGCGGAGGCTTAGTGGCTGCTGATTTCCGGGCCGTAGGAGTCTTCGCAGGCTCGGGTGGCGGCTGAATGGTCTGCGCGGAGAGCAGCTTGACACGGGCGCGCACCTCATCTGCCGCCATCGCCAGCATCTTCTTGCGGAATTGTTGCTCCTCTTCCGGTTTCATGACGTAACTGTAGGAGTTCGGTTCAGGCCCGCCTTCCGCCGAGATTGCCGGAATGAACTGGGTTTGCGAAGAAACCGCAGCCGGCTTGGACGCACTCCCGTGCTTAGTTCCGCTGCTGGGGGTGGCGCTCATGGGTTCGGGTGGTTCGGGCGGTTTGGGTACGGGCTTCCCGCGTTTGAGCGTAGGTGCATCTTTATCAGGTTGGGGGACACTGGTTGGCGCCGTAGGTTTCGTTTCGTCTGCCGGCGGCGCCGCCGATGGCGGTGGCGTACTAGGAGGCGCAGGCGGTGGGGGCGTTGGCGTTGCTGGCGGCGTGGCCGCGGGAGTGGCGTCTGGGGCCTTGGGCTTGGCGCTTCCGGCATGCCGCAACACGGGTGGACCCTCGTCCTCGTTCAAGCCGCGTGGTATCGGCGAAGTATCTTTGCGGGCAATCTTCGGCCGAATCGCGCTAGCCGGTAGCCAGGTGCCTTCCCCCAGCCACTGATGGGTGTTTGGATTTTCGAGCACTGCGGTGACCGTAAACAGGCCTTGGGACACGCCCGTGCGTACGCCTTCGTAAACCGTGTCCCTCCATAGCGCCATGGGCACCGGAGAAGCTTTGTAGGCGCTGGCGTCGAAGTATTGTCCGTCGATCAAAATCACGATGGGGATGAGCCGGGCCTTGCCATTGGTCATTTCGATCAAGCCCAGGGCGCGTGGGCCCTTGTTGGGTTTGGTGTTGCGGGAAGCCTGGGGCGCTGCGCATACGACCATCATCAAAACCAGAATTGCCGAGATGACGAGCCACCCGGCGGTGCGGTATAACCTTGAGCGAGAGGGAGAGACAGCCATGGATATCAATGATAAAGCCCCGGAGTTCACTTTGCCTGACCAGAATGGCGAAAGCGTCTCGCTGAAGAGTTTTCGGGGAAAGTACGTAGTGCTCTATTTCTATCCGCGGGCCGACACTCCAGGATGCACCATCGAGGCGTGCAGCTTCCGCGATTCCTACAAGAAAGTCGAGAAGGCCGGAGCCGTGGTGCTGGGCGTGTCTCCTGATGAGCCGAAAGCCTTGAAGAAATTTGAAGACAAGTTCGGTCTGCCCTTTACCTTGCTGGGCGATGCGGACAAGAAGGTTTGCAACGCTTACGGCGTGATCCAGGAAAAGAACATGTATGGGAAAAAAGTCATGGGCGTAGCGCGTACCACGTTCATCATCGGCCCGGATGGAAAGATCAAGCACATCTTCCACAAGGTGAAGCCGGAAGGTCACGCCGACGAAGTGCTCGCCTGGTTGAAGGCAGCCGCCAAGGGTGCCGCGTAGATTCGTGAGCGGCAATCGATGGCGACATTAACCATTCCCACGGAAGGCCTGCGCACGGCGTTGCCACGCGAGTTTTACGACCGCGATCCGCGCCGTGTGTGCCGGGAATTGCTGGGCAAGGTGCTGGTCCGCCATGAGCCGCGAAAGTATCTGGCGGCGCGGATCGTAGAAGTCGAGGCGTACTTCGGCAAAAGCGACGGCGCGGCGCATTCCTTCGCCGGGTGCACCGCGCGCAATGCGGTGCTGTTCGGCCCGCCCGGCTACGCCTACGTTTATTTCATCTATGGCAATCACTACTGCTTGAATGTTTCCTGTCTGCCGGACGGTGTGGCTGGCGGAATCCTGTTTCGAGCCGTGGAACCGCTGGCGGGAATCGAAGCTATGGCCAAGGCCCGCGGCCTGACGTTAAATGGCGAGCGCGATATGCGTAACCTGACCAGCGGCCCCGGTCGGCTGGCCGAGGCGTTCGGAATTACCCGCGAGCGCGATAACGGGAAAGACCTGACCTCGGCAGATTCCGACTTGTTCATTGCGGACGACGGCTATCGCGTGAAAAAGGTTCTAACCACGCCGCGGATTGGCATCAGCAAGGCAGCCGAGCGCCCCTGGCGGTATGTGATTGCGGGGAATCCGTTCGTCTCAGGGCCGAGAAACTTGCGATCTTAGACTTTCCTTTGTGTCCCTTTGTGTCCTTTGTGGTTTAAGGTTTTATTCGCCATGACCCGGAGCCGCGCCAAATCCGACTATGGAATCGACGCTCCCGGCGTAGTGGCATGTGGGTCACGTCCGTATCGGACCCGGATGGCTACCGAATCGAATTCGAAAGCTACACCGACGTGCCCGAAGAAACCGTACTCTCCGACTAAGCGAGTGTCTCTCCGCGAACTCCGCGATTTAAGACTTGTTTGAGAACTCTCGATCCTTCGCCTATTCAGGCGAGAGCAAGACGTTGTCAATCAACCGTGTGTTTCCAACCAGGGCCGCCACGGCTGCAAGGGCGGTCTTCTCCACAACCTCTACCGATTGCAAGCTGTCCGGATCCACAATCTCCAAATAGTCCAAACGCGCCCCAGGTTCCTGCGACAACACTTGCTTGCCAGTTTCCACCAGCCTGCCGACGCTCCGCTCCCCCTGGTCAAAACGACTCTTCACAGCGGTCAGAGCTCGATACAGCACCAGTGCCGACTTTCGTTCCTGCGTGCTGAGGTAGGCGTTGCGAGAGCTCATCGCCAGACCATCCGCCTCACGGACGATTGGGCAAGGCACGATTTCGACCGGAAGATTCAAATCACGCACCATGCGGTGGATGATCGCGCACTGCGCAGCGTCCTTTTGCCCGAAGAATGCCAGCTCCGGTTCCACAATGTGGAACAGCTTCGCCACTACCGTGGTCACGCCACGAAAGTGCCCGGGGCGCGACCTGCCGCACAGCCGATCGCTCATGCCCTCAACCGTCACATAGGTGACGGCGTTCTTCGGATACATGTCCTCCACCGAGGGTGTGAACAGAATGTCCACTTTCTCGCGCTCCAGAAGTTCGCAGTCCCGCTCGAAGGTCCGCGGATACTTGGCCAGGTCTTCGTTGGGCCCAAACTGTAGAGGATTGACAAAGATGGAAACTACGACCGAATCGCAGCGCGCCCTGGCAGCGCGCACCAGCGACAAATGCCCTTCATGCAGCGCGCCCATGGTGGGCACGAGGCCCACGCCTCGATCCGGGCGCATGAGCACGCGCGCCTTCCGCATGTGCTCGACGCTTTCGCAGATTCTCATGAAAAGTGAGGTGTGGTCAGGTAGAAGGAACCCAGTTGATGACTACCTGAAGATTCTCCAGCGTCCCGGCGACCAACGCACGGTTTTTCCGCAACTGGGCCTTATCCGCCTCAGACGAGCGGGTCGCCGCGCTTTCCGTCACCGCCACAATTCGTCCGTAGGGCCACGCTGACGTCGGCAGGTCGGCCAACGCCGCCAGCAACTGATCGGTTGTCAGAATTCTCTGCTCGTTGTTGGCGGAGTCCAGCAATCCAACGCCGTCCACGCGAACGATCAAGTAAGGATTCTTCCAGTTCTTCATGTCCCGCACTGTGCTGACCTGCTGGGCGTCGGCCGGAGGTAGAGCTTCGATCCGCAGCAACGGATTGACCTTAGACCCCACGCTGCTCGAGGACTTGGAACTGGAACAGGCCGTCAGCACAGCCAGGCTGATCGCCAGCGGAATCAGGGAGCGGTATTTCATCTCGCCAATTCTATCGCCGTTTGCGCTCCAGCACCGTCTCCAGCGCCTGCTGCGTTTCTTTGGGCAGATGATAGGACTCGCTGTCCGAGGGATACTGGCGCGACATCACGTCAGAGCGAAAAGCCTGCACCGCGTCGGTAATCAGCGCTGCCGCGTCGCCGTAGCGGCGCACGAACTTGGCTGCTGGACCGAACGTCAGATTCAGAATGTCGTGAATCACCAGCACCTGACCGTCGCACTCGGGGCCGGCGCCAATGCCAATGGTCGGAGTCGCAACCTCGGCTGTGATCATGGCCGCCACTTCCCGCGGAATGCCTTCCAGATAGATGCAAGCCACACCAGTTCGATCAAGCGCCACCGCGTCCCGCATGAGCTGTTCAATGGCGCCGAGCGATTTGCCCTGCACCTTGTATCCGCTCATAACGTTCACCGACTGCGGCGTGAGCCCAATGTGGCCGGCCACGGGAATCTCGGCGTCAATGATGCGGCGAATCAGGTCGGCGCGCTTCTCGCCGCCTTCCATCTTTACCGCCTCCACGCCGCCCTCTTTCATGAAGCGGGTTGCATTCTTGACGGCTTCGTCGGCGCCAACGTGATACGACCCGTAGGGCATGTCGGCGATCAACAAAGCGTGCTTCACACCCCTACGCACGGCCCGAGTGTGATGCAGCATTTCATCCAC
>JBKQLO010000154.1:0-9885 GCA_052147055.1 Terriglobales bacterium
AAACCGTCCACCGGAAAATTATTCGCGGAGAGCTCTGGGAAAAGCAGGCCAACGTTCTGCCCGCCTGCGTGGACTGCCATCAGCCGCATAAGATCCGGAACGTCTTCTATGAGTTGGGTATGGCCAACGCGGACTGCATGCGTTGCCACGCGGACGAAAAACTGCGCCGCGCCCGCGACGGGAAATCCATGTTCGTCAACCTGGACGAGGTGAACCACTCGCGTCACAGCCTGGAAGGATTAAAAAAGGTTGCTTGCAGCCAATGCCACTCCGAGGTCAACGCCTCCCACGTGCGGCCTTGCGAGACCATCACCCACGACGTGGACTGCACCGCTTGCCACGATGAGATTGGCAAGCTGTACGTGGGCAGCATTCACGGACAACTTGCCGCCAAGAATAATCCGAATGCTCCAAGCTGCAAGGAATGCCACGGCACGCATGGCGTGCTGGGCAAACAGGATCCGCAGTCGCCGACCTTTGCGGTCAATGTTCCCGGGCTTTGCGCGCGCTGTCACCGCGAGGGCCAGAAAGCTGCCGTGCGCTATACCGGAACGCAACACGAAATCATCGCCAACTACATCGAGAGCATTCACGGAACCCTGCTGAAGAACGGCCTGACCGTGACGGCGACTTGCACCAGTTGCCACACCGCTCACCATATCCTTCCCCGGAGCGATCCGGCATCGAGTGTGAACGCCAACAACGTGCCGGCCACGTGCGGCCAGTGTCACCACGGCATCGAGGACCAGTTCGAGAAAAGCATCCATTCCAAGCGAGTCAGCGGCTACAGTAAGCCACTGCCGGTTTGCAACGATTGCCACACCGCCCACGCCATCCGCCGCACCGATCAGGACAATTTCCGGCTCGAAGTCATGACCACCTGCGGACGCTGCCACGCGGAGATCGCCCAGACCTATTTTGATACCTATCACGGAAAGGTCTCGAAGCTCGGCTACACGAAAGCGGCAAAGTGTTACGACTGCCATGGAGCGCACGACGTGCTGGCGGTGACCGATCCACGCTCCCACCTCAGCCGCGCAAACGTCGCCGCCACCTGCGGCAAGTGCCATGCGGGCGCGACCCGCCGCTTCGCCGGATACCTCACGCACGCCACCCACCACGATCCGCGAAAGTATCCGTTCCTGTTCTATACCTTCTGGGGTATGACCACGCTCCTCTTGGTGACATTCGTGGTCGGTGGCGCTCA
The DNA here is from genome assembly GCA_052147055.1 of Terriglobales bacterium. Lineage (GTDB taxonomy): Bacteria > Acidobacteriota > Terriglobia > Terriglobales > Acidobacteriaceae > JABCZH01. The sequence goes on from JBKQLO010000154.1 coordinate 1,208, forward strand.
TACGCTGCTCTGGCTGCCGCGCGCTTTCCAGATGCGCCGGGAGTTGCGCGCCGCTGAAGCGGCCGATCTCGCCGCAGCGGCTGAAACTCCTCCCGCCAAGGAAAGCACCAAGGAGGGCCCCGATGCCTAAGGGCGAAGTGCCAGAACGCCAGTTCGTCCGCTTCAGCCGGTTGCAGCGGATCCTGCACATCTGCATGATCGTGAGCTTCATGTGCCTGGCGCTGACGGGGTTGACCCTGAAGTTCTCCTACACGAAATGGGCGGCGGTGATTTCGCACCTGCTCGGAGGGTTCGAGAACGCGGGCTACATTCACCGCAGCGCCGCCGTCATAATGTTCGGAGTTTTCGTTACCCATCTGGTGGACCTGTACAAGTTGAAGAAAAGGGAACACAGTTCGTGGTTCTCGCTGATCCTGGGACCGGGCAGCATGGTGCCCAACCGCCGGGACTTAGGTGAGCTGGTGGGCACGCTGAAGTGGTTTGTGGGCTACGGCGAGCGGCCTGCCTATGGCCGCTGGACGTACTGGGAAAAATTCGACTATTTCGCCGTGTTTTGGGGGATCGCGGTGATCGGTTCGACCGGACTCACCTTATGGTTCCCCGTGCTCTTTACCCGGATTTTGCCGGGATCGTTCCTCAACGTCGCCACCATCATCCACAGCGACGAGGCGCTGCTGGCCACGGGCTTCATCTTTACCGTGCATTTCTTCAATACTCACCTGCGGCCGGAAAAGTTTCCCATGGACATCACGGTCTTCACCGGGCGCATGCAGCTGGAAGAACTGAAAAGGGACAAGCCAAGAGAATATGAAGCGCTGGTCGCCAGCGGGCAGCTGGAGGAAAACATGGGTGAAGCTTACCAGCCGATCGTCACCCGTACGATTCGGGCCTTCGCCTGGGCAGCGCTGACGGTGGGATTCTTCATTGTGCTGTGGATCATCTATGCGATGTTGTTCGCGTACCGGTAGAACTGTGACCGCATGATGATTACGACTTGGAAAACGAGTAGCGCCGGCATCTTGCCGGCTGTCCCGAGGGCGTCTCGCCCTCGGCGCGGCGGGCGAGGACGCCCGCCGGACAGCCGCCGGGACGGCGGCGCTACTCTCAGTGGTCAAACGGTAAGAATCACGCGGTCACGGTACTAGGTGGTAAGCTGAGGATGGGAGGAGTGCCATGATGATGTTATATCGTCTCGTTCGGCTGATCGAGACCCACTCCCAAGCATTGGCTGCTTGCCTTCTCGATCAAGTCCAGAATTCCAAGTTGACCGAAAACTTCCAGCAAAACGTTCCACCTGAAGAACTGAAAGAACGGGTGTACGAGATCTACCGTCATCTGGGCGAGTGGCTCATGGGGAAGGATGAACTCCAACTGGAGCAGCGCTATTTGCAGATTGGCGCGCAGCGGGCCGGCCAGCGGGTGCCTCTGAGCGAGGTGATTTGGGTCATCGTATTGACCAAGGATAACCTGTGGGAGTTCATCAAGAAGGAAGCGGTTCTGGAACGTCCGGTGGAGGTGTTCGGCGAACTGGAAATGCTGCAGTTACTGGAGCAGTTCTTCGACCGGGCAATTTACCATGCCTCGGTCGGTTACGAACAGGCGGCAGCGGAGCAAGCGCTCAAGGAACCCTGTCCAGCATCCAAGAAGGCATAAGAAGACCGCAAGCGGCGTCCTGGTAGATCGAACCGGCAAGTAAGGCGCAAACACCGGACGAAACCTTGCGTTTGAGCCGGGAATGCGGGTGAATAACCCCTTATTCACAGACATGGTCTTGCAACTCCCGATTGCCAGAGGAGCCGCTCTCCGCCGATCTCGACTCCGTGACAAATATCACCGTCAATCGTGCGGTAGATCACTTCATCTTGCAGCATCGAATAGTAAAGTTGCTACTGGGTACGTAGGCCAATTTTAACCGCCGCAGGCGGTTGCTTCCCGACCACGGTTAGTAACTGTGAGATGGCCTCGAGGAGGCCAAGCGATGTCACATAAAAATCGCGACATTCTTGAAACCCTGCGGTTCGAGTTGAAATACCTGGAAGAGGGCGGGTATGCTCACTCGCCGTTCGCGCCCTGGCGCGCCCCATACATTTTTGAAGATTCTCCGAGCTGCCTGAACTTTAAGGATTCCGCCCGGCCGCATCCTTGCCGGGAGTGCCTGTTGATGCAGTTTGTCCCCCCAGAATTCCGCGAGCAAGATGTGCCGTGCCGATTCATTCCGCTGAGCGACAAAGGCCAGACGGTCGACTCCCTCTACTGCACCGGCACACAAAAGGAGATCGAAGAGGCCCTTCGCGGCTGGCTCCGCCGGGAGATCAACCGGATAGAAGCGGAAAGAAACACAAAGGCGGTAGCGGGTGCAGGTTAGCTGCGTTCTGAAATAGCGCGAACCCAGGGACAGAAAATCCCGGTGGTCAGGGGTTGACCATTCTTTCCAGCGCGGCTTTGTTCCGGATGATCAGGTTCGCGCCCTTCAATTGCACCAGTTGCTTCTTCTTAAACTGCGAGAACAAGCGGCTGACGGTCTCACGGGTGGTACCGATCATTTCGGCAATTTCCTCATGGGTAATCGTCATCTTCACCTGCAGAGGATCGCCATTGTCCGATGCATTGGACCATCCGAGCAGTAATTTCGCAAATCTCTCGGAAGGGGTGTTGGAGAGTCCGAGGGTGCGGATCCCTTCATACGCCTCGTAGTAATTGCGGCTTAGCTGCTCCGCCACTCGCACCGCCACTTCTCCATTTTCGCGCAAGAAGTGCAGCAGAGCGTCCCGGGTAATGAAATTTGCCTGGCCCGGCTCGATCATCTCGGCGGTCACTTCGTAAGGCCGATTGGAAATGGTGGCGCTGAGCCCAAGAACATCTCCCGCTTCCGAGATTTTGGTGATGACGGTCCTGCCCTCAGTCGAGGACGTCGAAAGCTTCGCCCTCCCCGTGCACAGCACAAATACCCCGCGCGGCAGCTGTCCCTCGATAAACAGCATGGCGGATTTTGGGTAGACCGCGGTGGAGCGGATCTCATTCAACCTTTGCAGCGCGGCCAGCGGCAGATTGCAGAATAAATGCTCCTCCCGCATCGGGCAGGCGAGGCAGTTGTCGATAATGGTCAGCCCGTAGGGCGCGCGCATTCGGAACCGTCTCCCGCAAAAATTGTATCACCGATCACGCTGTGACCAGGATCACGAAACGCCGTGACTCCACGCATGGCCGCCAAAGCTATCTGCGCAGAAAATTAAGTTGTACGGAGGTGCATGGAAGCTGTGCAGATGGGAGGTCGCCATGAGCACTGCAACCGAAGTTGGAGGACCGGAGATTAGGAAACCAGGGCTGGCGTGGGATGCGGGGCAAGCGCCGCTCCGAGCGCCACAAGTAGAAGTGGGGCGGTTCTTTAGCGATGTTCTATTGGAAACAAGCGGCCTGCAGCGCCGGCGCCGCACTCTGTCGGCGGTACTTTCATTCGTTGTTCAATGCTTGATGTTGGGAGTCCTGCTCATCGTGCCATTAATGTTCACTGACGCTCTACCCCAGCAGCAATTGCTGACGTTTCTGATGGCGCCGCCGCCCCCACCGCCGCCACCGCCCCCAGCATCCGTGGCTGCGGCCAAAGTCGTGCACGTGGTGGAAAGCGACATTCTGAACGGGCGCTTGCGCGCGCCCGGAAGAATTCCGCAGACCGTGCAGATGATTAAAGAGGAAGAGGCGCCTCCGGACCTGTCCGGTGGAGGAGTCGCCGGTGGAATTCCGGGTGGAATTCCGGGCGGGCAGATGGGTGGAGTCATCGGTGGAATTCTCAGTGCGATTCCGAGTTCCGCGGCACCGAAACTGGCAATTCCGGCTGCCCCCACGCGCATTCGGGTTTCTCAGGGCGTAACCGAGGGGCGGTTAATTCAGAAGATTGGACCGAAGTATCCGCCGCTTGCACTATCGGCCCGAATACAGGGTCAGGTGGTGCTCACCGCAATCATCGCCAAGACTGGCGAGATCGAGAACCTGATGTTGGTCAGCGGACATCCCATGCTGGTGCCGGCTGCCCTGGAAGCCGTCAAGCAGTGGCGCTACCGTCCGTTCCTGCTGAATGGCGAGCCGGTGGAAGTGGAAACCACGATCACCGTAAATTTCGAACTTTCTTACTGAGGCCGTGCTGGTTCTGTGACTTTGAAATGCGGGAACAAGGAGAGTGATAACACCATGGAAGAAGCACATCAGTTTCGAGTAGTTGCATGGTGGGCCTCGGGCCGGACTGGCATTGCAAAGTCCAGTTCCGCGCCCAATGCGATCCATTTCACTGCGCCGCCTGCTTTTGGCGGCTTGGAAGGCAGGTGGACGCCTGAGGACTTGCTGCTGTGCGCGGTCGCCAGTTGTTATACGACTACTTTTCGGACGCTCGCGGAATACTCGAAGTTTGAGTACACCGACCTGCAGGTGGAAGTGGAAGGCGCTATCGGCAAGGCCGACACAGGCTACAATTTCGGCGAAATGCTCATTCGCGCGAATCTGACGATTCCGCAAGGAGAGGAACAGGGCCGGGCCATCAAGCTCTTACACAAGGCCAATGGGCTATGCCTGGTGTCTCGCGCACTCTCGGTTGAACAGCGGTTTGAACCGCGCGTGCAGGTGAGTGAACCACGAGTGGAAGTTAGCCAACCTTTGTCTTTTGCCGGCAAAGATGGTTACGGTTATCGATGAAGCACGAAAGCGCAACGGTTGTCGCGCTTGCCAGAGCAGCGACGGCCGTGCGTGGCGGATCGGGCAAATGAGCCACGGCCCAGCACATTGTGGCACATGCTGAATGTCGCGTGCGCAGGGTTCGCGGTTGAGCAGCGTCGCGGCTGCCGGAAGCTCTGGGCTTGAAGAAATCCAAACCTTCGCCGATAGTCTATCCTCAGGAGAGCGCTTTTCGCCGCGCTAAAATCGATTCGAGGGATGAGGAACCATTATGAGTTCGACCGAGGCTGGTCTCGTGGGGAGACCGCCGAATAGCGAAGAGAAACAGACAGCACCGGCGAGATACGGCGTGGACGCAATGTTCACTCCCGGATCGGTGGCCGTTATCGGTGCGACCAGTCGCGAAGGCACCGTAGGCCACGCCGTTCTGGAGAACCTGCTGCACGGTAGATTTCAGGGAAAAGTGTATGCCGTCAATGCGAAGCATCGGGAAGTTCTGGGGCTCAAAACGTACGCGAGCATTCGCGACATCCCGGGAACAGTGGATTTGGCTGTAGTTGCCACCCCGGCGGCGACGGTCCCGCAGATCATTGGAGAGTGCGTGGATGCCGGCACTCAGTCCGCGGTTGTGCTCTCCGCTGGATTCAGGGAGCGTGGCGCGGAGGGCGCCACTCTCGAACGGCAGATTCAAGAACAATTGCGGCGTGGTTCTTCGCCGATGCGCTTGCTTGGCCCCAACTGCATGGGCCTTATGAACTTGGCGGCCGGGTTGAATGCCACTTTTGTCAAAGATGCGCCCAAGGTGGGCAACGTCGCCTTCCTGAGTCAAAGTGGAGCGCTGTTGGTCGCGATCCTCGACTGGAGCGATCGCGAGCAAGTTGGCTTCAGCGCGACCGTTTCTACCGGCTCGATGCTGGATGTGGATTGGGGCGATTTGATCTACTACTTTGGCGACGACCCGTACACTAAGAGCATTTTGCTTTACATGGAATCGGTCGGCGATGCCCGGTCGTTCTTGTCGGCCGCCCGGGAAGTCGCACTCACCAAGCCGATCATCGCGATTAAAGCCGGCCGCTCGGAAGCGGCTTCGCGCGCCGCCGCCTCTCATACTGGAGCGCTCACGGGCAGCGACGACGTGCTAGAGGCAGCCTTCCGCCGCTCCGGCGTGTTGCGCGTCCACGATATCGCGGACCTTTTCCACATGGCGGAGGTTCTCGGCAAACAACCCCGCCCGAAGGGCCCGCGGCTTACCATCGTGACCAACGCGGGCGGACCGGGAGTCATAGCCACCGATTCGCTGGTGGCCAATGGCGGAGAACTGGCCGAGCTTTCTCCTGAGAGCTTGCAAAAACTCGATGAGTTCCTGCCGGCCCACTGGAGTCATAACAATCCCATCGACGTTCTCGGCGACGCGGATTGTGAGAACTATGCTCGCGCTTTCGAAATTGCCGCGCAGGATCCCAACAGCGATGGTCTCCTGGTTATTCTTTCGCCGCAGGGCCTGGCCGATCCGGCGCTGGTGGCAGAACGTTTGAAGCCCTACGCCAAATCCGGCAAGCCCGTGCTCGCCAGTTGGATGGGAGGAAACGCCGTTGCCGCCGGCGAAGCGGTTTTGAACGCAGGAGGCATTCCGACCTTCCCTTATCCCGACACGGCCGCGCGCGCTTTCAGCTACATGTGGCGCTACACCTACGTTCTGCGCGGACTGTATGAAACTCCCGCGCTCGCGGAACTCAAGGATGCGGGCGCATCCCGCCATCAGGCCGAGGAATTCATTCAGAATGCGCGCCAGCAAGGCCGCGTCATTCTCAACGAATTGGAATCGAAGCGGTTGTTGTCGCTTTACGGCATCCCCACGGTGGAAACGCGCGCCGCAGCCAGTGAGGATGACGCTGCAACCATGGCGGCGGAACTGGGCTTTCCGGTAGTACTGAAAATTCTTTCCACCACCATCACCCACAAAACGGACGTGGGCGGCGTCAAGCTGAACTTGCGCGATGAAGCAGCCGTCCGCGCCGCGTTTCGCGTCATCCGGTCTTCCGTTGCCGAAATAGCTCCCCAGGAGCAGTTCTCAGGTGTTACCGTGCAGCCGATGGTGAAGTTCAATGGCTATGATCTGATCGTCGGAAGCAGCATCGATCCGCAGTTTGGGCCGGTCATCCTGTTCGGCTCAGGTGGCCTCCTCGTCGACGTCTATGGAGACCACGCCCTGGCACTTCCACCCCTGAACACAACCCTGGCGCAAAGAATGATGGAGCAAACCAGAATCTTCGCTGCACTTAAGGGAGTACGCGGCCGCAAACCAGTGAACATGGCAGCGCTGGAAAACTTGTTAGTCCGCTTCAGCCAGTTCGTGCTCGAACAGCGGTGGGTTGCGGAAATTGAAATCAATCCTCTGCTGGCTTCTCCGGACAGCTTGGTTGCGCTTGATGCCAGAATCGTGTTGCATGGACCCTCGGTAACCCTGGACCAGTTGCCCAGGCCCGCCATTCGTCCCTATCCCGTGCAGTACGTTTCCACCTGGTCCATGAAGAATGGAGATCTGGTTCACATTCGGCCGATCCGCGCCGAAGACGAGCCGCAGATGATTAAGTTTCACGAGACGCTTTCCGATCGCAGCGTCTATTTACGCTACTTCTCTTCCCTTAGCCTCAGCCGGCGCGTGGCGCATGAACGGCTGTTGCGCATCTGCTTCGGCGATTACGACCGCGAAATGGTACTGGTCGCCGAGCATGACGACCCCACCACAGGAGAGCGGCGCATCATCGGCGTTGGGCGTATGAACAAGTTCCACTCCAGAAATGAAGCCGAAGTCGCCGCGCTGGTTACCGATCAGTATCAACGCATGGGGTTGGGACATGAATTACTCCGCTGTGTCGTCCAGATTGCCCGCGATGAAAAAGTAGCCGTAGTGTCCGCGGAAATGCTGCCGGACAACATCGCCATGCAGGCCGTTTTCAGACGCCTGGGCTTTCTGATTCGAGCGGATGAGGATTTAACTTCGCTCCGGGCGACCATGGACCTCTAAAGCCTTTTCCAGGCTTGTGATGGGAGTCACGGCAGGCGAAAGCGGCGCCAGTTAGCATTAGGCAAGAACGCAGAGTGGGACGCTGCATTTCGACGCCCTTTTGATGGCCATTTTGATCGAGGCAACGAAGAAAACAGAGCTTAATAGTTCCATTCGGGCCCGCTTCTCAGAGCTGCGAAACTCAGGCACCTGAGACCTGAGACCTGAGGCCTGATTGTGTGACGTGCGTCACATGCCCCTGTGAGCAGCGTTCGCGACAATATCACCTTGTTCCTTCATGCTTTACATAACCGTTCCCTCAAAACCACGGAGGGTACAGCGAAACAAAAGGGGTTTTCATGAAGCGTAAATTCAAGACCATGGACGGCAACGAGGCAGTGGCTTATGTTGCCTACCGCCTGAATGAAGTCATCGCCATCTATCCCATCACGCCATCCTCGAATATGGGCGAGTGGGCGGATCAATGGTCGTCGGAAAGTGTGCCCAACATCTGGGGCTCGGTTCCGCATGTGATGGAAATGCAGAGCGAAGGCGGGGCTGCCGGAGCGGTGCATGGCGCACTGCAGACGGGTGCTCTCTCGACGACTTTTACGGCGTCGCAAGGTCTGCTGCTGATGATCCCGAACATGAACAAGATCGCGGGCGAACTCACGCCGACAGCATTTCACGTCAGCGCGCGCACCGTGGCAACCCATGCCCTCTCGATTTTCGGCGATCACTCGGACGTGATGTTCTGCCGAACTACGGGATTCGCGCTGCTCTCGTCGAACTCGGTACAGGAGGCGATGGACCTGGCGCTCATTGCACATGCGGCCACGCTCGAAACCCGCATTCCGTTCATCCATTTTTTTGACGGCTTCCGGACCTCGCATGAAGTCAACAAGATTGAGATGCTCACCGAAGATGACATGCACGCCCTGATCAACATGGATCGCGTCATTGAGCATCGCCAGCGCGCGCTGTCTCCCGACCATCCCGTGTTGCGCGG
>JBKQLO010000155.1:0-63225 GCA_052147055.1 Terriglobales bacterium
CGGAGCAAGCCGGTCACGATTGAAGAGATGAACGCGGCCATCGCGAGGCGGGCATCTGAGTCGCGATGATCGGGCTCGATACGAATGTTGTTGTCCGCTATCTTACTCACGACGATCCCGTGCAAACGGCTGCAGCGGAGAAGGTGATGGATTCTCTCTCCTCAGATTCTCCTGGATTCCTTTCTCAAGTTGTCGTTGTGGAGGTGGCCTGGGTTTTGGAAGTGTCCTACCGCTTCAAGAAACGGGAACTTGAGCAGGTCTTGGAGACACTGCTGCGGAGCAGGGAGTTGGTTGTTGAGCGCGCGGAGATCGTCTGGCAGGCACTTCGGAAGTTCGGTGCTGGCAATGCCGATTTCGCCGATTGCCTGATTGAGCGCTCATGCCACGCTTCCGAATGCGAGTACACCGTGACTTTCGACCGGAAGGCGGTGGGCGCGGGGATGAGGCTGCTAAAGAGTGAGGTAGGATGACGTGCCATATCCAGGAGGACGCTAATTGACTCCGGGACAGTACATCGGCATGCTCTTCGCGGCTCTTGTGATTGTCGTCTTCACATGGCAAGGACTGAGCCTAGTCGCGAATCCGAGAGAGTGGCTAAAACGCCACGGTCAATCCACGGCTGATCAGCACATTCGGGCAAGCCGTCTCGTCGGCTGGATGTTGCTGGTTTTTGTTTTTCTAATATTGTTGCAACTGATTCGAGGCGTCTTGCACCTTCGGCTCCGATAAAATCCAGAATTCCGCACGGGACTCTCAACTCACCCCGAAGAACTCTTCCACCTGCCGCATCTCCGTCGTCTTGCGATAATTCGGCAGGCTCTCAATGAACACCCGCCCATACTGCTTCTTCAGAATCCGATTGTCGAGCAGCACCAGCAGCCCGCGGTCGTGCAACGAGCGAATCAGCCGCCCAAAGCCCTGTTTCAGTGTGATGACCGCTGCCGGAACCTGATATTGAAAGAACGCATTACCGCCCTCTGCATCGATGGACTTTACTCTCGCGGCCACCACCGGGTCGCTCGGCACGGCAAATGGCAAGCGATCGATAATCACGCAACTAAGCTGCTCGCCTTGCACGTCCACGCCCTGCCAGAAGGACGACGTGGCAAACAGCACCGCGTTGGGCGTGATGCGGAACTCTTCCAGCAGCGCGCTCTTGGGCGCGTCGCCCTGGCGGAGCATGGGAAACTCGATCTCGCTCAGCAAGCGCTGGTAGACATCGTTCATCTGGGCATAGCTGGTGAACAAGACAAACGCCCGGCCGCGGGTGATTTCGAGCAGGCGGCGAATGCAGTCCGCTGCCTTGGCCGCGAACTGCGGCGTACGCGGGTCGGGTAAATCGGGGGGAACGTAAAACAGCGCCTGGTTCTCGTAGTCGAAATGCGAGGGCAAAACTATCTCGCGCGCTTGTTCCAGCCCAAGCCGCTTGCGGATGTATTCGAAACCCCCGCCTACGGCCAGAGTAGCCGAGGTCAGCACGGCGCACTCCAGTTGGTCGAACAAACAAGTTTTGAGGATGGGCGCAACGTCGATGGGAGTAGCTTGCAGAAAGACATTCTGTCGCTCGCGCCCGCCGCGCCGGCGCTCAATCCAGAAGACGGTGTTGTGATCCTCAGATTCCATCACGAAGCCCAGTTGCACTTGCAGTTCCTGGGCACGACGTACAAAGTTGAAAACTTCTTCCGGCTTCGAAGGCAGATTCTCCAACTCCGATCCCAGGCGTGTGAACGACTGTTGCAAAGCCAAGAACTCGTCGCCATTCTCTTCGAGAAAGTCGCGGCGGTTCTCGAACGCAAAGCGGCCCTCGCCCTGCGGCAACAAGGCGAAAAAGAACATCGAGCGGTCACGCAGGCTCTTCAATGCCCCGGAGAGCGCCGCGGAAAGCGCATGATTGCGGTGCAAGGAGGCTTCGACATCGCGACACAATTCTTCTACGCGTGAATTGCTGACCGACACGCCGAAATAGCTGCCGGCCACGTCTTCCAGTTCGTGAGCTTCATCGAAGATAACCGCGCCCACCTCGGGCAGGATGCCGGCATCGGGCGCGTATTCCGCCTGTTGCTTGATGGCGAGATCAGCGAAGAAAAGATGATGATTGACGATGATGATGTCGCTCTCCATCGCCCTGCGGTGCATTTCTGTGATGAAGCATTTGTCCCAGGAACTGCACTTCTGGCCGAGGCAGGTGTCGGAGCGGGCGTCCAGCTTGTGCCAGAGTGCGCTGGCCTCGGGCAACGCAGCCAGTTCGGCGCGGTCACCGGTGTGAGTGACTTTCTCCCAGGCGGCGATGGCGCGATAATGCTCAATTTCCTCCAAACCGCTTAACACCGGCTGGTCGGTGAGGTCGTAGAGCTTCTTGCGGCACAGGTAGTTGTTGCGTCCTTTCATGTAGCAGACGTTCAGCTTGCCCTCGCCGCTGGGAAACAGCGCTTGCTCCAGGAAAGGAACGTCTTTGTTGAAAAGCTGCTCTTGCAGATTCTTGGTGCCGGTGGAAATGATGACGCGCTTGCCCGAGCGGATAACGGGCAGCAGATAGGCCAGCGTCTTTCCGGTTCCGGTGCCGGCTTCGACGATCAAGTGGCGTTTCTCTGCCAACGCCTGCTCGACGGCTTGGGCCATTTGCAGTTGTCCGCGGCGGAATTCGTAGGCTGGGTGAGTTTGCGAGAGCACGCCGCCGGGCGCAAAGAAGTTATGCAGAGATGTGCCCTGCTTTTTGGCTGGAACCACGGGGTGGGAAGCGGAAGCCACAGGAACCTCTATAATACTGTTTGCGTCCCCTGCACACGACCATTGGATTGACCCGAATCAACTCTAATTCGATGAGCTTGCCGGCCACGGCGGGTGTCCCCACGATTGCCATCGTGGGCCGCCCGAACGTGGGCAAGTCCACGCTGTTCAACCGGATCGTGGGGTCGAGGCGGGCGATCGTTGGTGACGAACCCGGCATCACTCGCGACCGGCTCTACGGAAAGGCGGAATGGCGGGGGCGTGAGCTGCGGATTGTGGACACCGGCGGCATCATCCCGGATGACCATGAATTCATTCCCTCCGAGATATTTCGTCAGGCGCGAGTGGCTTTTGAGGAAGCGGCGGCAATCATCATGGTGGTGGATGGACGCGCCGACCTCACCGCTCCCGACCACGAACTTGCCCGGCTGCTCCTGCGCCTGGGCAAGCCACTGTTCCTGGCGGTCAACAAAATTGACACCGACAAGCAGCAGGCATGGGTAAATGAATTTCATCGGCTGGGGATTCGGCGGATGTTTCCAGTTTCTTCCGAACACGGCCGTGGCCTGGACGATTTGCTGGACGCGGTGTTGGAAGCGCTTCCGCCAGCCCAGCACTCAGACCCGGAAGAGCCAGAGGACACGGAGCAGCCACGGGAGACCAAGGTCGCAATCATCGGCCATCCCAACGTCGGCAAATCGACACTACTGAATTGCTTGACGGGCGCGGCGCGGTCGATTGTTTCGCCCATTCCCGGCACCACGCGTGACGCCGTGGATGAAGTCATGGAATACGATGGCCGGCGTTTTCGCTTTATTGACACTGCCGGCATCCGGCGCAAGGGCAAGACCCATCTGATGGCGGAGAAGCTTTCGGTGGTGATGGCGCGCAAGCACCTGGAAGCCGCCGATATCGCTCTGCTGATGATTGACGCGACCGAGGGCGTGAGCGCGCTCGACGCCGCCATTGCCGGCTATGCCCACGAGAGTGGCAGGTCGGTGATCATCATCGTCAATAAGTGGGACCTGGTCATGAGCGGCCAGAAGAAAGCCGTGGGCCAGGCGAAGAACGCACGCATGAAGGCTAGCAAACATCCGGCCGAACGCTTAGTCTACGAGCAAAATCTGCGGGATGGGCTCAAGTTTCTACAGTATGCCCCCATACTGTTCATCTCGGCTTCGGCCGGGAAAGGGACGGAGAAGATTCTGCCGCTGCTGGAGAAGGTCGCTGCCGAGCGGCGGATGAGAATCCCGACCGCGGAAATGAACCGCTTTCTCAAGCAAGTGGACTTCGAGCGTGCATCGGTCCCAGCCAAGCTGCGGGTCAGGATCTATTACCTGACGCAGGCGACGGTGGCGCCACCTACGTTCATCTTGTTCACCGACCGCAAGGTGAAGCTGCATTTTTCCTACGAGCGCTTCCTGGAAAACCAGATTCGCAAGGCGTTTGGATTTGTGGGGACACCGATCTGGATCAAGACCAGGGCGAGCGACTAGAAAAGATCACGGCTGCGGAATCATGTTCATAATGGTGGTCTGCATAGTCGCCACTAGCTTTTCGTTTCCCTGATTTAGCGCAAAGGCATCGGCAGTACACACGGTCAAAGTTCTACCGGCGCGCTTAACCTGGGCGCGGGCGATGAACGACTCTCCGACAGCCGGAGCCAGCAGGTTGACCTTGAATTCCACGCTCAGGACTTCGGCGTTTTCCGGGGCCACGCTGAGGGCGGCGTAGCCGCAGGCGGAATCCAGGATGCTGGTGATAAGCCCGGCGTGCAGAAAGCCGTTTTGCTGCGTCAGCCTGGTGCCGAAAGGCAGTACGATTTCCACTGCGCCCAGAGTGACGGAGGCCAGTTCTGCGCGTATGGTGGCCATGAAGGCCTGGCGGCCGAAGCTTTCACGCACCTTTTGTTCGAATGCCTGCACCGGGACATTATAAGTGCCAAAAACTCGCTGCGGATCAACGCGGATTTACGCGGATCAAAAAAGCAAGGCAGCAAATCCGTGTGATCCGTGCAAATCCGTGGCGTTTTTATTCGTAGCGCAAAGCTTCGACGGGATCGAGCTTTGACGCGCGCAGGGCTGGAACAAGGCCGCTAATCACGCCGACGATCAGTAGCACAATGGTGGACAGGGTCACAGTCATGAGCGAGATGTGCAAATGGATGTCGCCTTTGCCGGAATCGTCTTCAAAAAGCGGGCCCATCAGGGGCAGAGTGCCGACGGCGGCGGCGATGACGTACGACAGCAACACGCCAATGGCGCCTCCCAGAAGCATAATCAGGAGAGTTTCAGCGAGGAATTGGAACTTGATGTGGCGCTTGCGCGCGCCCAGCGCGCGGCGCAGGCCGATTTCGCGGATGCGCTCATCGACGGAGACCAACATGATGTTCATTACGCCCACACCGCCGATGCCGAGCGTCAGAGTACCAACGAACGCCAGCAGCACTTGCAGGCCGATGGTCAGGGCATCGATGACAGGACGGAACTCGTCGCGTCCGAACATTTGAATGGCTTTGGGATCGGTGGGCGAGAATCCCTGGCGCGTGGCCACCGCTGCCAGAACCTGGGCCATGGCTCGTTTTTCGAATTGGGGAGCGATCGGCTCGAAGATCAGGACGGCGGCGTCTTTGGTGTTCCACAAATCGCCGGCGGCGGAATAAGGAATCCAGCTGGATTCATCGTCGCTGCTGAAATAATTACTGAGCTGGATCTTGCGCGCCATCACTCCGATGACGGTGAAGCGCACGCCGCCGATCTGTACGATTTCGCCTACCGCGGGACGTCCGCTGAACAGTTGCTCGCGGATGCGTCCGCCGAGAAATACCACGCGGCGGCGTTCGAGCACATCGCTGTCGTTGATCCAGCGCCCCTCCGAGGGCACCTCATTCCTCATTTCGCCGTAGGCTGCGCAAACTCCGCGAACGGCGGCGGTGCCGACCATGCGATCTCCGTAGGCGATGCCGGGGCGGCGCACGGTTTCGAGGCAGGCGTGTTTTACCAGCGGGGCGGTTTCTTTGATCATATCGAGATCGGCCTGCTCGAAAACGACTTTCTTGCCGGCGCGCTGGCCTCCGGGCTGTTCGCTGGTTTGCTGGGGCCAGCAGATGACCGCGCTCTTGCCGAAGGCATCGAAGCCGCCGACCAGAATGGAGCGGAAGCTGCTGCCATAAGCAATGAGCAGCGTGACCGTGGTGATGCCCCAGACGATGCCCAGCATGGTGAGCAGGCTGCGCGTGTAGTTGCGCCGCAGGGCGATCCAAGCTTCGCGAATGATTTCGAATAGCATCAGTTCAAAGGCTCAAACCACAAAGGACACAAAGGAAACCGTCTTGCCCAGTGATGCTTATCCTCCTGCTTCAAAGCGCAGGGCTTCGATGGGGTCAATTGACGCAGCTTTGCGTGCGGGATAGAGCGCCGAAAGTATCGCGATCGTGCCCAGCAAACCGCAGGCCAGAAGCCCCGTGCCCCATGTGGGCAGCAAGCCGGCGAAGAAGTCGGGCATAGGCAGCAAGTCCACCAGGAAACAAAGCCCGAAGGCGATGGCCAACCCAATGCCGCCGCTGAGGCAGGCGATCAGAAGCGCCTCAAAGAAAAACTGCTTCAAGATGGTTTGTGCGGGTGCGCCCAGCGCCTTGCGAACACCGATTTCGCGAGTGCGCTCGCGCACTGCAACCATCATGACGTTCATGACTCCGAGGCCGCCAAGAAACAATGTGACCACACCTACGGCTCCGAGGAAATACTTCATGCCGTCGGTCATCTGACGGAAGGCTTTCGCTTCCTGCACGGTGTCCCAGATAGGGCAAGCTTCTTTGTCATTGGGATCGAAGTTATGCATCTGGCCCAGCGCGACGCGGACTTCCCGCTTGCAAGCCTCGTGCTGTTCGTACGATTTGGGTGTGACCAGCAACTGGTCGAAAGTAGTTGAAGTGCCCGGCGGTTTGTCGGGAAAGTCGCGCCGCATGGCGCCGAAGGGAATGAATATCTTGTTCACGTCAAAGCCGTCATAGCTGGAATCTTGCTTCTTTTTCTCCATCACGCCAATCACGGTGTAGGGAAAATCGTTCAGATACAAATTTTCGCCGACGGGATTGCGTCCGGGAAAGAGCTGCTTGGCGGCGTCGCTGCCGAGGAAAGCAACGCGCCGGCCCTCGCGAGTGTCATCCCAATCGTAGAAACGCCCCTGGCCGACAGCGAGACTGCGGATGTCTTGAAACGGAGGCAGTGAGCCGGTGACCAGGAAGGCAGCATTGTTGTAGTTGCTGTGGGTGCGGACGTCGTCCTGCTCCAGCTCAGGGATGGTGTATTGGCAGTCGGGCGTTTGAGACTGAATCGCGGCCATGTCGGCGTCTTCCCAATGCACGGTACGGCCGGCCCGTGTTCCGCCGGCCTGGAGGCTGGTACGGCCGTGGAAGACGATCATGACGTCCTTGCCCAACGTCTCGGCCTGAGTTTGCTGGCCTTTGCGCAGACCCTCGCCGGCGGCCGTCATGAGCACGATGGAAACAATGCCCCAGGCGATGCCAAACATAGTGAGGAAGGTGCGTAGCTTATGGGACCAGAGAGTGCGAAGCACGTCGCCGATGAGATCGCGCAGAATCATGGCCGAAGATTGGACGGTTAAGCCGCCCGAACGTGAGCCGGGGCGGGGCGCCGCTGGGGGTAGATACGGAGGTCTTGTCGGTTTTGTTTCAGAAAGTTAGGGGTTGGGGAGCTCGATACGGTGAGGGCGAGACGCCCTCACGACAGCCGGCGCGGACGCCGGCGCTACTTGGGCGTCAGCGCAGGGTGGGGGTTGGCCTGGCTCTTTCCAGCCAGGTGTCGAAGTCTTGGAGCGCAAGTTGGCATTGCAAACGGTGCCGTTCCTTCCGGTCGCGAATCTTCTGGTCCAGTGGCGGCAGCAGGTCGAACGTGATGTTGGCGGGCTGAAACTTGGCGGGATCGGCGTGGGTGATGTAGTGGGTCAACGATCCAAAGGCGGTCGCCCGGGGCGGCGCAACAGGCGGCACGCCGGTGGCCAGTGCGGCGGCGTGGAGTCCGGCCATCAGTCCGGTGGCGATGGATTCCACGTAGCCTTCCACGCCACAAATCTGGCCGGCAAACAAAACATGGGGATACTGTTTCATTTGCAGCGTTTCTTGCAGAAGCGTAGGCGCGTTGATGTAGGTATTGCGGTGAATTTGTCCGTAGCGCAGGAAGCGAGCGTTCTCCAGGCCGGGAACCAGGCGAAGGACGCGGGCCTGGTCGCCGAACGTCAGGTGGTTCTGAAATCCCACAAGATTGTAAGAGTCCGCGCGCAGGTTCTCCTGCCGAAGTTGAACCACGGCGTAAGGCATCTTTCCGGTTTGAGGATTCTTCAGGCCGACCGGCTTCATGGGGCCGAAGCGAAGCGTGTCGCGGCCGCGGCGGGCGATTTCCTCGATGGGCAGGCAGCCTTCGAAATAATTCAATTTCTCCCAATCGTGGGCTTCGACTGATTCGGCTGCGACCAGGGCGTCATAAAAGCGGTCGTAGTCGTCCCGCGACATGGGGCAGTTGATGTAGTCGGCGGTGCCTTTGTCATAGCGCGCCGCGAGATAGACCTTGGCCATGTCGATGGAGTCGGCCTCGACGATGGGACTGATGGAGTCGTAGAAGTAAAGGTGGGAAGCTCCGCTGAGGCGGGCGACTTCCTGCGAGAGCGCATCGGAAGTCAGCGGGCCGGTGGCGATGATGGTGAGCTGGGCTTCGTTTACTTGCGTGATCTCTTCGCGGTGGATGGCGATCAACGGCTCACGGGAAATGGAGTTGGTGACTTTGGCGGCGAAAGCGGAGCGATCGACGGCGAGGGCGTGACCGGCTGGCACCGCGCATTGGCGGGCGATTTCGAGCAATAGCGATCCCGTCCGGCGCATTTCTTCCTTGAGCAGCCAGGGGGCGGTGTTTTCGGAGTCGGATTTGAGGGAGTTGGAACAGACGAGTTCGGCGAAATCGGCAGTCTGATGGGCGGGAGTGGAGCGGACAGGCCGCATCTCGAACAATTCCACGGTGACGCCCTGGCGGGCGCACTGCCACGCGGCCTCTGATCCGGCAAGCCCGGCGCCGATGATGCGTACTGGGAACACTGCGTCTATTGTACGGAAAACCATTCACCACAAAGGACACAAAGGAACACAAAGCGAAACCTGGTGTTTAGCTCCTGATTGTGTTTGATCAGTGCGAATCCGTGGAGATCCGTGGCCCGGTTTACAGAATTATTCTTTCATCTCCTACGCGGCGGGTGACGTGCTCACGGTCGAGATATTCGAGCAGTGGAATCGCATACTTGCGGGTCACTCCGGCCAGGTCTTTGAAGCGGGCGACGTCGATTCTGGGAGACTGGGTTTTTTGAGCGGCCATGCGCTTGCGGAGATCGGCCAGCGAGTCGCGATGAAAGACCAACTCCTCAGAAATCTTCACCAGAACCTTATCTCGCAGCAGCAGGGTGACGATCTTTTGTGCCCGGGCTTTGTCCACTTTCAGTCCGGCGAGAACGTCTTTTAGCGCAGGAACTTTCAGACCGGCAGAAGCGAAAGCGGTCTCGATCATTTTCTGGGATTCGGCCTCTTCGTCTTTCAGGGCGACCCCGCGCCCGGACAGACGGACCAAGTCGCCAGCAAGTTCGATTTTCTTTCCCTTGAGCGCGCTCTCTAGTACGTAGGTGAAAATCTCTGGTGAGGCTTCGGGAAAATGGCCTCGCAGTTCTTCCCGGCTGATGCCGGGCACGAGGGGATTTTTGCGGTGGAAGGAATCGAGCGCCGTGATGAGCTTCGTGCGCAGTGTGTCGAGCGCTGAATTTGCGATCAAAAAGTCATTGACGCGGGTGATCTCGAAAATTTCTGACGCTAGGGCTGCGACCTGCGGGCTGGTCCAACCCGTACGGGCGACTGCCTCAGAGAGGCTCAGACCTCGGGCGCCTGAGAACAGAACGCGCGCTCGTAGAACTCCGGTCTGAGAGCCGCTGGCGAGTGATGAAAGATAGCTTTCATAGGCAGCGACATCCCGCACCCTTGTAGGCGGAGCGTTCTCAACCACCACGCCTCCGCCAATGGTGATCACGGGAGAGAAGCGGCGAATGATGAAGCGGTCGGCGGGCAGCAGCAGGGTGGAGTCGCTAAGCCGCAACTGCGCGAGGGCAGTTTCTCCCGGCGCAACTTGCTTTTTGCCATACAACACGACGGTCGCGATGGTTTCGGAAGTGTAGGAATGAAAATGGACGCGGGCGCGATCTTTGAGGGGCTTAGCCGAAGCCAGCAGTGAGAGTTGGACATCTGCCCGTGAGGTGGCATTGAAAGTCGCGGGCGGGGCGAGGGTCATGCCGCGCGCGAGTTCTTCGGTGGTTGCGCCGGCGAGGTTCAGCGCTGTGCGTTGGCCGGCTACGGCTTGATCGGATGACCTTCCGTGGACCTGAATTCCTCGCACGCGCACGCGCTTCCCTTTGGGAAAGACTTCGAGTTCGGCTTCTTTGAGGATGATTCCAGAAATAAGCGTGCCTGTCACGACGGTGCCGAAGCCTTTCATGGAGAAAACGCGATCAATCGGAAGGCGGGCAAGGCTGGTGGAATCGCGGACGGGGACTTCGGAGGCCACTTGCGCCAGGGCCCGCTTCAGATCGTCCATTCCTGTGCCGGTGAGTGAACTGACTGGCACGATGGGGGCGTGGGATGGATCAAGGAATGTTCCGCGAAGAAAGTCTTCAACTTCCAGGCGGACGACGTCGAGAGTGTCGGCGTCGACGAGATCAGACTTGGTGAGCACGGTGATGCCGCGGCGCACGGAAAGCAGGCGGCAGATGTCGAAGTGTTCGCGGGTCTGCGGCTTGATGGATTCGTCGGCCGCGATCACCAGCAGCACCAGGTCGATGCCGCCGATGCCGGCCAGCATGTTGCGAACAAAACGCTCGTGGCCGGGGACGTCGACAAAGCCGAGGCGGAGAGTCTCGCCGCCTGGGGTGGGGAGTTCGAGGTGAGCGAAGCCAATGTCAATGGTGATGCCGCGGCGCTTCTCTTCTTCCAGACGGTCGGCGTCGATGCCGGTGAGGGCCTTAACCAGCGCGGTTTTGCCGTGGTCGATGTGGCCCGCGGTGCCGACGATGACGGAGTGCATGTGCGTCCATCATCATAAATAGAAACCATAGGCGGCATAAATAGAAACTCTATCCCGCCGCTCCCCAAAATGCGACAATAGAACTTCCCCATGACCACTGCCGCCACTCCTGCCATCACTCCCGAACTGGTGCGTGAGCACGGCCTTACGCCCGAAGAATACGAGAAGGTCAAGCAACTGCTCGGCGGGCGAGAGCCTACCATCACCGAGCTTGGCATTTTTAGCGTCATGTGGAGCGAGCACTGTTCCTATAAGTCTTCGCGGGTGCATCTGAGGCGGCTGCCGACGCGCAGCAAACGTGTGGTGCAGGGGCCGGGGGAGAACGCTGGCATCATTGACATCGGTAATGGGTGGGCCTGCGCGTTCAAGATTGAGTCGCACAATCATCCGTCGTTCATTGAGCCGTTTCAGGGAGCGGCGACCGGGGTGGGCGGCATTTTGCGCGACATTTTTACCATGGGTGCGCGGCCGGTGGCGGTGATGGATTCGCTGCGGTTTGGGCCGATAACAGCTCCCAGCATGACGGGCGAGGACGCCCGTCCCCCATTAGCACAGTCCGAGATTCATAAAAATCATTCCATTGTTGAGGGCGTGGTCAGCGGGATTGCTTCTTATGGGAACTGCTTTGGGGTTCCGAATCTCGGGGGCGAGACCAAGTTTGAATCCTGCTATTCGGGAAATCCGCTGGTGAATGCTTTTGCCCTGGGCCTGGTGCGACGTGACCAGATTTTCTATGCCAAGGCTGCGGGCGAAGGCAATCCCGTTATTTACGTCGGATCGAAGACCGGGCGCGACGGCATTCACGGCGCGACCATGGCCAGCGAGGAATTCAGCGAGGCTTCGGAGGCGAAGCGTCCCAATGTTCAGGTCGGCGATCCTTTTTTAGAAAAGCTCTTACTGGAAGCATGTCTCGAAGCCATGCAGACGGGGGCGATCGTTGGAATTCAGGACATGGGCGCGGCTGGCCTGACCTGTTCCACCTGCGAAATGGGAGCGCGCGGCAAAGTCGGGACTGAGATTGAGCTGGACCGCGTGCCGCAGCGCGAGACGGGCATGAGTCCATACGAGATCATGCTGAGCGAGTCGCAGGAACGCATGCTGCTGGTGGCGCAGAAAGGGCGTGAGGACGAAGTCTTCCGCGTGTTTGAAAAGTGGGGGCTGGATGCGGTTGAAATTGGCCGCGTGACCAGCGACGGCAAGATGCGTGTGCTCCAGCACGGGAAAGTTGTTTCGGAGATCCCGAATGAAGCGCTGACGGATGACGCCCCGGTTTACAAGCGCCCTCTACAGCGGTGGGAACCACCGGTGCCGCGGGAGATGCCGGAGTGGATTCAACTGGCGACGGCCGGAGATCTCACAGGCAAGCTAAAACAGTTGCTGGCGAGCCCCAACATTTGCGGCAAGCGCTGGGTGTGGCAGCAATACGACCACATGGTGCAGACCAACACGGTCGAAGGGCCGGGTGCGGGTGATGCGGGCGTGATCCGTATTAAAGGTTCGCAGCGCGGGTTGGCGATGGCGCTCGATGGCAACGGGCGCTGGTGCTATCTTGACCCGCAACTGGGAGCCATGCACGCAGTGGCGGATGCGGCCCGCAACGTGGCCTGTTGTGGCGCTACGCCGGTGGGCGCGACCAACTGTTTGAACTTCGGGAATCCGGAAAAGCCGCAGATCATGTGGCAGTTTTCCAAGGTGGTGGACGGCATCACCAAAGCGTGCGAAGCGCTGGATGTGCCCATCACTGGCGGCAATGTCAGCTTTTACAACGAGACGCTGGGCGAGGGGATTTATCCCACGCCGGTGCTGGGCATTGTGGGCATTCTGGACGACGTTCACAAGGCCGTGTTTCCGCATTTCCGTGAGCCGGGGCGGGCGGTAGTGCTGCTGCGCGGGTCAGAGCCGGGAGATCGGGTGGACGCAGAGTCGGAGTTCGGTTCCTCGGAATATGCGAAAGAGATCCTAGGCGCGGTATGGGGATTTCCGCCCGCGCTGGAACTGGAACGCGAAGCCGCGTTGCAAAAGGGGCTGGTACAGATGATCCAGGCTGGGCTCGTGGATTCTGCGCACGATTGTTCGGAGGGCGGGATCGCGGTGACACTGACGGAATCGGCGTTCGCAAGGGGTGTGGGAGCGAAGGTGGATTTAGGCGCGGAAGGGCTGCCGGCGGAGTTTGTGTTGTTCGGCGAGGACGCCAGCCGGGTGGTGATCTCATGCGACCGAAGTAACCTCTCGGCAATCAAACAAGTAGCGGTAAAATATGGCATCTCGGCAGACCTGATCGGGGAGACGGTGCCGGAGCAACTGGAGATCAAGCTGGACGGTCGAGTGGTGGTTTCGGCGACCGTCGGCGAACTGCGCCAGGTTTATGAGAATGCGCTGGAGACGGCTTTGAGGACTGAGGCGGTGGCGGCAGATTGAACAGCTTGAACCGCAAAGATCGCGAAGCAAAGCCGCAAAGGTCGCAGAGACAAGCTAAGAGCTAAGAGCCAAATGCTACGTTCCGACAAATTCCGAGATGAATGCGGAGTGGTGGCAATCTATGCCCATCCTGAGGCGGAGAAGCTCGCCTACCTCGGCTTGCACGCGCTGCAACATCGCGGCCAGGAGTCGGCGGGAATTGTGACCTCGGATGGCATGACCCTGCACGTGCACAAGGCCATGGGGCTGGTGGCGGATATTTTTGTCGAGGAGGTTCTCGCCCAGCTACGCGGTACCCTGGCGATTGGGCACACTCGCTACTCGACCGCGGGCGATTCTGCTTTGCTGAACGCTCAGCCCATCATGGTGCAATCCAACAAAGGCATGATGGCACTGGCGCACAACGGAAATCTGGTGAACGCGCAGGAAATCAGAAGCCAACTGGAAGGCCAAGGATCGATTTTCCAGACTAATAGTGACACCGAAGTCATCGTCCATCTGATTGCGCTCTCCAAGGAGCAGACGCTGCCTGAAGCGATGGCGGATGCGCTGCGGAAAGTGGAAGGGGCATTTTCGCTGGTCATGATCAGCCCCGACCGGATTTTTGCGGCACGCGACACGCGTGGCTTCCGGCCGCTGGCCATGGGGCGGATTCCGGGGCAGGCGGGCGAAAAACAAGACACTATCGTGTTCGCTTCCGAGACCAGCGCTTTCGACCTGATCGGGGCCACTTTCGAGCGCGATGTCAAGCCAGGGGAACTGATCGTGGTGGGCCCCGAGGGAGTGACCTCGCGCCTCTATTCGCCGCCGCTGGCGCAATCGAGTTGCATTTTTGAGCATGTGTATTTTTCGCGGCCGGACAGCCTGGTGTTTGGCCGCGCGGTGCAGCAGAGCCGGGAGGAACTGGGCCGGCAATTGGCGCGTGAAGCTCCGGCAGAGGCTGACATTGTGGTTCCGGTGCCCGATTCCGGGGTTACCGCAGCGGTGGGCTACGCCGCCGAGAGCGGCATTCCTTTCCGCTTTGGGCTGATCCGGAACCACTACGTGGGCCGCACGTTTATTGAGCCCCGGCAGACAGTGCGTGATTTCGGAGTGCGGCTGAAGCTCAACCCGGTGCGCAGCCTGCTCGAAGGCAAGCGCGTGGTGCTCATCGATGACTCCATCGTGCGGGGCACCACCAGCCGGAAAATCGTCCGCATGGTGCGCAGTGCGGGAGCGAAGGCAGTTCATATGCGCGTTTCCTGCCCGCCGACCATTTCCCCATGTTTTTACGGGGTGGACACTCCTTCCAAGAAGGAACTAATCGCCGCCAACAAGTCGATCGAAGAGATTCGACAGTTCATTGGCGCGGATTCGCTGTCGTACCTTTCACTCGAGGGATTGAAGAAGGCCTGCGGAGACGGCGAGAAGACCACGTACTGTACCGCCTGCTATACCGGTGCGTATCCCACCAATTGGGTCGATGTGGAAGAAATCCAGCCCGCCACCGTCAAGCGATAAACCGTCTTCCGTCAAAGAAAAAAGCCCGCTCCTTTGGGAGCGGGCCTGAATTACGGGCAACAGCGACTAGCTTAGTTGGAGCCACGGCTGCATGGCGTGTTGGCGTTGGTCTCGTTCTGGAATGTGAACCAGCCATTCACCTGAGTAATCGGTGTTGCATGGAAATAATCGTTGAACACCAGATCCTGAGGGTGATAGGTCAAGCTGCCCACAGTGTATGGGTAGTCCCCGAAGTTGGGTTCGGTCTCGAGCGGATCGCCGATTTCCATGATGCCGCACGGCGAGTTATTGGTGGTGAAAGGATCGATGATCCACTCGCCGACTTCGTGGGAGAGCGCGCCGATGTCCTGGGAGAACACCCCAACGGAAGCCTGCTCCATGACGGAGGTGTAGGCGTAGGTCTGGCCGTTCGGTGGGCCGGCATTGGCGCTGTGGTAGCCACCAATACAGCATCCGCCTTCGGTCAGATACATGTTATAGCCAACGGCGATGGGGAAGGTGTTGGGCTGAATCTGCTTGAACTTGGACATGATGACCTGGAGCTGAGCATCGAAGGAGTTGATGTCCATGGTGCCTGTCGGGTAGCCGCCCCAGGGATTGGGGATGACGCTGCCCTCCGAAGCAGAAACGTTGATGGTCTGAACCGGAGCGATGACCGCCTTGGCAAACAGCAGGTGGTAGTTGGTGTTGGTCATGACATCGGTCCAGAAGTTCGCACGCTGGTAGGCATCCCCGTACTGGGTCTTGCCTACGTCGGTGCCGCCCTGGACGAAGTCGACGGTGGAGGCGAACTGCGGCGACCCGATGATCATCTGGTCCGCGCTCAAAGTTCCGAACTCGTTCGCGAGAGTGGGATCAAACGTCTTGTTTCCGTTGCTTGCGCCGAAAACGAACTTGATGGGAATAATGCCCCAGTGGATGGTAGTGGTGGTGTTGGTCGTGGCTGGGTTTGTACCCACAAATACGTCGTTGTAGGTGACGTTGTTGTACTTAAAGGTGTAGGTCCACTGGGTAAGGGGCGTGACCGGGGGAGCAGCCGGGTTGGCCTGCAAATAAGAGTGTGGAGGCAGTCTCTCGAACATCGGGCGCGCGGTTTGGATGTCTTGGGCAACACCGATTCCGGCCAGGCTGATGCAAACCAGCGCGACGAGTACGGTGATCAAGCTGCCAGTAATCAAACTTCTCTTCATACGGGTTATTCCTCAGGTGTAGGATTGTTCGATTTCCCGATCGACCGACCCGAGAATTCCCTCACATCTTGCAAGAGAGCGTGCAGCGGAGATGAGCACCCGGGACTTCGAGCAGATTCGGACTGGAGTGGAAGTGTAGCTTCAACTGCCGCCTAGGTCAACGGGGTCTTTCGACTGGGGTGGGGAGCCTTTCTTCTTACGTTTAGGGTGTCAAGGTCGTCTGACCTCAAGTGCGCTGACGATTAGCCGCAGCAAGCGAAAAGAAAGCCCGCTCCTTTTGGAGCGGGCTGTTGGAAGGTGGATCATGTTGGTTTTACTATCGTGGCGACACACGCGATATCCCTGGCTTCTCCTGAAAAACGGCTGCACTCGGTTCACGCCGAGAATGTATATCGCCAATTCTGACCGCCGACCGTTAAACTGTGTAGCAGTCCGCACGGCAGGTTATTGATCATCACCCACAATGCCGTTGCCGGCTTTCGGACTGCCCCAACCAGTTGCCAAATCATAGCCCTTGGTTGCCGAATAGCCGTTGCTGCCACTGATGATGTCGTGGAAGTCGTTGTCATAGGCAGAACTCAAACCGGCTTTATAAATGGCCGGATTGATGAAGCCGACTGATTTGTGGCCAGCAGCGGCTACCTTCTGATTGTAGAGAGCCAAGTAGCCGGCCCACATGGGCGCGGCAAAACTGGTTCCGCCATAGAGGTTCGCCGAGCAGGCACGCTGATCGGCACAAACGTAAAAGGTGAAATTTGCGTTGGCCGCAACGTCCGGGGCATTGCGATAGGTCTGGGAACATTCCGAGCAGCCCTTGGCCGTAGCCTTCTGCCAGGACGGGATCAGAATGTCGTCCGGAGCCCAGTAGCCGCCGCCGCCGTCGGACCAGGCGCTTTCCGACATCCAGGCGCCGCCGGGGCCGCTAGTCTCCAAGTCGGTTCCGCCGACACTGGTGACATAGGCAGAGTCGCAGGGCCAAGTGGGATATTCGCTGTTAAACTTGCCGTCGTCACCTGACGCCTGGAAGTAGTTCTGCCCTTGCGCCGCCATCTTAATGAAATAGGGATCGTCAGTACTGGGGTCGGATGGAGACCAGATCCACGAAGCACTCAGCTGCGCGGGCAACGGAGTGTCCGAGGACATGGCGCCCAGCAGGGCGGTATCGCTGGAGCCGACATACATGTAAACGGTGGTGACTCCGGGGGCCATGCCCAGGGCCTGAGTGATGTCGATGGTCTGTTCGGTGTCGTCGCAGGCCGGGTAGAGGCAGCTCAAAGGAGTGCCATCGGTGGAAATGCCAGTGACCGTCGCGGTCCTGGTTTGCCCAGCGTTTTGGTAATAGGTGTTGACGTCGGCGATATCGAATCCGGCGTATTCCAGCAACCCGATGTTCTGGCCAGACCCGGTCAGAGCCGACCCGCCGTAGTAGGCTGCCCGCATGTCACTGCCGCAAAAAGACTGCTGCGGACAAGAGCCGGTAGTGGCCTTGGAGTGTGCAGGATCGGAATTACGCACCAGAGTAGGACGCGGGATGGAATAGTTGTCCAAACCGGTGATGTGCCAGAGTTGGAACGGCAGATCGATGCTCGGTTCCCGATCTGGAGCGAAGAAGGTACGGTTTTCGGTGGGATGCTGGTAAACGCCCAGGTTCAGGTGGAAAGCGGACTCGATGGTCTCCACTGATCCTTCGAGTTGCAGATCCATGGCATCGCGAGAGCCCCCAACCACAGTAAAGCCGTTCGCTTTCGCGAATTGCACCAAGGAGTCGTACTGCGCCTTGGTGGGGCCGAACCGCTGGGTAAACCCTCGCACCGTGAGGAACTGCCGGTACAAGGGGCTGGAAGGATCGTAGGCCGCCTGCATGAAGTTATCCAATCCGGCCCGATCGTGCAGGGGCAGAACGATGTCGATGCGCATGGACTGGGTTGCGGGGAGGCGACCGATGGATGGAGCCTGTCCATTGAGAACCACTTCGCGCACATGACGCGTCAACAGGGGCAGAGACTCCGCACTGCAAACGATATTCACCACCGACAAAAACATGACGATGGTCAGCAAGGACGTAGTTACTTTTCGAATCATGATTTCTCCTTTGTGTGTCACGTTAGCAAGTACCACAGTGAGGAATGGTTGAAGAACGCAGTTTAGCCCCTTTCTTCAGTCATCCCTTCCGTAAACTGCAAGATGGAGCATCTAGTTGTCGAAGGCGGAGACCTCCAAGAGCAAGCGAGTGCGTGGTTTCAAATTGGATCAAAACCACGAGCACGCGGATGCTAGCACATCTGACTGTCGAGATCTGTAAGGTATTTGTAAAAGCGAGCCGGGATTACGATGTTCTGAGGCCACCTTCGTCTGAATGAAGAGTCTTTCTTCCTACATCCTTGCGATCCCAACGTCAGAAGCTCACCCGTGCCCCGATCTGCGCGGCGAAAGGGATGCCGACAGTGGTCCCCGGACCAAAGAAATCTCCTAGAGCGCCGGCTGGAATGGCCAACTGCTGCAAGCTGGTGACGGGTTTGGTGGTGGTGCAGAGCGGGTTGGTGCAGATTGCGGTCACGTTGCCGGACTGCTGGTCGGCCAGCGGCACCGGGAGCGTAGATATGTTGCCGATATAGTTCGCTCCGGGATTGTTGCGGTTGAAGAGGTTGAAGAATTCGACGAAGGGAATCACCGACCAGCGGTCGTGGAAATTGAAGGGCCGGCTGACCCGCAGATCGGCCTGGATGTAGGGAGTGCCGCGGAACTCATCCAGGCTGGTCGGGACCCCATTTACCGAGATACGTTGGCTATTGTCCGCCGTGGTAATGGTGACGGGACGGGCGCTTTCAGCCTGGGTAAGGGTGGTCACTTCTAATCCGCCGGGAAGGTGGAGAGTGCCGGCCAGAACGAAACGATGGGTGACATTTTCTCCGGACGGGCCGTAATCGCCGGGTGCAAACGGATTCAGCGGGTTACAAACGCCGTTCACATAGTCAAAGAGTTCTCCGAGGACGCAGCCCCAGGTCTCGGCTCGTGACAGGGTGTAGTTCGCGATCAGGCTGAAGCGGCGCGACACATTGCCCTGCAAGTGGACCATCAGGGCGTTGTAGCTGGAGCGGTTGTCGGATTTAAAGAGATTGAGGTTAGGAACCACGCTGGCTTGATCGGCGGCGTAGTTGGGATCGGTAACAGGAATGAGTGGAGTGAAAAGATTGACGCCACTGGTGTAGCTGTAACCCCGGTAGCCGTGATTGCCCTCCTCGTGGGTGTAATCGGCGCTCATGTTCCACTTCTGGTTGAAGGCGTGCTGAACGCCGCCGGTGGCGTGGATGTTATATGGGGTCTTGTAACCGGAAGCGATGAGATTGCCTCCGGCCGCGGCGCCACCCAGAATGCAGCCGGCGCCTACCAGGGCATAATGGCCAGGAACGGCGTTGAAGCTGCATGGGCCGGCGGGCTGATTCACCGCCTGGAATGCAGTCGCCCATCCGTTCTGGGCGAGGTCGTCGTAATAAAGGCCGAAGCCGGCGCGGATCACCGTTTTGCCGCCGTGGCCGGGAGAATACGCAATTCCGAGCCGGGGACCGAACTGCTTGCGGTAATCATGCGGCGCGCCCTGCTGCAAGGGAATCCCCAGCGCCTGTAACGTAAGGTACGCGGGGTTCTCGAGCTGGCTGCGGCCCGAACCCTCGAAAAGTCCGTGGCTGGTCTGATAACGCAATCCGTAGTTCACCGTGAGCCGCGGCGTCACCCGCCAGGAATCCTCCGCGTACAACGCCAGCCGCTGCACGTTTTGCGAGAAGGGTCCGCCCAGATTGGAAGTTGAGGCCCCGGCCTGCATGTCAGCCGTAAATACGGAGGCAGGTTGAGTCAGGTAAAACGTAGGATTCTGCGGAAACGAAAACAGCGTCTCGTTATTGCCTGAGAAGGCGCCGCTGAGCACCGGCTCGTGAATGAAATTGATGCCGAACTTGGGCGCATGCCGCCCGGAAGCATGGCTCACGTCATAACGGAATTGATATTTTTCCTGATTGCGCAAGTCGGGGAACAGGGTGATTGGCGTGGCGAACTGATTGTCACCAAAGGTTTCGAAGCCGGAGACGGTCAAGGACGTGGAACTGAAAGGAAACGCGAGAGCAAAGCCGAGGTCCGAGTTGCGGCCCTGCGTCAGATGCAATTCGCTGGCGCCGAAAGCGAAAGTGCCCAGCCAGCTTGAACTGAATGAGTAGGAATTGACGATCGCGACGTTCCAGTAGTTATTATGCGTGGTCAGGCCGGTCGAAGGCAGAGTGGCTTGTTGGACCAGAGCGTTGTGGGTGAGGTAGCTATCCCCTGAGACCCGCAGGAACCATTGCGATTTTGGCGACTGCGCCCAGTCGAAACGCAATGAGCCGTTGTAATCGCGGAAGGGAATGGGAACGTTGTTGGGCACGGCAATCGAGCTTATGCCGGGAATCAACCCTTCGGAGGCGAGAGTCGATAACGCATTGAATTGCATCAGGCTGGCGTCGCTGTAGGCGATGCTGGCGTTTTCGTGAACGTGCTCAAAAGCGGCAAAGAACCACACCTTGTCTTTCTTGATCGGCCCTCCGATGGCACCGACGTAGTTTTGCCGGGAGAATGGCTGTTTGGGATTAGGCGCGGGATTTTCAATGGGAAAGCGCGCGTTGAGGGCGCCCTGGCGATCGAAAAATGAGAAGCTGCCGTGCCAATCGTCGGTGCCGCGCTTGGTGGTGATGACCACAGAGCCGGCAGTGGTGCCTCCAGTGTCGGCGTCTTCCTGCGCGGTTTGTACAGCGAACTCCTGAATCGCTTCCGGCGAGAAGTTTTGCAGGAACCCGCCAATCCAATCATCGGAATTGTCCACGCCATCCACAGAAAGCGCGTTGTTCAGTCCCGAGCTTCCGCCGGTGGAAATTGCGGTGATGCGCGCCTTGGTGGGGTCGGAAGGCTCGACCGGCTCGGTTCCCGGAGCCAGATACGCGATATTGGCAAAGCTGCGAGCACTGAGCGGCAGGGCTTCAAGGTCCTGGGACATCACCGCCGTTTGGTGCACGGCGCTGGCTAAATCAATGGACTGGGTGGTGATGGAAGAAGCTTGTGATTCCACCTGCACCGTTTCCTGAGCGCCGACCGGCTTGAGGGTGATGGTGTAATCGCGAACCGAGCTGACGATGAGTTCGACATCGGCGTGAGCTTCGGCAAAACCGGGAGCGCTGACCGTCAACCGATAGTCCCCAGGGAGCAGGTCGAGCAGGCGGAATTCTCCCCGATCGTCGGCAGTTACCTGGCGTTCAAAAGCAGAGCCGTGGGCGCGGGCAACGACCTTGGCGTGAGCCAGCCGTGCGCCGCTGGAATCCTGCACCACGCCACGCATCGATCCAGCCGAAGTTTGCGCGAAAGTCAGCAGAGGCAAAGCCGTAAGAGAGAAAAGAAACAGCAGACCGGCGCGAAACAGAGTCGCAGGTAAAATTCTGGATGGCATTGGCATCGAGGGTAGCTATGCCCTGCGGATTACTACCAGCGCTAGTAAGCAGGTGACATTTGGGAAGACGAAGCCAGTTGTCTTGTTGTTCTCATTTGACCTGTGGTCGGTCTCGCTGGTTTCGGAAGTAAGCTTGTGGCGTACTGCCTAGCGTGGTGCGAAACATTGCAATGAAAGCGCTCACGCTGTCATAGCCGACGGCAATCGCCACGTCGGTGACCGATTGGTGTTGCGCGAGCATCTCCAGCGCAGCAAACAACCGTGCTTGCTGTCGCCACCGGCCGAACGGCATACCCACCTCAGCGGAAAAGGCACGCATGAAAGTTCGGCGGGCCATGCCTGCACAATGCGCCCAGTCGTCCAGCGTGCGCTCGTCGCCAACATCATCCAGCAGCGCATGAGCGACTTTGGCCAGCCTTTTTTCTCTGGGGATGGGCAAACGTAAGGGCTGCTGTTCAGGTTGCCGAATCTCATCGCGAAGCGCGGCGATCAAACGCTTCCGTGCCGAGTTGAAGGGCTGGCGGGGGTTCCACGTCAGAGCCCGATGAACGATAGCAAACAACAACTCGGATGAACTGAACATGCACGGCTTCCTGGGTAGTCCGCGGCAAGTCTCCGCCGAGAGGTAGAGCATCGCGCCTGCCACGCCTCCCACTGAACGCGCCCCATGCATGCAATCAGGGGGAATCCAGGCACAGCGCTGAGAGGGAAACATCCAACGTTCGTTGCCCGCTTCGACCACCAGCAGTCCTCGAGTCAATGCGAAGAGTTGACCGCGGGCGTGACGGTGTGCCGGGGCCCAATCTTCTGGGCCGCTTCTCTCGAAGGCGAATGCCAGTATCGGCACATCGCTCTCGGCGAGGCGGCGCAATTCTTTGACGTTTTTCGGGACTGAAAACATGAACCTGTGAGATTGACCCTTTTCCGATATAAATCGACCTTTTTGCGTTAGCAGGCCAACGTGGACCTAGCTAGAGTACGAGCAGAGTTAAAGAAAGGCAAATCACCACCTATGAACGCTGCGGTGTTACATGCATTCGACAGGTTGCCTCACTTCGAATCGTTTCCCGAGCCAACGGCGGGGGAAAGTGAAGTCGTTGTGCGCGTCCAGGCGGCTGCGCTGAAGCCAGTCGATAAGCAGATCGCCAGCGGCTCGCACTACGCGAGTCCCGGCAAACTGCCGGGGGTCTGCGGGCTCGATGGCGTTGGCCGCCTTGAAGATGGCGCCCGCGTCTACTTCGCGGGTAGTCGACCACCGTACGGCGCCATGGCGGAACGCACCGTGGTCTCACGACCGCGCTGCTTCCCGCTGGCTGACGAGCTCGACGATGTGACTGCCGCAGCGGTAATCAATCCTGGCGTCTCCGCATGGCTTACTCTGGCGCAACGGGCAAAGCTGGCGCGCGGCGAGAGCGTCCTGATTCTGGGCGCGACCGGCGTGACCGGCAAATTAGCGGTGCAGATTGCCAAGCTCCTCGGTGCAGCGCGAGTGGTGGCCGCGGGACGCAACCAGCAGGTGCTGGGCACGCTGCGCGACCTCGGCGCCGACGCGACCATCCAGATCGACAAACCTGGCCAGGATCTCAAGCAAGCGTTCGCTCGCGAAGCCGGGGATTGGGGCTTCGACGTCATCATCGATTACGTGTGGGGAGCTCCAACCGAAGCCCTGCTGGCCGCCATTACCCGCAAGGAATTCGCAGTCGTCAAATCTGAGATTCGCCTGGTACAGGTGGGGGAAAGCGCGGGCGCGGCTATCTCCCTTCCTGCCGCGGCATTGCGCAGCGCGCCACTGAGTATCCTCGGGACGGCGGGCATTCCGTCTTACGAAATTCTGCTGGATGCATTCCAACAAGTGATGACCCGCACCGCCCGCGGCGAACTTCGCATTGATACCGAACCGATTCCGTTGGATCAGGTCGAGAGTGCGTGGCAACGTGAGGGACGCGGCCGCAGAATCGTGCTCATTCCGTAGGGCCGGGTAGCGTGGCTATCTAAATTTTGCAGCTACGGCGACTCGAGGGATGCCTTGCAGGTCATTGATCACGCGAAGTCCTGACCAGCTTGCGAGCAGACGCTTTACGCCTTCCGCAATCGTGCCGCTCATTTCCATTACCAGAAATCCGCCGGGTTTGAGAACGGTATGGGCCTGCGGAATGAGGCGCTCGATCACTTCTACACCTGTGGGGCCGGCAAAGACGGCATTGCGAGGTTCGAACCTGCGGACTTCGAGTTGGACCTGATCTTCTTCGGAGTCGCCCACGTAAGGTGGATTGGAGACGACCAGGTCAAAGGCGCCGGGTTCGAATCCGTACAACAAGTCGGTTAGATGAAAATGAATGCAATTATCGAGCCGGTGACGAGCCGCGTTGGCGCGGGCGATTTCGAGGGCTGCGGCAGAGATGTCAGTCGCGTGGATATCTGCTTGCGGGAGTTCTTTGGCGAGGGCGAGCGCGATGCATCCTGAGCCGGTGCCGACGTCGACAATACGGGGCTTCTCCACCGCACGAGCCAGGGGCAGCACGGCTTCGATTACGTGCTCGGTCTCGGGACGGGGAATGAGCACGGCGGGAGAAACGATCAAGTCCATGCCCCAGAATTCCTGATGGCCGGTGATGTATTGGGTCGGAATTCCCATGGCGCGTTGCGCGATTGCTTCTTGGTAGTTGATCTGCTCTTGTGGAGTCAGTTCGCGATCCGGATGCGCGAAGAGATAGGCGCGATCGCAGCTCAGCGTAAACATGAGCAGTATCTCGGCATTCAAGCGCGGCGAACCGACCTGGGCCGCGGTGAGGGCAGAAATCGCCGAGTTAAGAGCGTCTTTGAGAAGCACGAGACCATTTCAACACAAAAGAGCTAACCGCAAAGTTCGCAAAGCAAGGCCGCAAAGGCGCAAAGAGACTCAGCGTTGAACTTCTTTGCGACCTTCGCGCCAGCCTTCGCGAGCTTTGCGGTTAAAGACTTTCACGTCACAGCACGGCGGTTTCTTCGATCATGTGGCCTTCGGCGAAGCGCGAAAGGCTGAGTAATGACACGTCTACCAGATCGGTCTTTCCCGTCAGAATCAAATCCGACAGAATCTTGCCGGTTGCCGGGGCGTGCATTACGCCGTGACCACTGAAGCCATTGGCCAGAAAGAACCCGGGAACGCCCGGAGCTTCGCCGAGAATGGGATGGTGGTCAGGCGTCATTTCATACAGGCCTGCCCATGCGCGCTTCGGATTCACGGCTAGGTTCTCGAATACGGGCACGCGGGCGGCGGCGCGGGTCAGGATTTTCTCGATAAACGTAGGTTCGAAGTCGGTCTTGTAGCCCGGTGTCTCTTCGGGATCATTCCACGCCAGCAGAAATCCCAAGGCTTCCGGGCGAAAGTGAAAGCCGTTGGACATGTCGATAATCATGGGTGCAGTGTGAGGAAACTGGTCGAAGGGTTCGGTGGGAACGAGCATGCGCCGCAGCGGTTCGACGGGCAAATCCAGGTTGACCATGCTGGCGATATTGGCGGCCCAGGCGCCGGCGGCGTTGACGACTTTGCGCGTGGACACGGGACCGCGCGTGGTCTCGACGGCGGTAATGCCCTGAGCATCCAGCTGAATGCCGGTGACCTGGGTGTTCTTCCATAGTTTAGCCCCATGGTCGGCGGCCCAGCCCATGAAGCCGTTCATGGCGCTGTAGGGATCGACAAAGCCGTCGGTGGAGCAAAAGCTTCCGCCCACAATGTCGTCAGAGCGGAGCTGCGGGAACATGCTGCGAATTTCGTCCGCGGCGATCAAACGAACGTTCTTCAGCCCCAAAGCAATTTGTTCTTCGTAGTTGGTTCGCAGGTAGGCCAGATGCTTTTCGTGGGTAGCGCAGAACAGATAGCCTTGTGGCCGGTAGCCGGCGGGATATCCCAGTTGTTCGTCGAAACTGGCATAAAAAGGGATGGAGTAGAGCGACATCCGGATATTGACCGGGGTGGAAAACTGCGCCCGCACTCCGCCCATGCTCTTGCCGGTGGATCCCTTGCCTTGGGCGGTTTCACGTTCGATGACTAGGACGTCCTTACAGCCGGCCGCGGTCAGGTGATAGGCGACGCTAGAGCCGACGATCCCTCCGCCGATGATGACGACTTCTGCGGTTTGCATGTGAAAATCGATTCTAACCAGAATACTTGCTTCGCGCCCCTGGCGAAATCCTTTGCGTACATCGCGGTTAAAGCTTTTGACCGCAAAGGGCGCCACGGGTTGCGCGAAGATGGCAAAGAAGGCTCGGTTCCTTTGGTGCCTTGAACCCCGCTCTGCTTCCCCTTAAACTTAGAGATAGATGCACATGCATGCCAGCCACGGCGGAGAGCGGACCTCGAAAGTCTTGCGGATTTCGCTGGTTGTAACTCTGGCGTACATTGCGCTGCTGGTCGTCGCCGGCGTTCGCGCCCATTCACTGGCGCTGCTTTCCGAAGCGGGACACAACCTTTCTGACCTGGTGGCTCTGCTGCTGTCGCTGGTGGCTGTGTATCTGCAGGCCCGTCCTCCGAGCGCCACCAAGACCTATGGCTGGCATCGCGCGGGAGTGCTGGCTGCGCTGGTGAACGCGGGGTCGCTGGTGGTGATCTCGTTCTTCATTTTCTATGAGGCCGTCAGGCGGTTGCGAAACCCCCAGCCGGTGCACGCCGGATTGATGATGGCAGTGGCGGCGGTGGGCGTGGTCATGAACGGAGCGATTGCCCTGTTGCTCCACCGTTCCGGGCGTGATGTGAACATTCGCAGCGCCTTGCTGCACGAGATCGGCGATACGGTTTCAACCGCGGCGGTGATCGCCGGCGGCTGGGCGATTATGGCGACCGGGCGATACTGGATTGACCCGGCGCTTTCGTTTTGCATCGGCGCTCTGATCCTGTGGTCGGGTTTCGGGATCGTGCGCGAGACGTTGAACATTCTGCTCGAAGGTACGCCGCAGGGGATCAAGCTGGAACGCGTGGTGGCTACGATTTGCGCGGTCGACGGAGTCAACGACGTGCATGACCTGCACGTGTGGAGTATCGGCTCGGAGACTGCGGCGCTTTCCTGTCATATTTCAATCGCGGACATACCGCCCTCGGTCAGCGAGCGTATTCTGCGCGAGGTGAAGGAGCGGCTACACGAAGAGTTCCACATCGACCACACCACCATTCAATTTGAGAACGTGGTCTGCGAAGTGGCGCATGGATGCGTGATTCCCGTGGGCGGTGAAGAAGGGCATAGTCACTAGGGCGCCATTAGCACTTAGCATTTGGCAATTAGCGTTTAGTCGTCCCGGACCGTGATTCGGACCAGCGAAACCCTCTCATGGCTAAATGCCAAGTGCAAATTGCTAAGTGCTTTTTTTCTGCTTCTCGTAAATCTCCCTCGCCCTCTCGATCGTATCCGCATCTTCCGACAATTTGTCCGGCCTCAGACGCACGATTCTCGGAAACCGCAGCGCGTAGCCGCTATCGTGGCGGTTGGAGCGCATCATATTGTTAAACGCGACCTCCAAGACAATTCTCGGTTCGACGTTCAGACGAAAGCCTTGATCTTCGATTTTGTGCTCCAGAAACCATTTGGTCATGTCGGCGATCTCGGCGTCGGTCAGGCCGGAGTAAGCTTTGCCGATGTTCGCCAGCCGGTTTCCGTCCCACACTGCAAAGGTGTAGTCGCTCAGAACGCCGATGCGCTTGCCGTGGCCGTATTCGACTGCGGTTACAACCACGTCTAGCGTTGCCAGTTCGCGTTTCAACTTTAGCCACGATTTGCCGCGGCGTCCGGGCGTGTAGGTCGATTCAGGATCTTTAATCATCAGGCCTTCGTTGCCGCGTGCTTGGGCCGCTTCGAAGAGTTGATCGAGTTCTGCGGCGGATGAAGCGTGAAAAACCGGTGCTCGAATCACCGGAGCGCTTTGGGCCGGTTCTTCCGAGCCGAACGCCAACTTTCCTTGATGTCCAGCCGGTCGCCTAGTAGCCGGGCGAGGCCGCCGGGCGTTTAACAGGTCGTCGAGTATCTTTGCCCGCTCACGCAATGGCTGATCGATCAGCAACTCGCCGTTGGCGTAGAGCACGTCGAACACCAGATACGCGACTGGAACTTCGCGCATAAGTTGCTGGCTGACTTTTTTTCGTCCCAGACGCCGTTGTAGTGCGCTGAACGGCAGCGCGCGTCCTGAGGGGCCCTCAAGATAGCTCCAGGCCACGATCTCGCCGTCGAGAATGACTGCTTCCGGCAGTCCAAGCAGTGCGTCCGGCAGTTCCGGGAAGGACTCTGTAATCTCATCTCGCGTGCGGGAGAAGATTCGTGCCTCATCGCCGGAAACATGCGCCTGAGCACGAATGCCATCGTACTTGTCTTCGACCAGGGGGTTGTCGAAATAGCTGAGTGCTTCTCCCGAGGATGCTGCCGGACTAGCCAGCATGAAGCCCAAAGGATGGAACAGCCGCATGCGGGCTTGGCTGAGCCGGCTGTCGACAGCGAGGCGCACTGTTTCGCCGATGTCTCCGAGCAACATGTTGGCGCGCTGTACTTCGGCTGGGCTCGCCCCGTAGACCTTGGCGATGGCTTCTTCAACCAGGCTCTCTTTCAGACCGATCCTCAGGTCGCCGGTCATGACCTTGATGATGTACTTGGCTTCCAGCGGTGTAACTTCGGAGAGCAGTTCCCGCACCAGCACAGCTTTAGCGGCGGGACCACGAGCGGCGGCGATGCCGCGGAAGAAAGTTTGGACGTCAAGGACATGTAGGTCGCTGCCGAGCTTCGCTCGGCCCGGACGGCCGAGGGCGGCCGTCCCCACGTGAGCAGAGAAGACTTCTCCGGCTACCGCGCCCAAGTCGCCCAGCTTGCGATAAGACGCGGTTAGTTCAGCTTCACTCTTGCCTGACAATTCCTGCACCAGCCGCCAGAGCAGAGTTCCGCCAACCTGGAGCGTTGTCTCCTCCCAGATGGGAAATGGCCTGCCGGAGAGAAAGACGGCGGCAACGGAAGCCTCTTCCATCGGCGCCGACTTCAAGAGTTCGGCCACAAGGGCGATCTTCTCCAGTTTCTTGGGGGTAGCTGCGATTCGCTCGCAAGTTTGGGCGAGGGTCTTCATGTCCGACTGTAAACTACGGTAGCACCGCGACTTGCCTCTATCCTAGTTTCCCCGATCTATGTCATACTCTAGGTTGGTTCGTAGCTCCCCGAAGAATCATCCAATCCCTATGCAGTTTTGGCGAACATTGTCGCGTTTTCTGGTAGCGGTGCAACTACTCCCTGCGCTCGAGGGCGGTGAGGAGACTCTGGTTGGCGGCCAGGCTGTGCTCGAAGGCGTCATGATGCGCTCTCCGCATGCTTGGGGAATCGCCTGCCGCAAGCCGTCGGGTGAGGTTTCGGTTCACAGCGAACCGCTGGAGCGGCTTTCCGAGAAGCACAAATGGATGGGATGGCCGGTGATTCGAGGAGTCATAACCCTGGGCCATGCCATGACCTTGGGTTTCCGGGCATTGAAGTTTTCTGCCAACGTTGCGCTCGATGAGTTGCAGCCTGCCCCTGAGCCAGGCGAGCCAGAAAAGAAGAAGTTTGAAATCAGCGGCTGGATCGCGACGGTGAACATTGTCTTCTCGGTCGGCTTCTTTATTTTCATGTACAAGTACCTGCCGCTGCTGGCGGCAACGGAGTTGAAGAAGGTTGATCCTGCGCTCGGTGGGCAGATCATGTTCAACCTGGTGGATGGCGTCATCCGTCTGGCGTTGTTTCTGCTGTTCATCTGGGGTACATCGTTATGGCCGGACATTCGGCGGGTGTATCAATATCATGGCGCCGAACACAAGACTGTGTTCGCGTTCGAGAACGGCGATCCTCTCGAAACCGCTGCGGTGCAGAAATACTCGACCTACCATCCCCGTTGCGGAACCAGTTTCTTGATGACGGTGATGATCATTTCGATCCTGGTGTACATGCTGTTTCCGGTGACCACGTTCTGGGCGCGGTTCGCGCTGCGGATTGCGCTGCTTCCGGTGATCACGGGGCTGTCGTACGAGATTATCCGTTTCTCTGCCAAGCATCGCGGCTCGCTGTTCGCACTGATGACGACACCCGGACTGTGGCTGCAACGGATCACTACGCAGCCGCCGGCGGATGAACAAGCGCAATGCGCCATAGTGGCGCTGAACGAAGCCATGTCGCTCGAGAAGCAGCGCGGCGGAGAGCTAGTGATTGCCTAGCGGGGCTCCCCGCAAATAAGCCATCCTATCAACTGCAATTAGAATAATGGAATGAAGGCAGAGACGCAGCTTGCTGCGTCTCGGTTGGCAGACCGTTTAATGCGAGACGTTGCAAGCAATGTCTCTACGGAGAATGATGTCGTTGGCCGACGACCAACGACGAGCGACCGACGACTATGTTTGAAAGACTCGACCAAATCGAAGCCCGCTACGAAGAGCTGACGCGGGCATTGTCATCGCCGGAAGTCATCAATGACTCGGCGAAGTACCAGAAGACTGCCAAGGCGCACAGCGAAGTTGCTCTCGTGACCGAGAAGTATCGTGAGTATAAGGACCTGACCCGAGGCATCGCCGAGAGCAAAGCCATGCTGGCCAATGAGAAAGACGCGGACATGCGCGCCTACGCGCAGGAAGAGCTGGATAAATTGCAGGCGCGGGTCGGCGGTGTCGAAGAAGAGCTCAAGGTTTTGCTTCTCCCCAAGGATCCAAACGACGAAAAAGACGTCATTCTGGAAATCCGTGCCGGCACCGGCGGCGACGAAGCCACATTGTTCGCGGCAGAATTGTTCCGGATGTACACTCGCTTCGCGGAGACCCAGCGCTGGAAGGTGGAAGTGCTTTCGACTTCAGAGTCGGCGGTGGGCGGATTGAAGGAAGTCATCGCCCTGATTCAGGGCCAGCGCGTGTACTCACGCTTGAAGTATGAGAGCGGCGTGCACCGGGTGCAGCGCGTACCGGCGACGGAGCAGCAGGGCAGAGTGCACACCTCAGCCGTGACGGTGGCAGTGCTGCCGGAAGCCGAGGATGTGGACATCAAGATTGAAGCCAAAGACCTGCGCATTGATACGTTCTGCTCGTCCGGTCCGGGCGGGCAATCAGTGAACACAACCTATTCCGCAGTCCGCATCACCCATATTCCCACCAACACGGTGGTCAGTTGCCAGGACGAGAAATCGCAGATCAAGAACCGTGAAAAGGGCATGCGGGTACTGCGCTCCCGGCTCTACGAAATGGAAATGCAGAAGCAGCAGGATGCCCTGGCCAAAGAACGCAAGCAGATGGTGGGATCGGGCGACCGCAGCGAAAAGATCCGCACCTACAACTTTCCCCAAAACCGCGTCACCGATCACCGCATCGGCCTGAACATTCATCAATTGCAGGAAGTGATGGACGGCAGACTTCAGCCGCTGATCGATCCCCTGGTTGCACACTTCCAGGAGGAGAAGTTGAGACAGGAAACCAACGGCGCGGCGTAATCAAGAATGCCGAGAAATAAAAAGCCCCTCCCGCAAGAGGGGCTTTTTCTGGGGGAGGGCCGACGGGCCATGAGCCTGCCGACGACCAGAACTTATTGCTGGGGCGCGGCTGCCGGGTTCGAACTGGCAGACAGCTGCTCCAGATCATTCTTCAGCAAACTAATTTCCACGCGGCCGCCGCTGGTACGCTTGGCGGTCTTGGCTTCGTCGGTATTAACCGGAGCATTGCCCATTCCCACCACATAAATGCGGTAGACGGGAATCTCGTGGTTCAGCACCAGGTATCTTACCACCGAGTCGGCCATCTTTTGCGAAGCGGCAATCGCAACCTGTCCGCGGCCGGAAGAGAAACCTTGCACCTCAATGATGTAACCGCGCTGACTCTTGAGCGGCGTGGCCAGTTCATCGAGTGCAGCTTTGGCGTTCTTGCTCAACACGCTTTGGCCGGGACGGAAGCGAATCTCGGTCTGATTAGTGGCTTTGTATTGGTCGATGTTGCCCACTACCTGTTCCACGGTGGCGAGACGAGCGTTGGCTTGAGTGGCGGTCTGCTGCGCTGCCTGGGCCTTGTTGCCAGCGTCGATGGCATGCTGGTCGGCTTCGTTGGCTTTGGCGGAAGCGAGCTGAATGCCTTGCTGGGCGCGCGAATCAACGTCTTTGATCATCTTGCTGTTGGCCGCGGTGAGCTCATCGAGTTCGTTCAAACGATCACGGATCGGGCCGGTTTGCCGCTGCACATATTTCTTGCGGGCAAAGGGATTGAGATGGCCCCAGAACCCTTCGCGGGCGGGTGGTTGCAAAGGTTTTCCGGTGGCGCTATCGGTCGTGACGCCGGTCGGTTGGGTGGTTGCGCTTTGAGCTTGGCTCTGGGCCTGGCTTTGGGCTTGATTTTGATCTGGCGTGGCAGAATTGGTTTGCGCAAACGCTGGCAGTGCAAGCACTGCAATCAGCAACGCGGTCAGAACACGATTCTTCATTTTACTTCCTCCGGGGTGGGGGAGCTTTCCTGGGAGCTCCACTCCAGCACGCCATTAGCGGGCGTGGCGCATTTTCGCAAATCCATCAAGTTCAAGTGCGGCCTGCTGTCGATGCCCGGTGCTGCGTGGGCCTGGTGTCTCAACTCGCGACGACAGCTTAGAAGCGCCGCATCCGCCAACTGGTAGAACAGGTTCGATGCCAAACCAGCTCAAAGCTAAGTCCTTAGATAACAATGATATTGTAGTCTCTGGCCATAGCGAATGGGAGTAATTTTGGTAAGAGCTGGTATAAAAACTGCGCGCACCTCAAAGTCGAGTATCGGGAGATCGAATGTTTGGAAAGAATCGCTTCACCTGCCTGTTTGCCCTCTTTCTGACGATCATGTTCACGGGCACGACGGTTTGTGCTCAGGAAGTCGGAAAAACCCTGACGTCCGACCGCATCCCCGCCGACCGCATGAAGCAATATGCCGATCAGGCAGTGCAGTGGGAACAGGAGTATTTGCGAATTGACAGCACCAATCCTCCGGGGAACGAGATGCGGACGGCGACTTTTTTCAAGAAGATCCTCGACGCGGAAGGAATTGAAAACCGCGTATTCGAATATGCTCCGGGACGCGCCGATCTCTGGGCGAGGATCCCACACACAAGCCCCACGCCAAGGCGGCCGTTCGTGCTGCTCAGTCACATGGATGTAGTAACCAGTGACCCCGCGCATTGGAAAGTGCCGCCGTTCAGCGCGCAGATTGTCGACGGCGCCATTTGGGGCCGAGGCGCGCAGGATATGAAAAGCGAAGGGCTGGCGCATTTGATGGTCATGGTGATGCTGCAACGCGAGAAAGTGCCGCTCGATCGCGACGTGATCTTCCTCGCCGTCAGCGACGAAGAGGCCGATGGCACCGGCACCGATTGGTTTATCGCGCATCAACGCGATCTGCTGGGCAACGCGGAATTCATGATTAACGAAGGCGGAGAAAATATCCTGCGGCCCGACGGCCGCCTGAAGTATGTGGGCGTAGATGTGGGCGAGAAGAGTCCATTGTGGCTGCACATAGTGGCGCATGGGCAGCCGGGACACGGTTCGCGTCCCAATAACGATTCGGCTCCCAACCGGCTGCTGCGGGCTTTGACCCGAATCCAGGCATACAAAACGCCGCTGCGAGTGCTGCCGGTGGTGGAGGAGTTTTTGAAAA
The DNA here is from genome assembly GCA_052147055.1 of Terriglobales bacterium. Lineage (GTDB taxonomy): Bacteria > Acidobacteriota > Terriglobia > Terriglobales > Acidobacteriaceae > JABCZH01. The sequence goes on from JBKQLO010000155.1 coordinate 33,037, forward strand.
CTGTGGCACCCGATGAGCCGCCGGCGCGGGCCGCGATGTTTCGCAACATTCGCCGGAGCTTGGATAACCCGAAGTTCAGGCAGGAGATTGAAGCCGACCCGGACCTGAACTATTTGTTCCGCGATACGATTACGTTGACCATGCTGGGAGGATCTGAGCAAACCAACGTCATTCCTTCCGAAGCCTGGGCCAATCTGGATGTGCGGCTGCTGCCGGGAGGGAATCCGAAGCAGTTTCTGGCGACCATTCGACGCGTGGTGGATGATCCTCATGTGACCGTCGAGCCGCAGAGCGCGGATTTCCGTGAGGCCAACTATTCGCCCACGGATACGGCTCTGTATAAAGCTGTCCGCCAAGTGACCGCGCACTACTTTCCGGGCGCTCCGGTGGCGCCGTTGCTGACCAGCGGCTATGACGAGAACCAGCGCTACCGTCCGCTGGGAATTTATGCTTATGGGTTCAATCCTTACACGGCGACTCAGGAGGAAAACGACACCGAGCACGGCAACGATGAGCGCATCCGCGTGGAGGAAGTGCGGCGTGGATTTCGCGTGATGTATGACGTGGTGACGCGAGTGGCGGCGAAGGCGGAGTGAGACCAAACAACCACAAAGGTTCACAGAGGAAAGCCTTGGGCCCAAGGTCTCCCTTTGTGAACCTTTGTGTCCTTTGTGGTTAATCGATTTTTACTAACGATACTTCTCGTATTGCTCGTAGATGTAATTATCAGTCATGCCGGCGATGTAGTCGCAGATTACACGGGGCAGCGGCGTGTGATGGGCTGACTCCTGATAGCTGGAGGGAAGATGGTCGGGCTTGGCCATCCAGAACTCGAATAGCTGGTGGATAATCTGCTCCGCGTCCTGCTTTTCAGAATCGAGCGTCGGGTTGTAGTAGAGCGTTTCGTACAGAAAAGCCTTGGCCTGGCGGCGTTCTTCTTCGACTTCCGGACTCAACGCAACCAGCCGCAGCGGATAGTCGCGCACGTCTTCGAGGCTATGAACGCCGGCTTTGGCGATCCGATCTCTAGTATTTCGGATCAGGTCTCCCGCCCAGCGGTCGAGCATGTGCCTGATGGCTTCGTTGAATTTCAGCTTCTCCATCACGTCGGGATACGTGCGCTCGGCCTCCGCATAAAAGCGCGCGAACACCGGCACACCATTGCGGATCATGTCCATGGTCAGCAGGCGGGCTTCGTAGCCGTCGTCGAGGTCGGCGGTGCTGTAGGCGATTTCATCGGCTAGATCGATGAGTTGGGCCTCGAGCGGCGGCCGGCGATCAAGCACATACTCCGCGAGTTCGGGGAATTGATCGGGGCTGTAATCGTGCGAATGCTTGATGATGCCTTCGCGAACCTCGAAAGTCAGATTCAATCCGCGAAACGCCGCGTAGCGAAGTTCGAAGTCTTCCACGATGCGCAAGGCGTGCAGATTGTGATCGAAGAAAAATCCGTGCGATCGCATGATGCTGTCGAGGGCTTTTTCTCCGGCGTGGCCGAACGGGGGATGGCCGACGTCATGCACCAGAGCCAGGGCCTCGACCAGATCGACGTTGAGCCCGAGTGGACCAGCGATAGTGCGGGCGATCTGCGCTACTTCGAGCGTGTGCGTGAGGCGATTGCGAAAGTGGTCGGAGTAGCGGCGGGTGAACACCTGGGTCTTGGCCTCCAGGCGGCGAAAGGCGCGGGAATGAATGACGCGGTCGCGGTCGCGCTGAAAGTCGTTGCGGTAGGGATGCTGCGGCTCGGGGAAACGGCGTCCGCGGGACTGGGCCGCATGCACCGCGTAGTCGGCGAGCATGTAGAAAGTTTAGCAGAGGAGCACTCAGCATTCAGCACTCAGCCGCTGAGCGGCCGGGAGCGATGCGGATTTGAAGGGCATACCTTTGGCCCTATTGGTTGCCGGCTTGCTGAGGAGTAAACTGCCAGCGCCCGAAAAAGGGGGAAGTATGAGGGGCCCTAGCTGGTGGAAGAAAGCGTGCGCCGTGTTGATGCTTTGTGCCGCCACGGCGATTGTGTCGCCAGCGCAGACGTTTACGACCATAGTGAATTTCAATGGCGGTGACGGTTCTAATCCTCTCCACGCTCCCCTTGTACAAGGGGTCGACGGGAGTCTTTACGGTACGACTGCGTTCGGTGGCGACACTTCTGGTTGTGGAGGCTGCGGCACGCTGTTCGAGATCACGCCCGCAGGCAGGCTGATAACGCTGCATGAGTTTAATGGCAGCGACGGCAACTCTCCCATGGGAGGATTGGTCCAGGCTGCTGACGCGAATTTCTACGGCACTAGTGTCTATGGTGGCGTTGAAAACTCTGGCACAGTGTTCAAAATGACCCCGGTCGGCACGACGACGACCCTTTACAGCTTTTGCCAAAGACCAAATTGCGTTGATGGTCTCGAACCTGTAGGTGGACTGATTCAAGCCGCGAACGATAATTTTTACGGCACAACGCAGATTGGGGGTATCAATAATTATGGAACAGTATTCAGAATGACTCCAGCAGGTACCCTTACGACGCTACACAGCTTCAACCAGAGCGACGGAGCCCTTCCTTCAAGCACTCTGTTGCAGGCAACGGATGGGAGCTTATATGGATCAACATATGAGGGCGGAGCGAGCAATGTAGGAACAATCTTCAAGATTGATGCGGCGGGCGTGCTAACGACACTTTACACCTTCTGCACGAACGGTGACTGTCTAGACGGTAGTTACCCGTACGGCGGAGTGATACAAGGCCTCGACGGAAATCTCTATGGCACAACCGGGGCTGGCGGCGCGTACAACGAAGGCACAGTCTTCGAGCTTAGCCTAACGGGCGGCCTCACTACTCTGCATGATTTCTCTTTCACCGACGGCCTTTTTCCCAAATCCGGGCTGACGCAAGCCAGTGACGGAAATTTCTACGGGACAGCTCCCTCGGGCGGCAAATATTACGTGCGACCCTAGTTACGGCTGCGGGACGTTGTTCCAAATCACCTCAAGCGGAACCCTGACCGTGTTACATAATTTCGACGGTAGTGACGGTGCCGAACCTGAGAGTGCGCTGCTCCAGGGAACTACCGGTACCTTCTACGGCACGACCTACCTGGAGGGGGCGCACCACAATGGCACCACCTTCAGTCTCTCGACGGGGCTTGCTCCATTCGTAGCTTTTGTCCACGCGGCTGGCAGAGTCGGCCAAACCGGCGGCATTCTCGGTCAGGGGTTCACCGGAACCACCAGCGTCTCGCTCAACGGAATTCCGGCCAGCTTCACGGTGGTTTCCGACACCTACATCACTGCGATGGTTCCCGCTGGGGCCACTACCGGCTATGTCACGGTGACTACGCCCAGCGGGACGCTAACCAGCAATGTGCCGTTCCACGTGATTAAGTAGTCGTTAGGAATTGTCGCGGCTGCTGCGAACCCTTTTCGACTCTGAAAAGTCTGGCGGATGCCGTATCGGGTCGCGCTTCGGCAATTCAAGTTCGACTCCACCGAAAGGCGCAAATCGCCGGCGAATGACTTCGGCCAAGTTCTCTTCTCTCTCGCCGGAGTGCGGGACTTCTTGGGTTTGCACCTCCGTTGAGCGTGCCGGCCGGGCGGCTGACACCGTGCGACGAGCCCCACTGGGCATGAGAGACTTTCGGCGGCTTTTCTGGGGCTTGGTCATTCTCCCCATTCTACCAAGCGCTGAGGTGCCGAGCTGAGTGCTGAAAGCTGTCTACCTCAACTTCAGCTTCATCTCATTGGTCGATTCAAATCCCAACGAGTCGTAGAGCGGGCGGCCGTCTTTGCTGGCGTGCAGAAACACCGAGGCAAAGTCTTGCTGCCGGCACCAGGCAATGATCGTCTGCATCAGCATGCGGGCGACGCCTTGTCGGCGGAACTCCGGGTACACATAAACGTTAAGGATGGTGGCGCGGTGACACTCAAGATCGTAGGGATGACTGAGCCAGGGACTGATGATAACGGCACCCCCGCCGGCGATCTCCTGACCTACAAACGCCAGCCAGCTTCGGAAGGAGCGGTCGGCAAGAGAACGGCGTAGGTAGGGTTCGCAAGTGGAGAGCATCTCCGCCAACTCGGGCGAGTCTTCGTAATCCATGTCCAAATACATGGCCCGGCGTTGGCGGAGAATCTCAGGAATGTCATCCGGAGTGGCTTCGCGGATGATGGGATTCTGGCGCATTTGTGAATTGAGGGCTACTTATGTTCTGAATCTTCTTTGGCCAACTTGACCTTCGCGGACTCAAGGTCTTTCTGGGTTCTTGCCATTTCGTCGGTATCAACGTCCGCAGCGACTGTCTTGTTCCATTCCTGAATCGCGCGGTCCCAGTGCGCCGCGGCTAGCTTCAGGCGTCCAGTCTTCTGATAAAGGTCGCCGAGGTGCGCCTGCACCGTGGGATCGGTTCCCATGTGCTGCGCGGCACGGGACAGGTTATCTTCCGCCAATTCATATTTGCCCAGCTTGAAGTAAGCCCAGCCCAGGGAGTCGAGATAAGCGCCGTTGGCGGGATCCAGTTCCACGGCTTTCTTGATCATGATCAGGGCTTCGTCGAGCTTTATGCCACGGTCGGCCAGCATATAACCAAGGTAGTTGAGCACGGCGGCATTTTGCGGATCGGCGGCCAGCAGCTTGCGAAACACTTCTTCCGCCTGATCGTACTTTTTCTCACGCTCGTAAATGGAGCCGCGAAGGAAATCGACGAACTGTTTATCTTCGTCCTTGGTGGAAAGCGGGGCGGCTTTGTCGAGATCGTCCTCGGCGTCCTTCCAGCGCTTCAGGCGGCTGTTCATCTGGGCCAGGCGGACATAGACGTCGCGATCCTCCGGCGTTCCCTTGAGCAACGACTGCACTTGCTGGAGGGCTTCATCGGACTGACCCATGTCGCTGAGTTGCGCCGCGTACGTCATCTTCAGATCGCGGTCGTTGGGCAGCTTCCCCATCGCTTCTTTGGCGGCGTCGCTGGCTTGCTGCCATTGCTTGGCCTCGCGGTAGGTGTCGATGATCTGCTGGTAGCCGCGCTCGGCGTTGTCATCGCCGAGGGTCAACATCTTGCGAAAGGTCTCGACTGCGAGCGCAGTACTGTTGTCGTCGCGATAGATGGTTCCCAGCCGTTCCAGAAACAGCGCACGATTGTTTTTCTCGCCCTGGGAATAATTGTTATCCGGCTTGTCCGTCTTTTTCAGCAGGTCTTGCAGAATCTGTGCGGCGTCGTCATAGCGGCCCTGCGCCTGGTAGACCGCGGCGCGGTTGTAGGGCACTTCCATGGAGTCTTGCACCATGGATTCGGCTTTCGTCAGGTTTTCCAGGGCGAGGTCGAATTTTCCCTGGCGGCGGTAGATCTCGGCCATGCGCAGGTAGGTCTGGGCATCGTCAGGGTTGGCTTCCGCGATAATCTTGTATTGCTCGAGGGCGGCGTCCGTCTGCCCGTCGTTCATCAGGTTTTCTGCCAGACCGCGAATCGCATCCAGATTGTCACGATCGAGTTCGGCGGCTTTGCGATAGGCGTCAATCGCCTTTTTGTATTCTTTTTGCTGCTCGTAGGCATAGCCGAGGACGGAGTACAGCTTGGCGGAGCGTTGCGCATCCGGCACGGAGCTCAAAACCTCGGCGGCGCGAGTCGAATCTCCTTCTTCGGTGTAGAACAAGGCCAGCGTGGTGACCGCATCTTCGGAATCGGGCTGCAACTTCACCGCAGTCTTGAATTCGTCTTCCGCTTTGCGCAGATCGTTGTTGACTTTGTAGAGCCGGCCCAGCAGAAGGCGGTTGTCCACGCTGTCGGGCTCCAACTTGACGATCTGTTCGTACTGCTCGATGGCCAGTTTGAGCACGCTGTCCGAAGTGTTGCCGCCCTGGACATCCCCCAGGGATTTCAGATAAATACGGCCCAGCAGTTTGTGGGCTTCGAGGTTGTTGGGGTCGCGTTTGAGAATGTCCTGCGCTTCCAGCACGGCATCGCGGATTCGGCCCGCGCGAGTGTAGAGCTCCGCCAGCGCCGAGGTCAGGTATTCCGAGGTGGGGTCGGCCTCGATGGCGAGACGGTACTCCTCGATGGCCTTGCTCACCAGTTCACTGCGGCCGTACATGGCCACTTGCTCCTCATAGAGATGAGCCAGGGTGTAGTGATAGTAAGCGGCAGCGCGATCGACTTTTCGCGGAGGAACTGGGGCCGGTTTGGCCGCGGCCGGGGACGCTTGCTCGGGAGTTGAAGGAGCCGGGGCTTGCTGCGCCCCTGCCATCACCGCCATGAACAATACAAAGACAGCACAATAAATTCTTTTCATTCAGGACCTTCGGATCACCATAGCCACAGCGTTTTGGATGCGGAATCGCTGCCAGCGGGTGCTCGGATTATTGTAAACCCTTGTCACTCGAGATGGCGTAAAACGGCGCTGGAACAGGCCGGAAAAAGAGTCAGAGGTACAAGGACCGTTAGCCGTTGGCAGCGGCCGATTGCCGCGTCAATGCCGGAAATGGCGCACGCTGGTGAAGATCATGGCCATGCCGTGACGGTCAGCCGCCTCAATCACTTCCTGGTCGCGCACCGATCCCCCCGGCTGAATGATGGCGGTAGCGCCGGCTTTTGCAATTTCTTCGACTCCATCGGGGAAGGGAAAGAAGGCGTCGGAAGCTGCGACCGTGCCTTGCAGCGGTAAGACCGCCTTCATGACGCCCATTTTGCAGGCGTCCACGCGGCTCATTTGCCCTGCGCCCACGCCTACGGTTTGCCCGTCCCGCGCGTAGAGGATGGCATTGGATTTCACGTGCTTGCAGACCTTCCAGGCAAACAGCAATGCGCGCTTCTCTTCGCTTGTGGGTGGGCGTTTGGTAACGACTTTGAGGTCGCTTTCATGGAGCGGGCGAATGTCGGCGTCTTGCACCAACATTCCACCGGACACATTCTTGAGCACCCATTTCTGCGGGGCATCGATGATCTCGACCAGCCGGAGATTTTTCTTAGCGCTGAATTTGGCTTTTGCCGCTTCATCGAATTTCGGAGCCGCGATCACTTCCAGAAATAGCTTGGCCATTTCCTCGGCAGCCGCGCCGTCGATTGGGCGGTTCACCCCAATCACCCCGCCGAAAGCCGACACCGGGTCGCATTCGAGTGCTTTCTTGTATGCCTCCGCCAGGGTCTTGCCGGTCGCAGCGCCGGCAGGATTCGTATGCTTAATAATCGCGCAGAATGGCTCGTCGAATTCCTGGGCCAGGTCCCAGGCGGCTTGCAGGTCGACGATATTGTTATAGGAAAGTTCCTTGCCCTGAAGCTGGCGGCCATTGGCCACGCCTTGCCCCGAACCGTCGGTGTACATCGCGGCCTTCTGATGAGGGTTTTCTCCGTAACGCAGGTCCATGATCTTGCTGAAAGAAAGCCGGAGGTTTTGCGGAGAGCCGGGCTGTGGCGAGCTTCCGTTGAGGCTGACACGCTCCAGCGTTGAGGCGATGGCCGAGTCATACGCGGCAGTGGTGGCGAAGGCTTTCTGCGCCAGCCGCCATTTGGTGGCGTGCGACAATTCTCCACCAGACTGCGACATCTCCTCTGCGATGGCGGAATAATCGGCGGGCGAGGTCACCACAGCCACATCCTGGAAATTCTTGGCGGCGGAGCGAATCATCGAAGGGCCGCCAATGTCGATGTTCTCGATCAGTTCATCGAAGGGCACGCCGGGCTTGGCCGCAGTCTTTTCAAACGCATAGAGATTCACCACCACCATGTCGATGGGCTTGATGCCGTGCTCGGCGAGGGCCGCGCGGTGGGCGGGATTCCCGCGGCGATGCAGGATGCCGCCATGCACCTTGGGATGAAGAGTCTTCACCCGCCCGTCGAGCATTTCGGGAAAGCCGGTCAGTTCCGAGATGTCTTTCACAGCAATCCCGGAGTCGCGCAGCAATTTGGCGGTGCCTCCGGTCGAGATTAGCTCCACTCCCAGCGCGGAAAGCTTGCGGGCGAAGTCGGCCAGCCCGGTTTTGTCGGTGACGCTGAGAATGGCGCGGTGGATTCTGGACATCACTGAAATTCTATCAGCGGGCGGGAATACGGGCGACGGGTCCGGACGAGATCCTCACGCGTCGGAGTTTTGAAAGGGCACGGCTTCCCATCCGTGCTCTACGTCTCCTCAACAACGTTAAGGCGCGGCTGAAGCCGCGCCCTTTCAAAGCTCTCGCCGCCGATTTCGCGCAAACTACACTTTCGCCCGCGCCTTTAGCTTCACCTGACCATTCTGCATCTCGACCGTGTATTCGACCGCCAGGCAGTTATTCTCCTGGCGGATCTGCGCGGTCTTCTTCTGGACGAACGACGCAAAGCTATCGAGGTTGCCCGCGACAGCCTCGCCGCTCTTCTTCTTGGCCTCGGTCAGGGCCACGTACAGCTTTTCCACTTGGTCGCGTTCGGCGGCGGGATCGGAGCATTGTACGGTGAGCGGACGCTCCTGCGCCCGCGCGGGCGCTGGCGCGGCCGCGGCGCCGGCCTGGCCAAGTCCGTAGACCGGACGCGTCTCCGGTTCAACCCCTTCCACCGGACGAACCCCCTGCACCGAAAGCAACGCATCCTGCGGACGCCGGTAGCCTTCCTCGCGAATGCGGCCTTTCTTGCGCCATAGGTCGCTGTAGATGGCATAACGCTGCGCCATTTCGTTGTAGCGGAAACGCTGCGAAAAGGTCAGCCGTCCGCCGTCGCTGAACTTGCGCAGCAGGCTCAAAACCTTCCACTCCACGTCAGTGGGCGGTTTCTTGGTGGGGTTGCTGAAATAGACTTCGTACTCGATCTTGAGCCGGCGCAACTGCGACTCGAGGTGCGTCAGTTCTTCGTCAATGGTCACCGAGAGTTCTCCAGCAGACAGTCTAGATTCTACCGGGGGTTGGGGACGAGGTACCGGTGGGCCGGGGCCGGGGATGGTACGAAGGTACCCAAAGGGGGACAGCTAAGCGGCACCGAATTCCTGACGTGCGGCATTGACGCAGGCCCCGATATTTACCTGTCTGATTCTTCCGGTACTGAAACTGCCCCGCCCAAACCCAACGCGATTAAGATTGGGCTTTACGTTACAACGACCACATCGGGAGGCGACGAACCATGAACTTGGCTGCTAGAACGCTGCGTTCGCTGGCATCGTGCGGATTAGCACTCGTCATGAGCGTCAGCGCGTTTGGCCAGAGCAACACCCTCAATTCCCTCACACAGGGTGAGCCGGTCGTTGCCTATACCACTGGCACTTCGGGAGCAGGCATACAACCTCCTGGGAACCCTCAAGACTGTCTATTAGGCAGGGCCCCGACGCTTCGCGGCGGAAGCCCTTATCGTTGCCCAAAGACGTACGCTGCACCTTGGAGCAGGTTGCCTTCTACAGCATGTCCGCCCGCCCCGATCACCGCGATCATCGGCACCAGCCCGACCGAGTCGCCGAACGAGTCCCCGGCTTGCCCGTCCAAGGAGGTCACGGAAATATTGGGCCTGGAAGTGTTCACCCAGCCGCCGACCGGCTGGAGATAACCAAATACAGCCCCTTGGTCTTTGTGTCCGCGGATGAAGTCGCCCGGAGCTCCCGCAGCGACTGCGTTGCCAATGATGGCTACTTGTGCCCCGAGCACCATTTTCTGCCTGCTGGCGACCGTCAACTCCGCCGTCTGCGTCATGTTCGTCCAGCCGGTCTTGGGCTCGACGAAAACATACACCGCCCCCGAGCTATCGTGGCCGTAGGTCCCGGCTACGATGGTATTGCCTCCGACCGCCAGCGCCGCACCAAAATGGTCGCCGGCATGAACGTCCGATGCTGACAGCTTCGCGCTGCGCTCCACCATCCCGTGCCAGCCCCCCGGCGGCTCCAGAAAGACAACCGCACCGCCCTGTCCCGCGTCTCCCGCATCCGTTCCGACCGCGATGGTCCTGCCGTTGATTGCTACCGGGTCACCGAAGCCGATGATTCCCTGAGGGTCCAAACTCGCGTCAGGCTCATTCGTGCTTGCCCAACCGCTCTTGGGCTGCGCAAACACGAACGCACTCGGGGGCAAGCCACCGCCGCTGCCCCACCCCGTCACCACCGTATTCCCATCCATCGCCAAGGAGCCACCTAAGCCGAAGCCGGGGCGCTGAGCGCAGGTCAGCTTGGCGGTTTCGGTCATGTCGACCCAGCCGCTAGGGGGCTTCACGAAAATATAGACCGCGCCGTCGAGGGTGTTGTTGCGGGGGGAGCCCACCGCGACGGTGTCGCCGCTAATTGCTATCTGATCTCCGAAGAGATCGCCTGCGCCTCCGTCCGAGGCCGTGAGCTTGGCGACTTGCGTCCAGTCGCTTCTCGAGCCTACAAAAACGTAAGCCGCGCCCTGCTCTGCATTGACGCCAACGGTGGCTAAAGCTGCACCGACGGCGATGGTACTGCCGCTGACGCCTACAGAAAATCCGAACTCATCGCCCGCCGCGCCGTCAGAGGCGGTCAGTTCGGCCAGCTGTCGAACCTGCCCCGATGCGACCTGGGTCGCCGCGGCCAAAACGGACGAAATGAGAAGGATGGCGACAAGGGCGTGCTTCATGGGAAGACCTCAATCAGATTCACGGCTGGGGCGCCGTGGCCTAGAATTCTCCTAGCTTCACGGAGGAAAAGCAAGATGCAGGACTTTTCACCTCTGGAAGCGACCAGAGAGGAACTACCTCGCGTTGGCCGCCATTTTCTTGACCATGGCCAGCACCAGCTTGCGGTCGCTGTCATTCAGGCTGACGGAGTAGCGGCGGATCTGGCTGAGGAAGCGGACTTCGTCGTCGGAGAGTTGCGGCAAGCCTTTGCCGCCGTTGGTGTGTCCGGCTTCGGAGAAGAATTGCGAGAGCGGCAGCTCCATGGCTCCGGCAATTTTCGAAAGCGTGTCGAGCGAAGGGATGGTGTGACCGTTTTCCACGCGCGAGAGGTAGCAACGCAACAGGCCGGTGCGCTTCTCGATATCGCCTTGGGACATTCCTTTTTGCAGCCGGTAGTTCCGGATGGTCTCACCAATGTTCATTGAGAAGGAAGCCAAAGTCGGGTTCTCCGCGATGCAGAATAGTAACCAGAGTATTACGGTCTGGCAAGTGGAATTTCGTTGCCCAAGCAGCGTGCGGCTAAGCCTTGTGACCACAAGCCAACTCGGGCGTTGAGGAATCAAGCGCTTCGAGTTTTTGCTACTTCAGCGTGGCGGCAAAGAACTTAACTGTGCGCTTCCACGCGTCGGCGGTGTCGTCGGGACGGTAACCGTCTTTGTTAATTGGGTTTTCGAAGCCGTGTCCCGCATCGGGATAAATCGTGACGTCCACTTGCTTGCCCAGATCTTTCATGCTCTTCTCGAACTTGTGAACATCGTCGGGAGTGATGCCACGGTCCTGTCCACCGAAGAGCCCGAGAATGGAAGCGTTGATGGCCTTGAGCGAGCCGGTGTCAGTGGCAAGGTGACCGTAATTGATGACCGTAGCGCGCAGAGTAGGTTCTTGCAGGGCCACATCGAGCGAATATCCGCCGCCCATGCACCAACCGATGGAGCCGATGCGGTCTTTCTTCACGTTCGGTTGCGAAGCCAGGTAATCGAAAGCGGCGTGCAAGTCGCGCTTGGCGCGGTCTTCAGGCACTCCGCGCATAATTTCGTGGGCTTCGTCAGGGGTGGTGGCCACTTTGCCGCGGTAGAGATCAATCGCCAGCGTGACATAACCCAGATCGGAAAGTTTCGTGGCTTGATCTTTCACCCAGTCGTTCAAACCCCACCACTCGTGAATCACAATGATGGCGGGAAACGGGCCTTTGCCCGCAGGCGTGTTCAGTACCCCTTGTACGGTTTCATCGCCGCTCTTGTAGGAAACAGTTTTGGATGTGGCGGCGGCGGCGGAGAATGCGAGACACAAGACCAGCAGACAAAGCAGGGCCGTCTTCATGGATGTTCCCCCCTCAGAAGGAATATTAGGATAGCACCGTCGCATAGAGCTAGAGCGTCAGCTCGAAGTAAAGCGTACCGGCCATGGGATTCGCGCGATATGAAGCGATCTCGCGAAAGCCCAGCTTGCGATACATGGCGACTGCGTCTTTCATCACCGGACCGACCGTGTCGAGCCGCATGCGTTGATATCCGATCTGGCGAGCTTCAGCAACGATGGCTTCGGTCAGCAGACGGCCTAGCCCCTTGCCGCGAAACTTCGGACGCAGGTAGAGACGCTTCATCTCGCAGATGTCGCGATCGAATTTGTGCAGGGCCACACAGCCAGCCAGCTCACCTTGGAATTCAGCCAGCAGAAGACGGCCACCGGGAGGCGCGTAGTCGCCGGGCAATCCTGCAAGTTCCTGAACGAAGTTCTGAAAGCAGAGGCTGAAGCCCAGCGACTGGGCGTATTCGAGAAAAAGTTCGCGGGTCTGGGCGATCTGGGCCGGAGTCGCCGCTTGCAGAAGTACAAAACCCTTTACCCCAGAGGGCACAGGGGACACAGGGGAGAATCTTTCGTCTGCTTTCGCCATCGCTTGCCTCTGTGTACTCTGTGCCACCTGTGGTGAAGCTTCTTACCCCATCAGCATGCCGCCGTTCACGCTCAGCACGTGCCCGGTGATGTAGGAAGCCTCGTCCGATGCCAGAAACGCCACCGCGCTGGCCACATCTTCCGGCATGCCCACGCGTCCCAGGGGAATATTCTTCACTGCCATCTGTTTGAAGTCTTCTCCCAGCCCGGATGTCATAGCGGTTTCGATGAAGCCCGGCGCGACCGCGTTGCAGGTAATGTTGCGCGATCCCACTTCGCGGGCGATGGCCATGGTCAATCCGATGAGGCCAGCTTTTGAGGAGGCGTAATTCGCCTGCCCGGCCTGGCCCATCTGACCGAAGACAGATGTTATGTTCACGATGCGTCCCCAGCGCTGCTTGAGCATGGAACTCATCACCTGTTGGGTGCAGAGGTAAGCGGAAGTCAGGTTGGTGTTGAGGACGGCGTCCCAGTCGGCGCGCTTCATGCGCATAACCAGTTGGTCGCGAGTGATGCCGGCGTTGTTCACCAGGATGTCGATCTTGCCGAAGTGCGCGAGTGCGGCCTTGAAAGCGGACTTGATCTGGCCTTCTTCCGCCACGTCCATCACAAAAGCAGCTGCCTTCCCGCCGGTAGAAGTGATTTGCTGCACCAGTTCGTTCAGCTTCTCCTGATTGCGGGCGGCGACGGCCACGGCAGCTCCGCCGGCCGCGAGTTTGAGGGCACAGGCACGGCCAATGCCCTGAGATGCGCCGGTGACCAGCGCGATCCGGCCTGAGAGGGTCATGAGTCTCTCCTTGTCATTGAGCGGAAATTATAGCTGGGCTTGGGCTAACACGGGCAGGATTGGCCAAAGCGGGGAGAGAAGCTGCCTATGGGGAGGTCGTCAACTGCGCCGTCTGCGTGCTGGAAACCGGCTGATAGTCGTAATGGTAAATATCCACCACCGCGCGTCCCACCAGGCGGGTGCGGGCCTCAGAGTGAATGTGCACCGGGAAGGTGAAGAGACCGAACTCCTTGTAGTCTTGGACAAACTGGATTCTCTTGATGAACAGTGAGGGCGATTTCGCCACTCTACCTTCGGCCCGCACCATGTTCCCGGTATGCGCGTCGAGATATATCTTTCCCTTGAACAGGCCGGGACGATTGCTTCGCGGCTTCACCTGAAAAACGTGGGTCAGGCGGTTCTGTAGCTGCGCGGTGCCTTTGTAGGAGAATTTGTAATTGTCGTCGCTGAGCGCGGTCGCGGCGGGATCGTCCTTCTGCACGTGGTCGACCTCCGATTGCAGCAGGCGGAGAATCACGTTGCTCTTGACAAAGCCGTCTCCAACAAAACGAACCGACTTGAACTCCAGCGTGTGGGGCGCGGAATAGAGGCGCTGCAAATCGCATTCCCCGAACTGCTGAGTTTCAGGAAGTTGCGCCAGGATCAGCGAATTCGCCGAATACGAAGACAGTTGCGCGGCCTGCTGCGTAACCCGGTTGCGGTAAGTCTGGAGGGTAAGCTCGGGCGACATGCGGGGCAGAGGCGCCGGTGCGATCAGGACGGCCGGGGTGCGATCCTCAGTCTGAACCTGCGGCGCTGACGGGGGATCGTCGTCCAAGAGAACATAAGACGGGGGCCGGCTGGGATCGACGGAAACCGTCCGAGACTGGGCGGTCGCCCACCCGGTCAAGAAAAACATGCCAAAGATTGTGAGAACGATGCCCTTCATGCAAAAGTCAAACCTCTACACTATCTGATTCCTTTCCCAAAAGGAAAGCTTCAAGTGGGGGAACCCGCGATCCTCACGGTAGTTTCCCCACGCGAACCTGTTAAGATTTCAAAACCGCAAAGTTCTGAGGGTCAGCGATGCCTGAGGCCAGCGAGACGATCAACCCTGCCAACCGGAACCAGGGGCTGACGGATGAGCCGTCCGTCGAAGTCTATGCCGTGTACGGCGCGGAGCCGGAAATCCAGGCCTACGCCATGGCCAAGTATTCGCGCTCGGCGCTTTCCATGAAGCAATCGCTCCGGGAAATCAGCCAGCAGAAGGCCGAGAAATTTCTCAATACTTTCTACTTTCAGTATGGACACCGCTCGATTGCGGATTTGGCGCACATCGCGCTGGCCATCGAGAAACTTTCCATTCTGGCGGCGATCGCTGTGGCCGACGAGCAACGCTGGGACGGACAGGAGCGCTCCACTCGCTACCAGGATTTCAATAAGAGCGGTTATTTCACGCCTGATTTCGGCGACGACCAACTGGCGCGAACCTTATATCAGCAAACCATCCAGGACCTGTTTGCGCAGTACGAGTCTCTGTCGGACCGAATGGCGTTGTATCTGGCCAGCATCACTCCCAAGCCCGACGACATGAAGCAGGAGGCTTACGAGCGGACGCTGCGGGCCAGGGCGTTCGACATCTCGCGTTATCTTTTGCCGCTTGCCACCAATACTTCGCTGGGAGAAATCGTCAACGCGCGCACGCTGGAGTCCCAGGTCTCGCATTTGCTTTCGCATACTCACAGCGAGGTGCGCCGTCTGGGCGAACTGTTGAAGCGCGCGGCCACCGGACCTGCTTACAACGTGAATCAGGAAGCCATGCAGGAGTTGGTGAGTCAGATTCGCGCGGTTTCGTCGGAGTTGGGTGCGCGGGCGGAGCAAGAATTGTTGCGCGAGGTCCGTGTTGCCCCGACCCTGGTCAAGTATGCCGATCCCAACCGTTACGAAATGGAGACACGGCGGGAGCTCAAGCAGATCGCGAAGGAATTGATGGGGAACTTGCCGGTGGCGACGGCACCACTGGTGGATCTGCTGGAAGAAGAACCGCTGGAAGTCGAGCTGGCGGTGACGCTGGTCTATGAGCACAGCCATTATCCTTACCGGCAGATTCGTATGGCGGTCGAGGCGGCGGGGGAGCGTATTCGGCGGGAGATTATCGACGTGGGCTTGCGCCATCGCGGCAAACATGACGAGATGCTGCGGGCATTTTCCTCGGGACAACAGTTCCGCTTCGACATCCTGATGGACGTGGGTGGCTTTCGCGATATGCACCGCCACCGGCGCTGCATACAGATTGGGCAGGAGTTCACAACTCGGCACGGCTACGACACGCCGCCAGAACTGGAAAGTGCGGGCGTGCGTGACGCCTACGACGAAGCCATGCAGCGTACGGCGGAAGCGGTGGAACAGTTGTCTCGACAGCCGGGAGCCGAGGCGAAAGAGAATGCTCAATACGCCATTCCTCTGGGCTTCCGCAAGCGGACGTTATTCAAGATGGATTTCGCCGAAGTGGTGTACATCTCCGAACTGAGAACCACTCCCGCGGGACATGCCTCTTACCGTAACGTGGCGTACGCGATGTACGAGGCGGTGACGAAGAAGCATCCCGTGCTGACGAAGTATTTCCGGGTCACGGACGTAAGAGAACCGGTGGATTTGCTTAAGCGGTAACGGCAGAAGCCCCTGATGAACTCCACAGATGTATCTATGTAACTTATTGTTGTGCATGTACTTACTATTGACATGCACGTGCATGTTACAATAGAGCATGAGAACGACAGTGGAAATGAAGACCGAACACCGCAGCGCGCTCCTTGGGCTCGCCGCCCGCCGTGGAGAAAAAGGGTTTTCGAGTGTACTCGCGGAAGCGATCGAAGAGTACCTCCATGGCGAGAGGACGCGCGAACAGCGGCGTAAAGAACTGCTTTCTTTGGCGGGATCGCTGTCGCGTGAGGAAGCGGCCGATCTCCGCAACGCCACAACTGCCTTGCGGGAGAGCTGGCGTTGATCCTCGCTGACACTGACGTATTGATTGACTATCTTGCTGGAACTCACCCCGTTGCAGAACGGGTCAAGTCGTATGTCGAATCCGACAGTTTGCAGACGACGGCGGTAAGCTGTTTTGAACTGCTCAGCGGGGCCGGTGAAAACAGGCGAGGAGATGATGTTCGGCGACTGATTGCGGCAATTCCCGTGCTTGCCCTGGATCGCGAGGCCGCCACTCAGGCTGCAATCGTGCGGCAGCAATTGAGCAGAAACGGATTTTCCATCGGCATGGGAGACAGCCTGATCGCGGGCATCGCGTTAGCCAACGATCTGCCGTTGCTAACGCGCAATCGTAAGCACTTTGAACACATTGAAGGGCTAAGTCTGATTCCCTTAAGTGAGTAATTGCAGTGGGATGAAGACGCTACGTGTACATCACCTTCCGGTCGCCCTTCACAATCCTGCCCACCGTGTAGGCCTTCTCCCCGATCTTATCAAGCACATTCTGGGCTTTCTTGAACTTGGCAGAGGGAACCACGATCAGCATGCCAAGTCCCATGTTGAAGGTGCGCAGCATTTCATCCGGAGGGACGTTCCCCAGCTTTTGCAGATGCTCAAAGATGGGCAACACCGGCCAGGTTCCCATCTCGATGACTGCCGCGACCCCGCGCGGCAGCACGCGCGGCAGATTTTCTGTAATTCCTCCGCCGGTAATGTGCGCAAGAGCTGACACGCAATCCGCATTCACCAGTTTCTTCACGATAGGCCAGTAGCTGCGGTGGGTGTGCATCAACTCGTTGCCGACTTTTCCCTTGAGTTCGTTCACGTAGGAGTCAGGAGTATAGTGAGCGATTTCAAACAGCAGTTTGCGGGCCAGGGAATATCCATTAGTGTGCAGGCCATTCGAAGCCAATCCCATGATTACGTCACCCGGCTGAACGGTTTTTCCGGTGATGATGCGCTCGCGCTCCACCACTCCGACAATGAAGCCGGCCAAATCATATTCGCCAGCGGGATAGAAGCCGGGCATTTCGGCAGTCTCTCCGCCGATCAGGGCGCAGCCGTTGTGTTTGCAGGCCTCGGCCAGCCCCTCGACAACTTTTTCCGCTATTTCGGGATCCAGTTTGCCGGTGGCCAGATAGTCCATGAAGAAGAGCGGCGCCGCACCCTGCACCGCGATGTCATTCACGCAATGATTCACCAGGTCGGCGCCGATAGTGTGGTGCATCTTCATTTCAAAGGCGACTTTCAGCTTGGTGCCGACGCCGTCCACGCTCGAGACCAGCACCGGGTCGAGATACTTGTCGCGGTCAACGGAAAACAGCCCGCCAAAGCCGCCGATTTCGCTCAACACGCCGCGGGTGAAAGTCTTGTGGGCAAGGTACTTGATGCGTTTCTTGGTGCGATTGGCGCGGTCGATGTCCACGCCTGCATCGGCATAGGTTACGGTGGCGGTCGTCGAGGGAGTTTGGGCCACGGTCAATCCGTCTCTGTTCCGTTTCTGGGGCTGTCAGGAAACCGTCGGGTCCTTAGTTTTGGAGAAGCGCTCACGTGTGAGCGGGCAATTCTAGCACGTTTACCGGCTGGCCTGCGCCGGAGTGAGGACGAGAGAAGTTTGTGCGCGAGAACCCAGCTTAACGGGTCACGTAGACGGAAAAGTAGTAGATCAGTACGCCGAACAACGCCAGGCCAGAAATGCCGTAGGCGGTCAGCACCCACACTCCGCGGCCTTCGTGATGCGGCGTTGGGGAAGAACCAGCCCCCGGCGCATCGCTCGGGGAACTACCGGCAGCCCGTTGCTCCATAAGATCCTCCAGAAATTGGATGCTCACGGCGCGGGCCTTGTCGCCCAACGCCACGTGGACGCCGCAAATATTACTACAAAACGTGGCTGGCGATGACGAAGATTTCTCTGGAACCCGGTTGCCCAGCCCTGGCGAGCGGACACCATTTTTGTCCAGCCATCAGCACGGACCAGTCAACGGGAACGGTGAACATTGTCTACTACACGACTGAAGGAGACGTGTTCCACCATCGGGTCCGCATGTTCCTCAATCAGATTGCGCCGGGTTCGACGGCGATCGGCCCCCCGCAAGCGATCACCACGGCGCTGGCTCCGATGGATATGGATCCGAACCAGATGGCTCTCAACCTGGACGACCTGCGCATTGGCGCCGTTGCGAGAGGTACGGGAAGCAAAGGCCAAAGCCACCTGTACACGTCGTTCGGGCTATCGGTGGTGAATGGAACCTACGGCGGAAACCCGGTGCCCGAAAAGAACAATCAAATAAGCCTGACCACGTTCTGAGGAACGACGCTCCTGGCGGCGCTTTTCCCGTTTCATCCTGTCTATAACTTATTGAATCGGTGATAGTTGGACATGCTCCTCCACTCCGCGCACCGGCTGAACCAGTGCTTGCGGGTTATAATAGCGACGCTTGAGGCTTGGGGGGCACCAGTTGGCCGGTACCGTTACCATTGATCAGCGCATGGCCTTGCCGGATGGAGGCCAGGCCGATTTGTTGCAGTCCGTACCGTGGCCTGTGTTGGGCGTCGTGGCTGCGGCAACCTGTTTCACGGTGGGAATGTATTGGGATATCGCCTGGCACCAATCGATTGGCCGTGACAGCTTTTGGACTCCGGCGCACATGGTCATTTACCTCTGCGGAATCCTGGCGGGGATTTCCTGCGGATACATGATCCTCAGGACGACCTTTCTCCCCATCGAATCGGAGCGAGCTGCGTCGGTCAAGGTTTGGGGATTCCATGCTCCGCTGGGTGCCTTTATGGCAGCTTGGGGCGGAATCGTAATGCTGACCTCGGCCGGCTTCGACAATTGGTGGCACGCTGCCTACGGCCTGGACGCCAAGCTGAACAGTCCTCCGCACTGGACTTTGACGCTGGGAGTTACCGGAGTGCAACTGGGAGGCATCGTCCTGCTGGCGGGAGCCATGAACCGCAGTTCGGCGGCGGCGAGGAAGAAGCTGGAGTTTCTTTTCCTTTATCTTGGCGCCACCATTATCTTGCTGTATCTCATCCTGCCGAACCACCGCATTCTTCAGCACAGCGCCATATGCTATGCCGCCATATGCGCGGCGGTACCGCCGGTGATGATTGCCATGGCCATCACCTCGGGCCATCGTTGGGCGTGTACCGCCATAGCGGCAATGTACACGGGTTTCGCGATGGTGAACGTCTGGATTTTTCCGCTGTTTCCCGCTACGCCCAAGCTGGGCCCGGTTTACCAGCAAGTCACCCACTTTATTCCTCTGGAGTTTCCTCTGCTGATCATCGTCCCTGCATTCCTTTGGGATTGTGTGCGCGCCAAACTGCCCGAAATGAACCGCTGGCTGCTGGCCCTAATCCTGGGATCGGTGTTCCTCACGGGCTTAGTTGCAGTGCAATGGCCCTTCGGGGATTTTTTGTTGTCACCCTGGGCCCGCAACTGGTTTTTTGGCGCCGGTTATTTGCCTTATTTCGCGCGGCCTACCTCACACGTGGTTCTCAATCAGTTCTATCCGGCAGAGACCAGCCGCATGCAATTCTGGGTGGTGATGGCGGCGGCGTTGGGGGCTGCCATCCTGAGTTCGCGGATCGGGCTGGCTTGTGGGGGTTGGTTGCGGAAGGTCCGCCGCTAGAAAGATTGAGAATCGAATTGCCAGCGACACGAAAACGAAGCAGTGCTTTTCCTCTGAGTGCCTTGAGGCGCGCGCGTTGTCTCCTGCCCTTGGTGTTGCTGGCGGCATTGCCGGCTGTGGCCCACGTTGGCAGCCCTGACGTCTTTTACGAAGGCGATGCCGGGCCCTACCATCTCTTTGTCACGGTGCGCGTGCCGCAAGTGGTCCCGGGTGTGGCGGAAGTTGAGATTCGAACTCAGTCGAATGATGTCACCCAGGTGCAGATTGTGGCGCTCCGGCTTGCCGGGGCTGGAGCCGCGTACCCGCCCACTGCGGAGATGACCCGGCGGTCCAAGCAGGATCCGCAGTTTTTCACCGGTAGCCTTTGGCTGATGGAATTTGGCTCACTCCAGGTGCGCGTACAGGTGGATGGCGCACATGGCAAAGGTGAGCTCTCGGTGCCAGTCCCGGCGATTGCCCAACGCGCTCTGCAAATGTCAAAACCACTGGCAGCCTTGCTTTTTTGCTTGATGACGATACTCGCGTTTGGGGCAGTGGCAATCGCCACCGCGGGCGCGCGCGAGGCTGAGTTGGTTCCCGGAGCCATGCCGACGAAAAGCAGCCGGCGCCGGGCCCGGATGGTGATGGTGGCGGCCAGTATTTTGGTTTTTGCCCTGCTCTACGGTGGCAGGCGCTGGTGGGATCTCGAGAAAGCGGTGGCCAATGCGAATGTTTACCAGGCTCCGCAAGTGTCCGCCACTCTGGAATCGGGTGGACGACTCCTCTTGACTGTGCAGGCGAAGAAACAGACTCGTGAGGTCCCACGGGGATGGGTAGAGCCGAGCTATGTGGCTGACCTCATTCTTGATCACAACCATCTCATGCACCTGTTCTTGATTCGGGTCCCGCAGATGGATCGCTTTCTGCACCTGCATCCCGACAAAGCAGACGGCGACCAATTCATCGTACAGCTGCCCAACATGCCAGCCGGCCGCTACCAGATCTTTGCGGATGTCGTCCATCAAACTGGCTTTCCGACAACCATGGTGGGTGAGGTCGAACTTCCAGACATTCCCGGCAAACCTACAGGCGGCGATGATTCCGAGTGGGCCGGTCCCGCGATCTTGTCGGGAGCCAACGCGACGCCAAAATGCTCGCTGCCAGACGGCGGACAGATGATTTGGGAGCGGCCCACTGCGTCTCTGAAAGCAGGGATGCTCATCGACTTTCGTTTTCGTGTGG
Organism: Terriglobales bacterium; assembly: GCA_052147055.1. Classification (GTDB taxonomy): domain Bacteria; phylum Acidobacteriota; class Terriglobia; order Terriglobales; family Acidobacteriaceae; genus JABCZH01. The sequence goes on from JBKQLO010000155.1 coordinate 54,096, forward strand.
AAGACGCTGAAGGAAAGCCAGTGCAAAACTTGGAGCCCTACATGGGCATGGCGGCGCATGGAGAATTTGTGCGGTCCGATCTGACTGTCTTTGCTCACGTGCATCCGGCAGGCTCGGCGCCCATGGCTGCGCTCGAGCTGGCCCAGGCAGGGTTGCTCGCCTACGGGGGACAAGCGCAGAGTGCGATGTCCCCGGATATGCCCATGCCCGCGGCATCGTTGTCACCAGAAGTGTCTTTCCCTTACGGCTTTCCCAAAGCCGGCGATTATCGCCTTTTCATACAAGTCAAGCGCGCAGGTCAAGTCGAGACCGGAGTGTTCGACGCCCACGTGGAGTGAGCGGGAGCGGCCCGGTTTCAGACCCACATGTTTTCTCCTCGGGTTCCTTTCGTCACCGCCGGTCTTTTCATCTTGCAAAAAGACAACCGACAGAGCACCCTCGTGAGTAAACCGCGTGAAGGGGGAACGATGATGAATTGGAAGAGCAAGCTGGCGCTCGGAATACTGACGGCTGTGGCGATGTACTTGCTGACTTTCCTGCTGCCTAGAGGAGGTCCGTTGCGGGACACGGCCCTGGTGCAGTTCCCGTTGACGGTGGGAGTGTGGGCCATCTTTGTTCTGCTCTTTGTGAAGCTGAAGTAAGTACCGCCCGGCGACCGCTCCGAACGGAAAACTGTTTTCAGTGGTCGGGCCAGATCGTCAGCGCTGTCTTGCTGAGAATTTGCTGTTTCATCTCTTCGGAAATGGGCAGCGCGCGGAAGTCATCGAGATTCTTCTTAATGTCAGGGACGCCTGGGCCCGGCCAGTCGGTGCCGAACAGCGTCTTGTGCGCGATCTCGTCCAGCCGCGGGAAATATTTCAGCAGGGTCTTGGGCGGAATGCCGCTAATGTCCAGAAAGACGTTGGGATGCCGGCGCAGCAGGAAGAATGCGGTGTGCATCCAGAGTGGCCGGCCGCCATGCGCCAGCAGGATCTTCATTTTGGGGAAATCCACCGCGACATCGTCAATGTAGATGGGATCGCCGTAGCGGTTGCGGGCGCCGGTAAAGATTGAAGTCCCGGTGTGGAACATGACCGGAATGCCGTTGGCCTCGGCCGCGCGATAAATGATTTCCAGCTCTTTCACGCCATTCAGATAATCATTGGGAAACAGCAACTGATGGGGAGGGTGAAGCTTGATCATGCGGATCTTGAGCCGCAGAATTTCCTCCACGTCGGCCAAAATGTTGCTGGTGTGGCGCGGATGCAGCCCGCCGCACGAAATCAGCCGCTTGGGATTTTCCTTAGTGTAATTTGCAATGAACGGATTGACTCCGCTGGTGAAACCGATGACTTCGGGGGCCACATAGTTGATCAACACCGCCCGGTTCACTCCGGCCTGGTCCAAATGCTTGAGAAACGACTTTGGCGAGCGGCAGAATTCGGCAATCTGGTCGAAGTTGTGCCGCTTTTTCTTCATTAGTTCCAGTGCGCCGGCATGGAACATCTCGAGCGGCTGAATATGGATGTGGCAGTCGGTGATCAAGCGGTTGGCCAGTCCTCCGGAATCCGAGTCTACCATCTCGCTTATCGAAGAAATTCGAGCAGCGCCGCGGTGAACGCGCGAGGGCACTCAATGTTGGAAATGTGGGTGGCAGGCAGGTGTACCGCTCGGGCTCCCGGGATCTCGTGCGCTAACACCTCGCTGTTACCCTCCCATGGGGTCGACACGTCGCGATCTCCCGCAATCACCAACGTGGGCACACGAATCTGGCGCAGCGACGGGCGGTGGTCCGTATCGCGGATGGCGGCGCAGCAGCCGAGATATCCCGCCGGATCCATGCCCAGAAAAACCGACTTTGCCGAGTTGGCGTAACCGTCTTTGGCCAGCGTCTCGGGTGAGAAGAAGCGTCCCATCACGACGTCGACAATCGCCGCCATGCCTCCTTCACTCACGGCTTTCATGCGGGTTTCCCAATTACCTCGCGGTCCGAATTGCGGCGAGGTGTTGGCCAGAACCAGCTTGGTCAGGCGTTCCGGCGCATGAATGGCCAGCCATTGGGCAACTGCGCCGCCCATGGAGAGACCGCAGAAAGCAAACCGCTTGATCCCGAGCGCATCCGCGAGGGTGAGTAAGTCACGCCCCAGCATTTCCATCGAATATTCTCCCGGCGATACATCCGAAGCGCCGTGCCCGCGCGTGTCATAGCGCAGCACCTGGAAATGGGAGAGAAGGTCAGCCATCTGCGGCGCCCACATGCCATGATCCGCGCCGAGAGAATGCGACAGGACCAGAACCGGCATTCCGGGCCGGCCTTCTAGCCGGTAGAACTGACGCGTGTTGTTTGCCGTAATAAAGGGCAATTATTACTCCATATTTCCTGGGCTGATTCTAATTGTTGGCCCGGACAATATCGCGCGTCTGCGTTCCAGTGACCTTCGTAAAAACAAATAGATCGTTGTTGCGGGCACGGACATCAGACTGGTTTCAAGGCGCAGAATGATATCCGAATGATGCGCTACCCGTCTCAATGAAGAACATGTTTACCATGAAAATCGCCTCGATCATCTTAGTGGTTTCGCTGCTCGCGATGCCGCTCCCTGCGCAGGTTTTGAAACCCGTGCCCGCGCTCCCACCCGACAATCGCCTCAAAGCCGACATTCTGTTGATCGTGGCCCATCCCGATGATGAGACCGGAGCCTCCGCGTACCTGGCCAAGCTGCTCGACCAGCACAAGCGGATCGAGGTGGTTTATCTGACTCACGGAGAAGCCGGCCACAACAACATGGGCCCGGAACGCGGCCCGTCGTTGGGAGCGGTTCGCGAGACTGAAGTGCGTCACGCGCTGGCTACGCTCGGAATCGACAACGTGTGGTTTCTTGACGGACGCGACACTCCCAGCCAGAACGTTCTGCAATCTCTTGCCAACTGGCATAACGGCCAGGCGCTTGAGGAAGTAGTCCGCATGGTGCGCCTCACCCGGCCAGAGATCATCATTACCTGGCTGCCCGGATTTTTTATTGGCGAGAACCACGGTGACCATCAGGCGTCCGGTGTTTTATCCACCGAAGCGTTCGACATTGCCGGCGACCCCGCAGTTTTTCCTGCGCAACTTGCGGCTGCGACAAAAATAAACGAAACTCTGCTGGAAGGCTTGCGGCCCTGGCAGCCGAAAAAGATTTATTACTTCTCCGATGCCGAGGACGGTCCCTTCAAAGCCACTGGCCCGACTTACACCACGTCCGATATATCTCCCCGCCACAACTTACCTTACTGGCAGATGGCCATGGACGCGTTCTCTTTTCATTTGACGCAGTACCGCAACTACATCGAAGGGCTCGCCAGGAAGAAGCCGGAGGAACAAAAGAGCGAGTGGAGCGATCCGGTGGAACTGATCTTCGGCAAGTCTCTTGTAGGAGGAAGCCGCACCGGAGACGTCTTCGAGGGAGTCACTCCCGCGCCGATTCCGTTTGCGCGGGCGGTCCCGGCCGGTGAAGAGCCGTCCCATGCCTCACTTGAACTCGCCGGCCCCTGGGGTTTCTATGAAGTGTTCCGGCGCGAACATGGATTGACGCAGTTACCGAAGGCGGCGGTTCCGGAGATTGGCATTACCCACGGAGAGACTCTTCAGATTCCTTTGGTAGTACGCAATAACAGCACTACTCCTCAGACCATCACGCTTGCCGTAACCGCGCCGCAAACTTGGACTGTCCAGGACTTCACTTCCAGCTTCTCGTTGGCAGCGGGGGAGTCGTCGCCGGCGCTGGTGCAAGTGACGACGCCAGCTACCGACACCAATGCCGCTGAGGTTAAGTGTCACGCTGAAAGTGGTCATCGGACGATTGCCGAAGTGGAACTGCACGTGAAACTACGATCGGGTGGGTTGCCGCAGTAGCAGATAGGAGGGTTACTCACTTAAGCGCCCATACAGGACTCAATCTGGCCACTTGCTGCCCCCCGCTGCGTCCTGTGATTATGTTAGAAGCGAGGCTATATGTTACAACGTATTTTAGCTGTCCTGCCTTCAATTGCTGCATTTCTGCTCGGTACGGTTTCCCAGGCTGTCGGGCAAACCACCCCGGTAGGCTTTACGAGTCTGACCGCCCCCTCGTTCACCATTACGGGAAGCCTCAACGCTACAAACGGGAACGGTACCTGCTCGACTGGAACAAACAAATGGAAGTATTCGGTGATCGCAATCGATGCCGGGGGTGGGATACGCCGAGTATTAACTCGGCCGAACTGGACAACAGTTGCTCATCTCTTACCGCCACTCAGTACGTCCAGTTGCAGCTTCCTTCCGTGCCGGGATCTGTGAGCTGCACCGTTTACCGGATTAGCCCAAGTGCCAACCCAGGAAAGATCGCGACAGGCATCCCCTGTGGCAGCACGATTTACGACTTCAGTTCGGGTACAGTCATCGATAATTCGAGCCCGCCTTCCAATAACAGCACGGGAAGCGTGAGCGCGGCCGGGGTCGTAAGCGCACAGGCCTTCAATGCGGTGGGGGGGACTGCCGGTACCGACATTCTTACGGCGGGAACTCCGGGCCTCAGCATCTGTCCGAGTGCGCCGCCGATACCCCCGTGCATTCAGAGCGGCGGCCAGTTCTTCTTCCAGGCCCCTGGGGCGATCGGGACCAGTTGGGGCATTATGCTCCCAACGGCTGCGCCCCCCGCAAACGGGGCTCTCTTGCTCTCGGCCGCGACCGGCACTCCGAGCACCTCGACCGCGACCGAGAGCACCTTGTCGAACCCGAGCGGAACCGAATTGGCGACGGCCACGGGAACACTGCCGGCGAGCGACCTCGTAATGTGGGACACGAACGGAAACGCCGTAGACTCCACGATTCACGTGTCCGGAAGCCCCCTAAAAATCCCCTTGTCTGGCATTTCAGCTACGCTTTCGAATCCAAGCGGGACCGAATTAGCGACAGCTACGGGGACGCTGACCACGAACGACCTGATGAAATGGGATGGCAGCGGAAACGCCGTGGACTCTCAGCTCTCGGCGTCCGCTCTCACCTTAACGGTCTGGTTTACCGAGCCGTTATTGGTTTCAGGGAATTCGCTAAGCCTGACGGGCGGCACTGTCGCGCAGCTTTACGGGTTCGTGCTGCCCTACTATCTGTCGACTTCGACCGTGTCGTATAACATTACCACGGGAGATACTAGCGGATACAGCTACGACATTGGCTTCTATGACGCCGGTGGGAACCTAAAGGTGCATACCGGCAATAAGGCTGCAAGCTTCTTTTCCACGGGTTTCCACGACGGTGTGGCCTGGACCTCAGCGGCTACTCTCGCCCCAGGGAAGTACTACTTTGCCATTACGACCAGCTGCACAGCCAGTTGCGCAAGCACGGCTGCCAAGATGTCGACAACTACGTCGACTCTGGGGATGACGTTTCAGAGCGGAGGAACGGTGGGGGTCACTGCCGGCGGAACCCTCAACGGGTCGGTTACTCTTCCGAGCGATACCTACACAGCATCAGGCGCACTTCCAGCCCTTGCGGTGCACTAGATGATAGCAAACATACTCTCGCTGCTGAGGAGGCTATGCCCTTTGCTGCTCCTGCTGCCTGGGGTGGCGCTCTCACAGGCAGCGCCTATGGTCATTGCCTGGCAGGCGCCCCCGTGCACGCCCTCAAATAGCTATTGCAGCTCTGACGCAGACTTCAACACCTTCGTTACGTACATTTTGCCGAACGTCTCCGGAATCGGCACGGTGGTTCCCTGGTCGTCGATAGACAGCGGCTGTACGGACGGCACATACCCTTCGGAGTGTACAACTCAGCCAACCACCTGCCCCGAAAGCTTCCCCAGCACGGACTATAAGTTCTGCCACCTTGATAAGGGCCTGAACGCTTACGTTACCAACACAGCATTCTCTGACAAGAAAATTGTCTTGATTATCTGGGCGGTAAGCGATTCCAGCCCCAACACCAGCACCCCACAATACGTGTTCTCCTCACAATGGGCCGGCAGTCCAAAGGTAAGTAGCGCTCCGCAGGACATGGCCGTCTGCAACTCTTGGCAGGGCGATATCAGTCAATCGAACCCAGGCACTTGCCCGGTCAGTCTTAAGCCTTCTGACAGCTGGGCTTCCGGCGACTACGCGGTTTGGAATGCCAACGAAACGGGCGCTAGTGGCTGCTCGGTCTTTCCGAGCTCCGGCAGCGGCGACCTCCAATGCGCCACATCGCCATGTTCCACCTTAGACACATCCGGATTCCCGGTAGTCTACGAGAAGCCGTTCACGATCGCCTACAAAGACTTTCTCGCCAACTTGGCGCAGCACTACAACCCGAAATCTGCGTCCTCCTACGGCAGCGGCATTGCCCCCTACATCGCCTATGTGCGTGCCGGCATGGCGGAAGGCGGGGAGAATCAGCCCTTTTGCGCCACCCAGGGATCCATTCCACAGCTAACCCGGGGAAACCACCAGAGCGTACAAGCGGGATACGTTGTCAATACTTCTTCAATGGCCGGGGGCGCTTCGTATGTTGCCACCGGAGCTGGCACCACCGACAACGCGGCGCCTATGCCAACGTGCTCCCCAGCGGGTTGTACGACAGCGTCGGACGGGACCATGCCCGGCTGGTATAACGCTGGATCCTACGGCACGGCCGGATCAAATGCTATCTGGCCCGGCCCGAAAGGGATAGACCCGATTACCGGCGAGCCGCAAGGCTACACCGACAACGGTTACCTGACAACCTGGCCACCCCCGCCCCCGCCGGTGGGCGATGGCACCGGTTACATCACATCCATGGTGACCTTCTTGAAGAGCCTGGGCGCAAGTTTTCCATTCGACATTTCCGCCCACGTTGGCCCTCCCTTCAATGAGACTCTCGCCTATGCGGACAGCGAAGCTATTGTCGCCTCGGCAAACGGAGTAGGCTTCGGGCTCCAGGCCGGTAGCATCGGCGACAGCAGTGCATTCGCAAAGGGGTTCTTCCCTTCGTCGTCCACCGACTGGGCACACAATTTCAAGACCTACCCCGCCCCGGTTCACCACATTCAGACTTATGAGCCAGGCGACAATTCCTTCGCGGCAGGATATGCGATAACAAGTCCGACTACAAGTCCGTCAGGTCCCGGCATCACCATCAGCGGCGGTACTGCAACGGTAAGTTGTGTAACAGACTGCAGTTGGTTCTCCGGCCTTGCGAACCTGTATATATACGTAGCCGGTAACTCTAATCCCGCTCTTAACGGTATCTGGCTAGTTTCATGTCCGGCCCAATGTGCAGCCAACACTCTGCAGTTCCAGACGGCCGTCACCGCTGCCGGCACGGGCGGGGCCGTCTGGGCACCGGATTACTGGCCCATTCTCATGCCCTTCGCGGTCCTACAGGGCGTAACCTCCATTGAGGCCCACGAATGTGACTTGGATTATGCATTCGGGGTCCAGACCACCACCTGGCTTACCTACCCTCCGAGTCCCGGCAGCATCGGTTGTGCCCTGTGGGGTATTTCTGGGGGCCCAGACGCCGGTTATAAGAATGCGCTCAAGGACACACTAGGCGGTCAGCCAGTGGCCACCAGCGTTCGCGCTGGTCAAAGTATCTTGGTCAAAGGCAGCCAGTTCTAAGGGCTGCGGTGGAGACTTTTGACCCCTGGCGGCGCTTAGCTGGGTGAGCATAGAATGCCTTGGTTCTAACGGAGGCGCGTTATGAGAAAGACAGCGCTCTGTATGGTGACCCTCCTGCTCGTCTGTAACGCCGGGCTGGGACAGCAGTACAACGTTCTATACAGCTTCGCGGGTGCGCAGGCTGGCGACGGGGCGCGTCCCGTCAGCAGCCTCGTTTTTGACCGCTCGGGGAATCTCTACGGTACAACTTCAAGCGGCGGTTCGTCCGCCGGCTGTTTTGCGGGGTGCGGGACGGTTTTCGAACTGGCCTCCAACCCCGACGGCAGTTGGTCGGAGACCGTCCTCTATAGCTTCTGTACAAATTTCGTAAACGGGGCTTGCCTCGACGGAGAAGACCCCACAGCTGGTCTCGCTTTCGATACCGCGGGAAATCTGTATGGCACAACGACCCACGGCGGGCCGCTCAATAACGTTGGAGACTGCGGCGTGGTGTTCGAGTTGTCTCCACCCTCACTTCCCGGCGGGTCATGGACGGAATCGGTGCTTTACGACTTCTGCTCCAATTACGTTAATGGACAATACCTAGACGGATTACTCCCTCATAGCCAGCTAACCTTTGACGGATCGGGAAACCTTTATGGCACAACGAGCGTCGGCGGCAGCGGACATGCCGACGGCGGAACTGTCTTCGAATTGTCCCGCCAAGGGGGCGGCGGGTGGACGGAAGCCGTGCTATATAACTTCTGCTCGCTGGGGCAAGGAAAGTCGTGTCCTGATGGAACTCAGCCCATGGCTGGCGTGACCTTCGACAAGGCCGGGAACCTGTACGGCACCACATCCGCCGGCGGTAATTTTTACAGCCAGGGCGCGGTATATAAGCTCTCGCCTGGACAAACCGGGTGGACCGAAACCGTGCTGCTGACCTCCAAACAATCTCTGGCTCAAGCCCCACTGGGAGCGGTGAGCTTCGGGCCGTCAGGCAACCTTTACAGTACGTTCTCGCTAGGGGGACAGAGCGGCGGCGGAGGTGTATTCAGGTCAGGGCCGCATGGCGGGTTCACCGAGTTTTCGTTCAACGGTAACAACGGCGATGGGCCTACCGCCGGCGCGCTTATCGATACCAAGCGCAGCGCCCTCTACGGCACGACCTCGCAGGGCGGCGCTAACTTTTCCGGTGTGGTTTTCAAGATGACCGCCCCGGAGGAAGAAACCGTTCTGTACAGCTTCTGCTCCCAGCCCAACTGCACGGACGGCGCCACCCCGCTGGGGAGCGTGATCGTGGATCACTCGGGAAACCTCTACGGTACGGCCAAGCTTGGCGGCCCCAATGGTTTTGGCGTCGTGTTCGAAATCGTTCCCTAGTGCACAAGGCCGGGCTGCTTGCCGGTTTGGCGCACCATCCTGCCGCCGAAACGAAATGGGAATTAGCTCGACGCAGTCGCGCCCAAAGCCTTGTAACTCTTTGCGGCCTCAGCGCCTTCGTTCTTGCGGGCATACATGTGGCGATCGGCGGCATCCAGGCACTCATCGAGCGTCTTACCGTCAGTCCATTCCG
>JBKQLO010000156.1:0-22465 GCA_052147055.1 Terriglobales bacterium
TCAACAGAGTTTTGTGGATGGTCACGATTTCTGCAATGTCGTTTCGTGCCTCTGCCGGATTTCCGCTGCGGGCGGCTCCAATAGCGCGGGCCCAGTAGGTGACGGCGTTGTCGCCCAGGTTCGCTCCTGGGACCAAAGCCAACGACGCAGCGTCACTCCAGTGATGAAGTTCCAACGCGTAGCGAGCGGAAAACACAACCAACGAGTAGGTGCGCGGATCGAAGTCTGATCCGTACATGTTGTCCTTCATCTCAGGCATCGCCTTGACCTCATCGATCAGGCGCTGCGCATCGGCCTCTCGCCCGGATTGCAAATACGCGTATTCCAGGAAATCCATGGCGTGGAACTGATGACTTTCTCCGCCCATGTGCATGGCGGCGGTCTTCCTCGTAGCCGCAATGGAGGCGAGGTTGCAATCAATGTCGTCCTGCCAGAGCCCCAGCCGGGCAAAGATGTGCGAAGGCATGTGCAAAGCATGCGGCGCGGCAGGCGCGATCTTGGCATAGGCGCGCGCCGCCGGCAACCCCAGTTCTGCTAACTGTGGGCTGTCATAACTGTGAATGATGTAGTGCGCAATTCCCGGATGATTCGGCTCTTCCGCGAAAAGCGCCTCCAGGATTGCCCCTGCCTTCTTTTGATTGGCGAAAGTCGTGTCCCGGTCCGGCGCCGAGGCCAGCAACGCGAGCGCATAAAAAGCTGCCCCTTCGCGGTCTTCCGGATGGCGCTGATAGTTCGTCTCCATGACTTTCGTATAGGCCCCGGCACGATCATGGAAATCGCGGCGCTTGGAACCGCCGTAGAAGGCATCGATGGCCGAGATATATCCGCGCTCACGGTCATTGGTGGAATGCAGCCTCTCCGCCTTCCTAACTTCCGCCAGGCCCTTCTTGATCGTCTTGCGGTCGGGATGGTTCCAGAGCTGGTGCCAAATGCTCAGGGCCACGCCCCAGTGCGCCATGGCGCAGCGCGGGTCTTCCTGGACGACTTGATCGAACTGCTTCTCCGCTTCCTCGTACCAGAACGAGTGCAGCAACGCCACGCCGCGTTCAAATTGCGCTTGGACCTGGATGACGCAGGAAGTTGGGAAATGCACCGTTCCCAGTTGTTCCGGAGTCACATCTTCGTGATGATGAGCATCATCATCGGCGGGCGCAGCGCAGGCGCATAAAAGGAAAGCGGTGAGGATCAGAACCAGACGCTTCATGGGAAACCTCGCGGTAGTCGAGTGTAATTCGGCGACTGCGGCGGGGTCAATTCCAGCGCGGTACGTCTAGTGGATTCTCTGCGCGCACTTAGCGGAGTCGTGTCTTATGAGGTTAAGAGCTTTTACCGCAAGGGGCACTAAGGTTTCGCAAAGGTCGCTGAGAAAAGCTCAGCTATTGCAGCCGGTAGCGTTCGTTCATCAGGCGTTGCAGACGCGGCTTATAGAGCAGATCGTAGGCGAGTTCCTTGTCAGGAAACATGGCGAGTGCGGCACGCTTGGCGTTGGCGGCCAGTTCAGAGGCCTCTTCCACGGTCAGGCTAGGATCCTGGCTGATCACCGACATCACCATGCCGATCATGACTTGCAGGCGGCGAATGTTGCGGGCTTCCTGTTCCTTCTCGCTGATACCGACCGTGTGCACAGCCCGCTTCGCGCTCTCCATAGGTCTCTACTTCACCTCGGTTAGGCGGCCTCGGCGCAGGTGGGTTGCGCCAGCCCATGAGCTTTATTCTGGGGGGAATCCCGGCCCCGCGCAATGGCCCCAAGGTGTAGGACTTCGGTCACCTGTGGCGTAGAATACGGTACGGGCAAGACGGCTGCACCGGCTGCCCGGTGAAGCAGTTCCGAGGAGAAGCGATGCCACAGGCTGGTTCCGCTAATAAAGAACAACACCCGAACCCCAATGAGAAGCTGGTGCGGGTGTTCGACACCGAACAGGAGTCCGAGGCCCTGGTAGTTCGCGGTCTGCTGGAGTCCACAGGGATTGATTGCGACATCACTTCCCTGGCTGCGCAGCAGGACATCCTGCCAGGCGTGGGCGGCACGGTCATCCTGGTGCGCGAGGAAGACGCCGCGAAGGCGCGCAAAATGATTGAGGAATACCGTCAGGCTCCCGACACACTGGAGACGGCCGAGATCGACGTCAGCGATCTGGCTGGCGAGGAGTAACGCTCTTTCCGTCGAGATAGAACGTGACCGCGCCGTCCAAGTCCGTGCGATAGGTCCTCACGTGGGACTCCGCCAGCCGTTCGAGCACTTCCAGGCGCGGATGTCCGTACACGTTGCGCGCGCCCACCGAAATTACCGCCCACCGGGGATGTACTGCCGCCAGCAGTTCCGGGATGGTGGAAGTTGCGCTGCCGTGATGCCCCACCTTGAGCAGGTCGGCTTGCGGTTCCTGTTCCGCAATCCGCCGCTCGCTTTCCTTTTCTGCGTCTCCTTCCAGTAAGGCGGAAGTCTGGTCGTAAGTGACCCTCATCACCAAAGAATCGTCGTTTCTTTTCCGCGCAGAACCTTCCCCGTCCGCCGGCGGAGCCAGGATGCGAAAAGAAAGATCGTCTGCCGTGAAGCTGTCTCCCGCCTTGAGGGGCACAATGGCAATGTTGAGTTCTTTCGCTTCCCGCAGCAGATTGTCCAACTCTGGACTCGCCGAGGTAGCGCCCATCCATAGTTCGCGCGGATGGAAGTTCGCCAACACCGCTTTCATTCCTCCAATGTGATCCGCGTGAGGATGTGTGATGGCCACCCCATCCAGACGGCTAACCCCTCGCGACCACAGATACGGCGACACCACATCTTCGCCAATGTCGAGTTCGGAGTGCATCCAGTGCGGAATTCCACCGGCGTCCACCAGCCAAGCGCGGCCATGGGGTGAGACCACCAGAATGGAATCGCCTTGTCCCACGTCGATGGTCGTTACCTCGAGCGCACCTGGGCGCATCTGGAGCCGTGGCGGAACGGCGCAGATCCAGAGAGCACTACCGGCCAGGACGGTGAGCCCTGCCGCCGCGAACCGCCAGCGTCGCCGCGCCAGCGCCATTGCCAGCACCAATGCCGCCACGCTTGCCAAAGTCAGCCAAAACCCGGGAGTGGCTATGCGAGCGTCGGCGATCCGGAGACGCCCCATCCAGCGAACTGATCCCGTCATCGCCTGCAACGATAACCCAGCAATCCACGCGGGAAGTTTGGCGAGACGCAGAGAAGCATAGCTGAACCCAATGGCCACCAGGCACGCGACCAGCGCAATCTCGGTCAGGGGGACGGCTAGGATGTTCGCGGGTAACGAGACGATGGTCGCACGGTGGAAGTCATAGGCCATGGGCAGGGTGAAACCCACTTGCAGCACCAGGGAAATCACTAGAAACTCAGCCCCTAGCAGGAGGGTGCGAGCCGCAACGGCAAGCATGATCAATGGAATCCGAGGGCCGAGAAAACGGCCCAGTCGTCCGGCCACCATCCGCAAATCGAGCCGCAGTTGAACCAGCGTGGGCGGGAGCGCGAAGTCATAGCCAGTGGAATTTAGATTCTTCACCGCGGATGAGACCGGCTGCGTGGTTCGCTCCAGAATCGGGGTTCCGATCGCTGTGATGATGAGCACGCACAAGAAGCTCAGTTGGAAACTGGCGCCAAAAAGCGATGCCGGATCGATCAGCAAAAGGATCAGGGCAGCGACGCCGATGACGTTGAGTATCGACTTCCTCCGGTACATCAACTTCGTACACAGATAGAGAGCCAGCATCAGCGTGGCTCGCCAGACCGGCGCGCCCACGCCCGTCAAGACCGCATAGCCTACGGTCAGGAACACTGTGATTGCTGCTGAGGCCAGATCGCCCACCCTCAACCGTCGCAGCAACCAGAATGTGACCAGTGCCAGGATGCTTACTTTCAGCCCCGAAATCACCAGCACATGGTAAGTGCCGGTCCGCTGAAAATCGGTGAGCAGGTCTCGTCCGACCAAGGCGTTTTCGCCGACCAGCATGGCGTCAGCCAGCGCGGCTTCCTTTTCCGGCCAGAGAAGATGAATTCTTTGAATGAGGTTGCGGCGGGCGCGGGTTCGCGAGAGTTCGAAGCGGCTTCCGGCAAATCCCGGAAGCAGTTCCACCTCCGCTGTTTTGGCCGAAGCCAGCACTGTGATTCCGTTTTCGGCGAGGTAGCCTTCGTAGTCAAAAGCACCAGGATTGCGGAAATTGTGCGGCCGATAGAGCTTGGTGGAAAAGCGAACTCTCTCGCCGTAGCGAAATTCGTGAATGGCGTCAGGCGAAACCCCTTTGCCATAAAAACTGGCACGAATGCCGACGTGGGTGGCCACCGTTCGCCCGTCACTATCGATCTGCTCGGCGCCTAGGTCCAATTTCTGCTGAAGGTCACCCAGGCCTTTCCGGAGCACGCTGCCTTCGCGGATCACATGGGCGGTAACAACCACGTCCTGCCCATCGCCCAGCGACGCGTCTGCAATTTCATCGCGTGCAGGGCCGCCTACCTGAATGGTGAGGGCTCCAAACACAAACAGTGAGAACCAAGCTAGAGCGATCCCCACCTGAGCCCGCCGACGGAGGAAACAAGCGGCCGAGAAGGCGAATACCAGTCCGGCAACGAGCCACCACAAAGGTGGCCGCCATGCGTAATGGCCCGCGAATATCCCGCCGGCATAGGCCAAGGCGGCCCACAATAAGGGCTGTCGGGTGGCAGCTTTGCGCGCGCCGAGAACAGGCGTGCTGGGATGCGAATTCATGGCACCAGGGGCGGGGTTAGCGAACCAGGTGAAACACACTCTCCAGGTGATAGGTCTGGGGGAAAAGGTCCACCACGTGGGCTTGCTGGATATGGTATCCAGCACCGAGCAGACTCGCCAGATCGCGACTCAGCGTCGCGGGATCGCAGGAAACATAAACCATGCGACCTGCTCCCAGACCTGCCAGCCTGCGGACCACCGTTTCCCCCAGCCCATGGCGTGGCGGATCAACCACGACGAAATTGGGCCGCAACTTATCCGCCACAGTCTCCAGGAACTGCTCCGTGCTTGTCGGAACAGTTCTCACATTGGATGGAGAATTGTGCACCAGATCAGGGTGGGATGTCGGTGACGATTCAACCGCAATCACCTGTGCAAAACTCCGAGACAGAATCGTCGAGAAAAGTCCCACCCCGGCATAGAGATCGAGAGCCAGGTCTCCGGATTGCCCTTCCGTCACCGTTCCCACCAATTTGTCCACCAGGTGGCGATTCACTTGAAAAAATGCGCCTTGGCTGACCCGGTAAGAGGCACGCTGCGTTTTGTAGGCAAGGCTTCCAGCCCCCAGGTTCACAATTTGTTCCGTTTCGGAACCGTGGCCGGCTCGGCGTCGCCGTACCGAGACTCCAACGATCTCCGGCAGGACGGACTTTATCTCCTCCGCAATTTGGATCGCCGCTTGACGGCGAATCTCCGTGGCATGCAGTTGCAGTAGCAGCTCAGAGTCCTCCGCGTTGGCAAAGAATTCGATTTCCTGAATCCCTGGGCCCATCTTGCCCGCTCGCCCAATCTGCCATACTGCCGCCACTGCGCGGTTGATCAGCGGCGAACTGATGGGGCAGTGCTCGACCGACAGAACTTCATGCGAGTTGAATTGGTAGTAACCGAGTGCGAACTGGGGCTCGTCTCTCACTTGCATCCGGGTACGATTTCGGTAGTTCCACTCCGGGGACGGATGGAGGATCAGGTCGGTCGCTAGTTCCAGCTTGGCGATGCGACGGAGGTTCTCTTTCAGGATGGCGGCTTTAATCTCGAGTTGATGCGCGTAGCTAGTGTGCTGGTAATGGCAACCTCCGCATTCACCGAAGTACGGGCATTTCGCCGCGATGCGCAGGGGCGAAGCTTGAAGGATGTGATCGACGCGGGCACGGGCGAAGCCACGTTTTTGTTCCAGCAGCGAAGCCTCAACCGTTTCGCCTTCCAGGACAAAGGGCAGGAAGGCTGCTTTGCCTCGGCCGTGTTCATCGGCGGGCAGACGCGCCAGCCCATCTCCGCCATACACGAGTTTTTCGATGGTGAGCTGCAAGAGAAACCTAACAATCACATGTAGAACAAACTCAGCCGTGGCACGCCATATTTTTCCAATAGACGCTTGTGAACGAACTGCTTCTGCAGTTGTTCGATTTGCGTGCCTGACATTTTGCTGCGGTAGGGAGCCAATTCGCGATCGGCTTCCGCCCGGACTGCGACAACTCTGTCATCGGGTGTCGCCGCCAGCAGCACAGCAAACAGCTTCTCCTCCGCTACGGTGAGCTTTCGCTCCAGATCTTCCAAGCGCGGCTTAGCTTCTGCCGAATCCAGCTCCGCCGCAATTTCGCGCAACGTGCTCGCCGTTTCCCTGGCTACTATCTCCCCGGAAACTCCTGTTCTCTCCGGCAGCTTTGCGATTTCCAGTTGGTCGGCATTTCGCCGTAGAAAGGCAGCGACCGCAGCTTTCTCAAAACCCGTTTGCCGCTCGGGCTTCGTGGTCCCGACCGCGGCTTCTTTCATGTCCTCCGCGGCCACCAGCACGGCTTGCGCGCACCAGGCTAGGCCATTTATCTTCCGGGTCTTCGAAGGGCGTCGTTCGTACTTATCGAAGGCTTCGTCAATCCCGCGCAGAACGGCGTCAAGTGGAATGCCAGCATCTTTCCATACCTCAATCATCACCCAATCGAGATTGGAAAGCAGTAAAGCGGTCCCACGCCGCCGCTGAAAGTGCTCTTCAATTTCGGTGAAATAGTTGAAGTAGTTTTCCACGACAATCTAGCGGGCTCTGCTTCCCGAAGAGACCCGAGGAGGCCGCGCCGCAATCGTCGCGCGCTCGCCGACGGGTTTGGTGGTCACATTACGCTCCCAGATAATCCGCAAACCCTCCAGGGTTAGGAAGTCGTCGACCTGCTCAATGTACTTTGACCCCTTGCCAATCAAAGACGCCAGGCCACCGGTCGCAACCACTTTGGTTTGCTTGCCGAGTTCCGCCAGCAGCCGCTCCAGGATGCCGTCCACCAAACCCAGATATCCGTAATACAGCCCCGATTGCAGGCTGGCAACGGTGTTGGTACCGATGATCTGCGCAGGTTTGCGGATGTCCACACGTGGCAGACGGGCGGTGCGGCCGAACAGAGCATCGGCGGAAATCCCAATCCCCGGACAAATTATTCCGCCCTGATATTCTCCCTTGGCAGTCACGCAGTCGAAGGTGGTAGCCGTGCCAAAGTCCACCGCGATCACCGGCCCGCCATATTTTTCGAATGCAGCCACCGAGTTCACAATGCGGTCGGCGCCCACCTCCGCCGGGTTCTCGTAAAGCACTGGCATTCCGGTTTTCACGCCCGGGCCGATGAAAAGTGGCTTAGTGTTGAAGTAGCTCTCGCACATCTGGCGCAGGGTGGAGTCGAGCGGCGGCACCACCGAAGAAACCACAATGCCATGGATTTCTTTCACTTCCAGATTGTCCATGGCAAACAGGTTGCGAAAAAGCACGCCGTACTCGTCGACGGTTTGGGTGGCAATGGTGGCCACTCGCCAGTTCGCTGCGAGGTGCTCATAAGGGGCCGCGGTGCCGCCTTTCAGCGGGGCCAGTTTGGCTCCCCTGGTGAAGACGCCCAGGACCGTGTTCGTGTTTCCAACATCGAGGACCAGAAGCATAAAGTCTTACTGTTTTCTTACCGTGCCGCTCAACACCGTGCGCAAGCCAGTCGCGGTTTTCACCTGTAGAAATCCGCGGGAATCCAGCCCCTGGGTCACACCTTCGAAGCCGCCATCTTGATCCACCGTGACGCGGGCGCCATGAACCGAGGATGATCGTTGGGAAAAACGGGTCAAAATCGACTCGCGCGCGTTTGCATTCTCCTTCAACTCGCGGTATTCCCGGTCGAGCGATTTTAGCAAAGCGGCACAGAGTTCCACCCGCGACCACTCGCTTCCCGTAGCCAGGCATAGAGAAGTTGCCACGTCTTGCAGATCCGGCGGAAAGGTCGCTTGGTTGGCGTTAATTCCGACGCCTACTACCACATGCCGGACGCGGGTGACCTCAGAGTTCATCTCGGTGAGAATGCCGCAGAACTTCTTGCCTTTGATGAGGAGGTCGTTGGGCCACTTCAGGTCAGGCGTGACCCGCGGGTTAATCTCCTGCACGGCGGCATAAACAGCCAAGGCCGCCGCCAGGGAAAGAACCAGCACATCCGACGGCGACAGCGCCGGGCGCAGTACCACCGAGCAGTAAATTCCTGCCGAGCGGGCCGAGTGCCACTGATTAGCGCCCCGGCCGCGGCCTGCTGTCTGCTGCTCGGCGAGGAACACGCTGCCTTCGGGCGCGTCCGCATTGGCCGCGTCCATGGCGAGGTTGTTGGTTGAACCGGCTTTGTAATAGTGGTGGATGTTCTTGGCGAAAATGTTTCCGTGCAGCAACGGCGTCAGAATGTCCGGCAGCAGCAGGTCAGGCATGGAGTTCAGGCTGTAGCCGGTCGCCGGATGTCCGCCAATGTTGACTCCCAGATCGCGGAGTTGCTGCACCAGACGCCACACTTCCGAACGGCTCGTCCCGATCTCGGAGGCGATCTTGGTTCCGCTGACTACCACGGTTGCGTGGTTCGCCAGCAGGCGAACAATGCGTCCCAGCCGGGCATCGGTTTGCGGGGCGGGCTGGTGG
Source organism: Terriglobales bacterium (assembly GCA_052147055.1). Lineage (GTDB taxonomy): Bacteria > Acidobacteriota > Terriglobia > Terriglobales > Acidobacteriaceae > JABCZH01. Next base: position 8,629 of record JBKQLO010000156.1, read on the forward strand.
GGCGCAGACGGTCTTTTTCGCCCACTGCGGATTGGTGCTGATTTCTTGATGGGAGAATTATGAGCGCAAGCGGCCAAAACAACAAATTAGGAGGTGGAAGACGTTAAGCCGGCGCCACCCGAAGGCTCATATCCACCGCTGGTGCAGAGTGGGTAAGCGCGCCCACGGAAATAAAATTTACCCCGGTCTCCGCGTAAGCGCGAACATTCTCCAGATTGATGCCACCCGAGACCTCCAGCGGGATATGCCGGTTCGCCTGCGAGCATCGCTCCACCGCGCGTTTCACCATTTCCACCGGCATGTTGTCGAGCAGAATAGCTTCGGCTCCGTGCTTCAGAGCGTCTTCCAGTTCGTCCAACGCGCGCACTTCGATCTCAATCACTTGCTCGCCACGCCGGTTCTGGTGGGCCCGTTCCAGCGCCGGCCCGACCCCGCCGGCGAGCGCGATGTGGTTGTTCTTGATGAGCACGCCGTCCGATAAATCCAAGCGATGGTTTTGTCCGCCGCCGCAACGCACGGCGTATTTATCCAGCGTGCGCAGTCCGGGCATGGTCTTTCGCGTGTCCAGGATGTGGGTATGGGTGCCGGCCACCGCATCTACAAATTTGCGGGTCAGAGTGGCGATACCACTCAGCCGCTGCATGAAATTCAAGATCACACGCTCGCAGGAAAGTACTACACGGGCGTTGTGACGGATCACCGCAACCGACTGGCTCTTGTGCAGACGAATCCCGTCGAAGATCTCGGGGTGCGTGGTGACCTCGTAATGCGACGTGACTGCGCCATCGAGTTCCGCGTAGACGTCGAGAATGCGCGCCACACAGCCGATCCCAGCCAGAATACAATCCTGCTTGGCAAGGATGGTGCCCGTGGCGCGCTGGTTCGGATCCACACAAGCGTAGCTGGTGGCATCGCGCGTGGCCCGGTCTTCCTGGAGCGCGTTCTCGATGATGGCGGTAATGCGTCGGCTATTCCAATCCATAATGGTCGTCGGTCGTTCATCCCTTCGCCGTTCGGCTCAGGGCAGGCTGTTGGTTGTCGGCGAAGGTCACGTGGGGACAGCCGCCCTCGGCTGTCCGGTCGAGCGCAAGCTCGATTATTTCAATTCCTCCAGCTTGCTCTTCGTCTTCTCGCGCAGGACCTGCAATTCCTGCGCGCGTTTTCTCAGTCCTTCAACCACGTTTGCCGGGGCTTTCGCCAGGAAGCCTTCATTGCTCAATTGGCGCTGACCGTTGGCAATTTCTTTTTCCATTTTCTCTAATTCTTTCGTCAAGCGCTCCCGCTCGGCAACGACGTCGATCTTCTTCTCGTAAATGACACGCACGTCGAATCGCGCGGTGGCACGCGATGGCGCCAGATTCGCCCGCGACTGCGTCACATCAGTAATGGTTGAGACGCTTCCCAGCCGCTCAATCGCCTCCCGATTCTGTTCGACCAGGAACTTCGTCTGGGGATCATGGGCGAAGAGCTCGATCGGCACTCTCACCTTGGGTTCGACTTTCAATTCCGCCCGCAGATTGCGCAGGCTGACAATCAAATCCTGCAGGATTGCCATATCCGTCTCAGCAGCCAGGTCGAGTTGCTCCTTGTCTGACTGCGGATACGCCGCCAGCGCGATCGATTGTCGCGGCGGCTTTCCATCATAAATTGCCTGCCAGATTTCTTCTGTAATGAACGGCATGACGGGATGCAGAAGCCGCAAAGCAGCCTCAAACAGGCTGACCAGGTTCTGGCAAGCAGCCTGCGCCGATTCTCGCGAGGCCTCATCCATCAATCGCGGCTTGATCAGCTCCAGATACCAATCGCAGAACTCGCCCCAGAAAAAGTCATAAATCTGATTTGCCGCTTCATGAAAGCGATAGGTCGCGAGCGCGTCATTCACGCCCTGCGTCACACGATTGAAGCGCGAGAGAATCCAGCGGTCTTCGAGAGTGACAGCTTTGAAGGCTGCGATGCCAGCAGCGCCAATCCGGTCCACATTCATGAACATGAACCGAGCCGCATTCCAAATCTTGTTGGCAAACGCCCGATAGCCTTCCGTCCGGCTCTCGTTGAATGCGATGTCCGTTCCCGGCGCAGCCATGGCTGCCAGCGTGAAGCGCGTGGCATCCGTCCCGAAGCGCTCGATGATCTCGATCGGATCCACCACGTTGCCTTTGGTCTTCGACATCTTTTGCCGCTCGGCATCGCGCACCAACGCGTGAATATAAACCTGCCGGAACGGGACGCTGTCGTCTTTCTTGTCCGCCCAGCCGCTGGCGGCTTTGATTTTCGGGTCCTGCTGATGACCGTCCATGAAGTGGCAGCCGAACATGATCATGCGTGCCACCCAGAAAAACAGGATCTCGTAGGCGGTGATCAGCAACGTCGTGGGATAAAACACTTGTTGATCGCGCGTTTTCTCCGGCCAGCCCAGGGTTGTGAAGGGCAACAGCCCGGACGAAAACCAGGTATCGAGAACGTCGGTGTCTTGCGTAAGTTTTGAACCGTCGCACTTCGTACACTTGGCCGGAGCTTCCCGGGCAACAATGATTTCGCCGCACGCGCAGTGCCACGCTGGTATGCGATGCCCCCACCACAACTGGCGGGAAATGCACCAGTCATAGATGTTGTTCATCCAGTTCAGATAAATGGTCTTGTAGTTCTCCGGGACAATGGTAATCTCGCCGCTCTCGACCGCTTCAGTAGCGCGCTTGGCCAGCGGCGCAATCTTGATGAACCATTGCGTCGAAAGCCGGGGCTCAACCACGACCCCGCAGCGGTCGCACTTACCGAGAGCAATCGTGTAGTCCTTCTCGCCGACCAGAAAACCCTGCTCACGCAAATCCTCCAGAACCTTCTTTCGCGCCGCAAAGCGGTCGAGCCCCGCGTACGGCCCGGCGTTCTGGTTCATGTGCGCATGCTCATCCATCACGTCGATCTGCGGCAGTTGATGGCGCAATCCCGCCTGAAAATCGTTGGGATCGTGCGCCGGTGTGACTTTCACCGCTCCCGTCCCGAACTCCGGCTGAGCCAGATCGTCGGTGATGATCGGAATCTCGCGATTCATCAGCGGCAGCAGGACTTTCTTGCCATGCAGATGCTTGTAGCGCTCGTCTTTCTCATTAACGGCAACGGCGGTATCGCCCAGCATGGTTTCCGGCCGCGTAGTAGCCACCGTGATAAATTCATTTGTCCCGACCACCGGATAACGAATCTCATATAGCTTGCCCTGCACTTCCTCGTGCTTGACCTCGAGATCGGAAATCGCAGTCTCGCAGCGCGGGCACCAGTTCACGATGTACTTCCCGCGATAGATCAGGCCTTCTTCATACAGGCGAACGAACACCTCACGCACCGCGCGATTGAGGTTCTCGTCCATGGTGAAATATTCCCGGTCCCAATCGACCGACGCGCCCAGGCGCTTCATCTGGTCGAGGATCGCGTTGCCATAGAGCTGCTTCCACTCCCAGACCCGCTCGATAAACTTTTCGCGGCCCATATCGCGGCGTTTCTTGCCTTCGCTGGCCAGTTGCCGCTCGACCATCATTTGCGTGGCGATGCCGGCATGGTCGGTACCCGGGAGCCACAGTGTGATGAAGCCGCGCATGCGATGCCAGCGCACAATGATGTCCATCTGCGTCTGGTTGAGCATGTGGCCCATGTGCAGACGGCCGGTGACGTTTGGCGGCGGCAACAAAAGCGTGAACACCGGTCGCGTTTCGCCCGGTGGAGGGGTCTTGACCGAGAACAGCTTTTCCTTGATCCAATACTCCGCCCAGCGCTTTTCAATCGCGCCCGGCTCGTAGGATTTGGGAAGGTCGTGGGGCATGAAAAAGCACTCAGCACTCAGCCGTCAGCAATCAGCCAGTCAGGCTTCGGACGACGCTCGACAACTCCTGACTGAATCCTGAGTGCTGAATGCTGAGTGCTGCTTCTGATCTTACAGGCGGCTTCAAAAAGCGGTCAAACGACGAAATGGAAGTGTAGCGGGGCTTACCTGCGCTTTTTCTCTTTACCCATTTTCCTGGAAATCTCTTCCATCAGTCTGGGCTTGAGATCGGCCAGCACGCTGTCCACGATGCTGGCGACGGATTCCTCTTGGCCGCCAGTTTCATCGTCAGATTCAGTTTGCGGACTGGAAACCTGCGCTACTTCGGCGGCGGGCACCTCGGTTGGCGCATTGGAGACTTCTGATTTGAGTTGCGGCTCGACGACCGATTCGCGAATATGTTTCCAGCTTTCCCACGCTGCCGCAAGTTCAGACTCGCGTTGGCGTTCGACCACGTCGCCAGGCGAAGACGCTGGTGGTACTTCGGATGGCACGACCGACTGCGAGACGGCATCCCCGCCCACCGCTGCCGCGGCCGCAAATGCCGCTCCTTGCGGTTCCGTGGTCGGTTCCTCAGCTGACGCGCGAGGCAGAACCGAATCCACCAGGTCCGACAAGGTGGGCAGGGCGGTCTGATTGATCATCGCCGCCATTAACGAAGTGGAAGCTTCAGCTTCGACGTTCTGGGCGATCGCAGGTTCTGTGGGCGCCTCCACTACTTCCTGACGCGCGTCTTCCATGCTGTTAAATGCTGGAGCTTCTGGCGCGCTCGATGACTGCCCGGTTTCGTCGGCGTTCATCACCGCCATCGCCGCAACCGCCTTTTGCATCTCCTGTTCCAAAATCAGCGCAGACTCTGCGTCCGTAACCGCAACCAACTCGGCAGTCCAGCGCGGACCGCTGAATTCCTGCGGAACTCCATGTCCGTTTGCCGGCGCTAACGACGCCAAGGCTGCCGCAAAGTCATCTCGCTCCTCGGCCTTCGGGAGCGAATCGGCGGCAGTGGCGCTCACGGCTTCTTCGGTCGAAGTCGTCACCTCCGGCTGTGTTTCAGGAGCGGCACTTGTCGCCATCTCCACAACTTCAGCCTTCACTTCTTCTACAACCGGTAGCTCGCTTTTCTGCTCCGCGTCCACGCGCTCCGGTTCAATCTGGGTCTCCTCGGCAGGGGCGGTAGTCGCGAAGGTTGCAGCCATCACTTCTGGTTTCGCTTCTTCCGTCTTGTCGGCGGACTCACTGACGGAGACCACCGGGTCCACATTCGTCGCCACCGCTTCTGCCCCTGGTTCCACGATCTGAGTTCCGAATGCGGCCGCGGCCGCATTGATGGCAGCAATCTCCTCCGGCGTGATGTCACGCGGCACTGCTGCTGCTGCTGTTTCAACCGGCTGCTGCCCTGTGTGGACCTCCGGCTTGTGGGACTCGGCCTGCTCCGCCTGTTCTTCGATCTCCAGGTCGGGTCCATGGCTCTGCGGCACCGGAATCTTCAAACGGTTTTTCCATCCGCTTTCGAGGTCACCATATTCATTGGAAGTAGAGTCGGTCTCAAGCGCCGAAATTGCTTTGGCAAACCGGCCCGGCTTGTAGGGCGCGGGCTGCGGCACGATCCGGTCTTCCAGCTTGGTGAGGGCTGTGAGTAGTTCGCTGGCTTCGAAGGGCTTAACAATGAAAGCATCGGCCCGTACCCGGCGTGCCTCCTCCGGCTTGAAGGGCTCCAGCTTTCCGACGGTCAAGAGCACCGGAATGCGCGCCGTCTCGCGTGACTCGCGCAGGCGCTGGCAGACTTCCAGGCCTCCGTAGCCCGGCATGTACACATCGAGAACAATGAGATCGGGTTTGGACTCTGCAATTTTCTTCAGCGCGGCGGAACCGTTGTTGACTGTGGTGACTTCGTAGCCGGCATCGCTGAGGATTCTCCGGCCCATGTTCTGAGCAGTCACACTGTCATCGGCCAGAAGGATTTTGCGCGCCAAGCTATGTCCTTGTGAGTATTCGGAGGATAGGGCGAAGGTAACGTGTCCAGAACGCTAAGTCAATGAGAATAGACCTATTAAGCAGGTTACGAGCGGACAGTATCCACCGGCTGAGGCAAACTTCCAAGGGCGAGCTCAGCTAACCAGCAGAACTCTTCCCAGGGTGGCAACTCAAAAGGGAACAATCTTGTGAATGCCCTTCTTTTTCTTATGCTTGCTGGAGGCCACGGTAGCGTCGTCGGCAGTATCCTGATCCCCAGTTGATGAAGCTGAACTGGTACTGGTGCCAGGATTCGCGGCGGACGCGGCTGGATGATTTCCGCCTTGGATCTCATTCACCTGCTGGGGTGGAGGCAACGCCTGGTTCCCGTCGGCGGGTACGTTGGGTTTCAATTCGTTGGCGTCCGCGGGCGCAACATTGGGCTGTAATTCATTGGCCTCCGCCGGGGCAGAAGCCGGGTTGGCGGTGGCGTCCGGGGTAGCGGTCGCATCCGCCCGTGGCGGAGCGTCGGAGCGTGGAATGTTTTCGTTGGCTGCGGGTGCGCCGTTGACCGTCTCAATCGAAACCGACTTATCGCCGCCCAAGCCACCTGGCGCAGTACGTGGGATGGGCTGCGACACTGCGCTCGCGCTCATGGGCGTGGGATCGACCAGCGTAGGCTCGCCAAGCTTGGCGGCCTCGGCTACATTCGGATGCTTGGCAAAGGCCCTCATTACCTTGGAGAGCGCGGTATCTTCCTTACGGCTGTCCTCCTCTGCCTTGTTCTGTGCGACCGCCGCCTTGGTGGGCTTGGGAACCGGCTGGTGCAGAGCTACCAGGCGCGCCTTAGCGCTGTCAGACCGCTCCATCACCGGATAACGAGTGATGATGCGGGAGTAAGCCTCGGTGGCACGCTCGGTAAACTGCTTAATCAGATAGGCCTTGGCGGCTTCGTTCAGCTTGCGATTGTTATGCAGCAGCGTAATCTCGCTCTCATACGATTGCCCGAGCAGGTACAAGGCCTCGTCGGCTTTGCTGTAGAGCGGGTATTTATCCACCAGCGACTGCAAGCGCGCGATGGCCGCGGGATACGATTCCCGCAAATAGTAAAAACGCCCCACGCCGAACTCACGCTCCCCGATGACCTCTTGCACTTCCCGCAGCCGCTGCTTGGCCTCAGGAATCAGCTTGCTGTCGGGCCACTGCATGATGAGCTGCCGGTATTCTTCCTCGGCTCTCATAGCATGGGTGTAATCGCGGTCCGGCTTCTCCATTTCCTGATAGTGGATATTGGCAATCTTCAACTGGGCTTCTGCCGCTTCCGGCATATTCGGGAAGAAGGTGATGAAATCCTTGTACTCAATCTCAGCCTGCGCGATCGCAGTGGAACCACCTTCGTCATACCAGGAGTCAGCCACGGCCAGCTTGGCCCGGGCGATGAATTCAGAATCCGGATAGGTGTTGATCAGGGTTTGCAAGGTCAACCGGGCCAGGTCATACCGATTGTGCTTGAGGGCGTCCATGGCACGGTCGAACAGCACTTTATCCGGCTGCTTCGAACTCACGTCCGCCAGAGGGTTCGTGGCCTTCTTGTTGGTGGTGCAAGCGGTGGTGAAGGCCAACCCGGCCAGCAGCACGATTACCACAGTACGACGTAACATGGAACCTCGGGGATTCAGTCTCTGCTTCCTGGTTCCCAGTAAGTGCAATTCACGGAACCAGTCGGAAACCAGAAACTCTAAACTTTTTGCAATGTAGCTTCAGTGGCTGCCTTCAGCAGCTTTCGGGTGTTGCTAGTTGGATCGCCTGCACCGAACACGGCGTTGCCTGCCACCAGAATTTCCGCTCCAGCCCGTACGACTCCCGCCACCGTGTCCAGGGTAATTCCACCATCGACTTCGATACGGTAATGTAGCCCACGCTCTGCCCGCAAGTCGGCCAGTCTACGGATCTTATGTACTACAGCCGGAATGAATTTTTGTCCGCCGAAGCCCGGATTCACCGACATCACCAGCACATAATCGGCGATGTCCAGCACTTCGTTCAAAGTTTCCACCGGCGTCGCCGGATTGATCACCACGCCCGCCTGGGCGCCGTGGCTGCGAATCAGATGCAGCGTCCGGTTCAGATGCCGGCAAGCCTCTTGGTGGACCGAAATCCAATCTGCCCCAGCCTCCACGAAGTCGGCGATATACTGGTCGGGATTCTCGATCATCAGGTGGCAATCCAGTGGCAATTCCGTCGCCTTGCGCAGTGATCGCACCACCGGCGGCCCAATCGTAATATTGGGCACGAAATGCCCATCCATCACATCCACGTGGATGACCGTGCCCCCACCCTCGGTCGCGGCCCGGACTTGCTCCGCCAAATGGGCGAAGTCTGCCGACAAAATCGAAGGTGCCAGCTCAATCAAGTTGGGCTCCCGAGACAGTGGACTCAAGAAATTCTAACACGCACGGCCAGGCGCCATTCCAGTTCGATGCAGTAGCTTAAGCATCGCCGGTTTCCTTCGTGTACCTTTGTGTCCTTTGTGGTTGTCGCTCTTTGCCGAAACCGAAAACCATGTCGAAGAACCACCCAGGACACGAAGCATCACGAAGGAAACTCCGCCCCGGGATGTTCAGTGCAATCTGATAGCGCGCACATTGGTCAGCCCGCAATCGCAAAAGGTACAATCAAAATTAACCATGCGAGTTCGCAAAGCCGTTTTTCCCGCAGCCGGACTGGGCACCCGCTTCCTCCCTGCGACCAAGGCCCTGCCCAAGGAAATGCTGCCCCTGGTGGATAAGCCCATCATCCAGTACGGCGTGGAAGAAGCCTTGGCCTCGGGTTGCGACCAGATCATCATCATCACCGGCCGCGGCAAGCAAGCCATCGAAGACCATTTCGACGTCAGCTACGAGCTGGAGCGGATGCTCGAAGACCGCAAGAAGACCGATCTGCTCGATATCGTCCGCCATATTTCTGACATGATTCACGTGGCCTACGTCCGCCAGAAAGAGGCTCTCGGTCTGGGTCACGCCGTGCTCACCGCGCGCGAACTGGTTGGCAATGAGCCTTTCGCCGTGCTGCTCGCCGATGACGTCATCGATTCCGACGTCCCTTGCTTGAAGCAAATGATCGACGTATTCGACCAGGTAAATGGCTCGGTGCTGGCCGCACAGGTGATCGAAGGTCCGGCCATCTCGTCGTATGGCGTGCTGAAGGTCAAACCGGCGGATGGCGGGTTCGGCGGTCGTCTCTACGAAATCGTCGATATGGTCGAGAAGCCGAAGCTCAAAGATGCTCCTTCCAACTTGGCCGTGATCGGGCGCTACGTCCTGACGCCTGGATTGTTTGACGCGCTCTCCAAGACTAAAGCCGGCGTGGGTGGTGAGCTCCAGCTCACCGACGGAATGAAAGCGCTGCTCAAGAAAGAGAAGATGTACGCTTACGTCTTCGAAGGCAAGCGTCATGACGCCGGCGACAAATTAGGCTTTCTGAAAGCCACAGTGGAGTTTGCCCTCAAGCGGCCGGATCTGGGACAGCAGATGCGGGAGTATCTGAAGAGCCTCAAGCTGTAAGAATCGCCAATTCCCTTACGTACCCAGCGTGATCCTCAACTTCTTCGATTTCTCTTCCACGCCGTTGGCCAGCTGTTCCTTGTACGCATCCAACTTCTTTTCCACCGCCGCACTGGATAAGCCCAGGATCTGCGCCGCCAGAATGCCGGCATTGGTGGCTCCCGGCTTGCCGATTGCCACCGTCGCCACCGGAATGCCCGCAGGCATCTGAACCGTAGCCAGCAACGAATCCAAGCCGTTCAACGCAGTCGAAGGAATGGGAACCCCGATCACCGGCAGCGTGGTATGGGCGGCAATCACGCCCGCCAGGTGGGCTGCGCCGCCCGCGCCTGCAATGATCACTCGAATGCCCCGGCCAGCGGCTTTGCGAGCGAACTCTGCGGTTCGCTCAGGCGAGCGGTGCGCGGAAGTTACATCGATTTCATACGCAATGCCAAAATTCTCCAGCGCCTTGGCCGCCTCGCGCATGATGTCGAGATCAGAATCGCTGCCCATCACGATGGAAACTTGTGGTTTGCTCATAGACTCCCTTTCTCGGCGCCCTTCAACGCCCGCGCCGCAATATCTTTGCGGTAGTGCGCGCCTTCGAACCCAATCCTCGCGACCGCTTGATACGCCCGATCCACCGCGGTCTTGAGCTCCCCAGCTCGTGCCGTGACTCCCAGCACTCGCCCGCCCGAGGTGAAGTATGCGTCGTCATGTTTGGTCGTTCCCGCGTGAAAAACCTGCACGCCCGCAACCTTCTCCGCATCCGCCAGCCCGGTGATGCGCCGCCCGGCTTCGAACGCCCCTGGGTATCCGCCGGACGCCATCACCACGCACACCGAGGCATCCGGCGACCAGCGGAAATCACCCTCACTCACCCGTCCTTCGATCGAAGCTTCCAGAGCTTCCACCAGATCGCTCTCCAGGCGCGTCAGGATGGGCTGGGTCTCGGGATCGCCAAAGCGGCAGTTGAACTCCAGCACCATGGGCCCGCGCGCAGTCATCATCAGCCCGCAGTACAGAACGCCTTTGTATTCGGCACCCTCTGCTTTCATCCCGTCGACCACCGGACGCGCGACGTGCTGGACCAGCCAGTTTTGCATCTGCTCGTCCAGTATGGACGAAATCGAGTAGGCGCCCATGCCACCGGTATTCGGGCCAGTGTCACCATCGTCCACGCGCTTGTGATCCTGGGCCGCCACCAGCGGCGCTACGCGCTCGCCGTCGCTGATCACAAGAAAAGAAAGTTCTTCCCCTTGCAGGCATTCCTCGAGCACCACTCGCGCTCCCGCCGCGCCCAACATCTTGCCGCTGAGCATCTCGGCGGCGACTGCGCTCGCTTCGTCCTTCGTCTTGCAAATCACCACGCCCTTGCCCGCGGCCAACCCGTCGGCCTTGACCACGATGGGCATGTGAAAATGCGGCAAGGCATCAAGGATTTCATCCAGCGAATCGCAAATGGCGTAGTGCGCCGTGGGAATCTGGTGTCGCTGCATGAATTCCTTGGCGAAACTCTTGCTCGACTCCAGTTGCGCCGCCGCTTTGGTGGGCCCGAACGTTTTCCACCCCTGTCGGGTAAATTCGTCCACCACGCCAAGAGTTAAGGGCAGCTCGGGGCCAACCACAGTGAGATCAGGCTTGATCCGCCCAGCCAGCGCCAGCAGAGCCGGCACACTCTTCAAATCAACCGGAAGGCACTCCGCATGCGCGGCAATCCCTCCGTTGCCCGGCGCGCAGTAAACCTGCGAGACGCGTGGCGACTGCCGCAGTTTCCACACCAGTGCGTGCTCGCGCCCACCGCCTCCGATGACAAGAACCTTCATAAGATGGAAGACACTAAGGTTAGGTGTGCGCGGAGCGTGCTGTCAAACTAAGGTGACCTGCCACAGACGCACCGAGTCACCGAGGAAATCGGGGCCGCTGCGCACATCCCAATCATGAGTTTCTATTCTTCTCTGTGACTCGGTGTCTCTGTGGTGGGTTTTGCCTTTAACTGCGCTTAACTCGGTATAATCTTCCCCAATGATCACCGGCTCCAAAGAAGATTATCTCAAGGCGATTCTGGAAGCCGAGAGCGAAGGCGAACCTGTCATCTCCGCCACGCTGGCTCACTGGCTGGCCGTCTCTCCGCCCGCGGTCACCATGGCACTGCGCCGCCTGAAGAAAGACGGCCTGGTGCGCGTGCTGACAGATGGCCATGTCGCCCTAACTCCCGCCGGCCGCAAAATCGCCCGTAAACTTACGCTGCGCCACCATCTCATCGAACGCATGTTGACGGAAATGTTCGGCATGGAGTGGTACAAGGTGCACGACGAAGCCGAGCGCCTGGAGCACGCGGTTTCGCCCGACTTCGAAGCCAAGCTGCTGGCGCGGTTGGGGCGCGCCGGGGCTTGCCCACACGGCAATCTGAGCGAGATGGAGAGTCCCGCCAGCCGCCGCCGCCGCGGCCTGTTGCTGCTGGCCCACGCGGAAGCAGGGAAACATTATCTGGTCAGCGGCATCTACGAACGAGACCGCCGTCTTCTCGAATTCCTCGAAGACCGCGGCGTGCGTCCCGGCGCTCGATTGCACGTCTCCGGGCGAAATTACGATCAAACTCTGACGCTGGCCACCGATGCCGGTACCGTCGCCCTCGGCCGCTCGGCCGCGGAGCGGGTTTGGGTCACGAGTGATGCCCGTAGCGCCCGGCGTACCTCGAATTAGCCTGTTTTGGCGCTCGAAAGTAATTAACCATAGTTTACCCGCTGATATATACTGCTGCTAACTACGACCATGAGCGTCGGTTCACAACCTCCATCGACGAAGGCCGACCTGTTTGCCAACGGCGACGAAGTCGTTGTCATCACCCACGAAGACGTAGATCGTGCGCATGATCGCGTCCGGGTATCGGCGGCACGCGCCCGCCGCGGCTTTTCCTCTCGGGCAAAGCTGTTGTGGCTGCTGGTGGGGCCGGGTGTTCTGGTCATGCTGGGAGAAAACGACGGCCCCAGCATGCTCTCCTACGCCGCCACGGGCGCGAAGTTTGGCATTGGATTCTTCCTTCCCTTCGTTGCCCTCACGTTTTGCATGGCGATCGTGGTGCAGGAAATGACCGTGCGCCTGGGCGCGGCAACCCACCGCGGACACGCCGAGCTCATCTTCGAGCGCTTCGGGCCGTTCTGGGGATGGTTTTCCATGATTGACCTGGGCATTGGGAATTTCCTCACGCTCATCACGGAGTTTATTGCGATCCGTGCGGGCCTGGGTTTCTTTGGCGTTCCGCCCTGGATGGCAATCCTGATTGCCCTCGTCATCCTGTACGGAGCGCTGGTGAGTCACCGCTATTGGACCTGGGAACGAATTACGCTCGCCGCCGCGCTATTCAACCTGGTCTTTATTCCGGTTGCGCTCATGACCCACCCCAGTTGGCACTCAGTGGGCCATGCATTCATCACCTGGCAACCGCTTCCCGGCTTCAATAAGGACACTCTGCTGATTGTGCTGGCCGACATTGGAGCCACGGTAACGCCCTGGATGCTTTTCTTTCAGCAGAGCGCGACGGTCGACAAAGGAATGACCACGAAAGACATCCGCTTCGGCCGCATTGACACCGTGCTCGGAGCTGCATTGGCAACCGCCGCCGCAGTTGCCACAATCCTAGCGACGGCGCCGTTGTTCGCTCATCAGATGACGGCCGATACTTTCCAAGCGGCCGAGTTTGCGCAAGCTCTCCAGCCTCTGATCGGCCGATTTGGCGCTTCGCTCTTTGCCCTCGGCATGGTTGAGGCCGGAATTGTTGCCTCGATCACGATTTCAACTTCTTCGGCGTACGCCTTCGGAGAGGTGACCCACAAACCCCACAGCCTGAATCTTCCCATGGGACAGGGCAAAGCTTTTTATTCTGTGTTGACCTTGTGTGCCGTGGCTGCGGCGGCCATCGTTCTCATCCCTGGGCTACCGCTGGTGTACGTGGTTCTGGTGGTAAACGTGGTTGCAGTTCTGGCCATGCCACCCGCGCTCGTGTTCCTATTCATGCTGGTGAATGACAGAGAAATCATGGGCGACCTGGTCAGTCCCCTGTGGGCAAACGTACTGTCAACCGGCGTCGTATTTATTTTGACCGCCGCAGGCGTACTCTTCGGCATCAGCATCATCGCGCCCAACATCTTTACCGCGTTGGGTGGGAAGTAGGAGAAGCTAGCTTTATGACGCCAAAAGAACAGTCGCCGGCTTTGATCTCCAGCGCGGATCAAAGGCTGGCTTTATCGTCGCTTGAACACGATCAGCTGGTTCAGGCGAAGAAGCACTTCATCCCGAGGCGGCGCCTCAAAGGCCCCGAACTGCTCGTCCTCTGGTCCCTCCGAACCTATCTTTTGTTCATGATGGCTGTCGTCGGGTGGCAGGTGTGGATCGCGGCGCACTGAGGCACCGGGAATCTCGTTCCAGAGGCATAATGGAGGAACGATGAAGAAGCGATCTTCTGCGGTATCTGTTTTCATCACTGCCGTCTATCTGTCCCTCGGCTTCACGGCCCATGCCCAGATAA